>CAZFOM010000007.1:21595-33206 GCA_964520155.1 uncultured Rickettsiales bacterium
GCGGGGTGGCAGTTGCGACGGGGGGGGGCGCCAAGTGATCAGGTGCTGCCGAAAGATTTTTAAGCGATTCTTCAAGCTGGGCGATACGCACCTCGATGTCCTCTGATACAGATATTGCAGAGGCAGGGGTATCGCTACGGGTGGTTTGGAGTTTTTTCTCCAGCGCGTCCATGCGACCTGAGGCAGCTTGCTGTGCGCTTTCCAACGCTTGAATTCGTGCTTCCAGAGGCGAAGGACTCGCAAGCTGTTGTTGCTGATAACGCATTCCAGCCCATGCTACCGTGCCGAGCAGCACGATAAACAAAACGAGATTAAGGAAGGAGAAGGTTTGGCGTGGGGGCGTGGGGGCAGGGGATTCAGACATGGCACCCTTTATACTGACTTGATGTGGATTGCTCAAGCACCAAACCAATGCGTGATCGCTTCCAGCATGGAAGCCATATCCGGTGATTGCGACACCACCCGATCCGATGCAGGTAAACCTGCAAGCTCCGCTGCAATTTTATTACTCATGCAGATGCAGGTGAGTCTTGCGTGTTGTTCGGTGAGGCCATGCTGCTTTAACAACGACACATACTGTCTTGCTGTATAGGCAGAAAATAAAGCAACCGCAGACAGGGCATGATCGCGTAATGCAGTCAGAACGGGATCGGGTAGTGCCGAGATGGGTTTGCTTCGGTAGCAGATCCGGCTTTCTAGCGTTACACCATGCGATTCCAGCGCGTGCGGCATATCGAATGCTACCTGCTCGCCGCGTAAATATAGAAGATGCGACGCAGAGGATTGTCGCGCTAGAATCAGTTGCGCAAGGCTCTGAGCATCCGGTGCGCATAGTGTGTTTGAAAAGCCCGCTGCTTTCACGGCATCTTCGGTGGCGATACCCACGACATATATTCGCGTGGAAGGTAAGAATACCCCTACTGCAAGTGCCGGTATGGCATGTCTGCTGGTGAGAATGATCGCATCGGGTGCGAATGAAACAGGATGCGTTAATGGTAGTGACTCAATCTCTATCAGCGGCGCGATGAGACTCGGAATCCCTCTTGCGTGCAATAATTCGGCGAAGCGCTGCGAATCTGCCAGAGGTCTGGTCAGCCATACGGCACCGCGTCTGCGCATTACGAAAACACCGCGCTGCCTGCGCTTTTCTTGAGCTCTTTTCCTGCATCCTCGCCCATGCGCGCTGCATCGCTTTGGCTGCCGCTGCGCTCGGTGCGCCAGTGACGGCTACCGTCCAGCGTGGCCACGAAGGCGTGAAGATGCATCCTGTCGCCCTGCACAGTGGCATAGCCTCCAATCGGAGTGCGGCAGGAGCCGTCCAGTTCTGCAAGCAATGCGCGTTCTGATTCTACTGCAATATGCGTTGGTGTGTGGTGAATGTGGGATAGCAGTTCCCTGATTGCCGCGTCATCCGTACGGCATTCTATGGCAATGACTCCCTGACCCACCGCGGGTGTGAAATGGGCAGGATCCAGCGCAGTTGCGGTGACGGTTGCCTCGAGTCCCAGCCGCTTCAACCCCGCCATGGCAAGCAACGTGGCCGCTGCCTTTCCCTGCTTGAGTTTTTCAAGCCGCGTTTGCACATTGCCACGAAAAGCAATGATGGATATATCCGGACGAATGGATGTTACTAGCGCGGCGCGACGCAGAGAGGATGTTCCCACTACACTTCCTTGTGGCAGTGCAGCAATGTCTGCATAAGATGAAATCAGCGCGTCGCGCGGATCCTCACGCTCCAATACCGCGCCAATCATCAGCCCTTCGGGCAGAAGGGTAGGCATATCCTTAAGAGAATGCACCGCAATATCGGCATGGGACTCGAGCAGCGATGTCTCAAGTTCCTTGGTGAATAACCCTTTGCCCCCCACTTCGGACAGCGGGTGATCAAGTAGTTTATCGCCTGTGGTCACCACCGGAAGAACCTGAATTTCGAAATGATAGGCAAGTTGCTTCGCGGCACGTTCCAGTTGCTCCACCACGATGCGCGTTTGCGCCAGTGCTAGCGGGCTCGAGCGGGTCGCGATACGAATTTGCCTCGGATGTTGCATCTGGTGGTGGTTCCCTCTATTTAACTCTCACCTTGGCTTCATAAGTACCATCCGTAGCAGAAAATCAATCTAAGGTTCAATCGACCTATCATTCATCCATCTCGCGGTAGCCATTTTGGATGGTTTCCGCTAAGAAAAGCCCGAAGGGCGTAGCGGGACTACGGCCTTTGGGATTTTCTGACGCGGACACCCAAAAGGGCACCGCCCGCAGGGTTGGGCAAACATGCGGATCTACTACGTCAGAAAGCTCGCTCATAGAACCACTATGATCTGCGCTTTCTTCCTTGTATATCCCCATGTTTGCCTCAACGAGATGGATGAATGGTATGTCGATTGAACCTAAGATGAACGTACTCGGAATCGAAACCAGTTGCGATGAAACGGCGGCGGCGGTGGTCAGCAGCGATGGGCAGATTTTATCCAATATCATTCTCTCGCAGACGAAGGATCATCTGCCCTATGGGGGCGTGGTGCCAGAAATCGCCGCACGCTCGCACATTGATCATCTGGAATCTGTCATCCGCACCGCTATGCAACAGGCGCGTGTTACCCACGCTGACCTTGATGCGATTGCTGTTACGGGCGGGCCAGGGCTGATCGGTGGCGTGATGGTGGGTGTCATGATGGCGAAGTCGCTTGCCTCGGTGTGGAACAAGCCCTTCATTGCGGTCAATCATCTGGAAGGGCACGCACTCAGTGCGGGGCTGTCGGAAAACGTGACCTTCCCCTTTCTGCTGCTGCTCGTATCCGGAGGGCATTGTTTGCTCATGGTGGTGGAAGGTGTCGGGCGATATAAACTGCTTGGCACGACGCTGGATGATGCGCTCGGCGAAGCATTCGACAAGACCGCCAAGATGATGGGATTGCCCTATCCAGGTGGGCCGCAGGTGGAGTCGCTCGCAAAACTGGGAAACCCGACGCGCTTTGCTTTTCCGCGCCCGCTTGACGGACGCGATACGCTCGATTTTTCCTTCTCAGGTCTCAAAACTGCGGTGCGGCAAGCGCTAGAACCACTCGCCGCCAATGGAAAACTGAGCGATGGTGATAAGGCCGATATCTGCGCGTCATTCCAGCATACGGTGATTGCGGTATTGCGCGATCGGGTGGAACGCGCTGCCCGCCTATTTGTAGGCCAGTATCCGCAGGGAAAACATCTGGTCGTTGCGGGCGGCGTAGCGGCTAATCACGCAATACGTCAGGCGCTTACGGAAGTTTCCGCTCATGCGGGGCTGCAATGCTGCGCCCCGCCGATGGCGTTATGCACGGATAACGCCGCGATGATCGCATGGGCAGGGATACAGCGCCTAAAATCAGGCGAAACTAGTGCGCTCGATTTTGAACCTCGCGCGCGCTGGCCGTTGGCATAATCTAGCCATTGTCATCAAATTGTAACAATTGGCTTCTTGCGTAAAACAGCAGAAAACGCTAGGATCCTGTAAATTTTTAACGGAAAATTAACATATTTTTACATGGAGTCTTGCGATGGCATTTATTGAGTCTCTGAAAGAGGAAATGCAGCAGTTTGCGAGCCTGCTTCGTAGTGCTACCACGTCGCGTAGCAACACGCTTGGCGATAATTTTCGTAAGTTCGGCGCGTCCTTTGGGGTGTATGAATATGAGGATTTCGTTCAACTCGCGCAGAAATTCTATCATGAAGGCATGAACGCGACCGACTCGCATTACAGCGTGATCAGCCTTAGCGGCGGGCGTGCGGCGATTGATTACAATGGTGAAATTCGTGCAGTGTATGACAAATTCGGTCAGCCGATTGCCTTCTTCCGTCCCGATTACAAGCAGATGGGATACGCAAGCAAACTGCAGGAGCTTCAGGATTTCCGAGACGGAAAAAACATCGCCTATATTTAATCTCATATAGGGATTTATCTCCCACCGCTTGTGGCGTAATTGCGAGCGAAAGCGAAGCAATCCACCTTGTTCTGGATCGCCACGGCCTAAAGGCCTCGCGATGACAAATACCCCGATGCTTGCAGGGGGGGCTTTATTCAGGGCTGATCAAAGCCCATTTCTTTTAGTGTAGCAGATGCTTCGGGTGAACTTAAAAACCGTAGCAGCTTGCGCGCGGCTTCCATGTTTTCGCTTGCGACCACGACACCCGTATAGGTGACGGCTGGTATTTGATCGGAAGTCACAGCCGAAACAACGGACAAACCACGCTCTTGTGCCAACGTTTGCGGAACAAGTGCCAGCAGTTGCGGGTTCATGCCAACCATGCGTGCCATTTCTTTTGCGTTTGGAGCGCTTAGCGGGGTCGCGCTCAGTTTCAGCGCAACGCCCGCACCCTCGGGGTAGAGCGCAGGGTCGAGCGTGACCCACTGGAGATGAGAAGCAAGTAATGTCTCGGCCGTATTTCCCTGAAACGCCGCAGTACTTGAGGGGGATGTCGCAATCACAAAGCCGGTGGTGGCCACCGCTACGGGCGAAGCAACATCAATTAATCCCTTTCCTTCGAGCGCTTCGATTATGTCGCGGTCGGCAGTAATGAGCAGATCGGCGGGTTCTCCATCCTCGATCATTCTGCGATGTTCCGCCGCCGTTTTATACACGCCGCTGACGGAAGCCCCCTGTATCCGCGAATACTGGATGATCAAACGGCTGATGGGCATGGCCAGTGTGGCATCTGCAAGCACGGTGATATTCTCAATATCGCGCGCTTGCGCCCATGCGATCGGAGCGCTGAGCAGAGCGCCCAGCAATCCGGTAAACACTGTGAGGGCAATATGGCGGAGTCGTTTCATGTAGCACGGTTACGCCCTGGTGAATCATTTGTCCATGCTCATTTGGTTGCGCCAAGCGGCAAAACCGTGTAAAAGTAACATACTGTTAACCTTGGTTTACGAGGGGCGATGAGCAGCCGCAGGTTTGCCGCCATTTTCTTTGCGATCTTTGTGCTCGGTGCATTTCCGCTGCTGCTGGTACAGCCTTCGGGTGCAGCAAGTGCTGGCCTGAGCGCCGGATTTGCGGCGCCGGTACAGCATATACCATTCATGTTGCTGTTTGTTGCGATGGGTATGTGGGCGACCATACTGGGTGGTTACGCCGTGGGTGCACTTCCACTCGCGGTCATTGCGATGTTGTTCGTAGGAGGATTGACGCAGACGGGAGATGCGCTGTTTCCGTTTTTCGAGCAATCACTCCTGTGCGCTGTTGTGATATTTGCGTTGATGATCAGCATGGTGCGATCCAAGCTCTTTGTGTTGAGCAGCTTGCTGTTGTCGGTTGCTGCGTTTTACATCGGCAGTTATTACATGTCGGATGTTTCGCAGGCCTCCCTGTCGGCCTATTATTTAGGGGGAGTGGTCATTTCCCATCTGCTGATTCTTGCGATCGGTATCTGTATCGGTATTACGGTCGTGGATGATATGCAGAGTTGGATCGCGAAGATGCGCGAGAAACGCGCGTCGAGCGCTTTTCTGTCGTTCTTTTTTTAGGGGACGTCTTAGCGTAACGGATGCACGCCCTAGATAGACATGGATTGCCGCGCTCACTTCGTTCGCTCGCAATGACGGTTTCGTCATCGCGAGGCCGTAAGGCCGTGGCGATCCAGCCCAGACATTTTAATCCAGCGGTGTGAAAAAGCAGTTCCGTCTGCCCGTATGGCACGCGACACCCGTCTGGTCGACTTTCGCAAGCAACGTGTCGCCGTCGCAATCCACACTGATAGAGATGAGTTTCTGCGTATTGCCGGAGGTTTCGCCCTTGCGCCAAAGTGACCCGCGCGAACGCGACCAGTAACACATGCGTTTGGTGGCAAGGGTTTCATCGAGTGCGGCGCGGTTCATCCACGCCATCATCAGCACTTCGCCGGTGTCATGCTGTTGCACGATGACGGGTACGAGCCCGTCCGCATTCCACTGGATAGTCGCAAGCGCGGTATCCGTGCTCAAGCTCATGCGCCTCTCAAGCGTTTAAGCCCGTCCGCGAGATCCTGTTTGAGATCCTCAATATCTTCCAGACCGACATTGATACGCAGGCAGATGCCGTCATATTCCCACTTGGTCGCAGTACGGATTTTTTTCGGATTAAAGGGGATGATGAGGCTTTCATATCCGCCCCAACTATAGCCCATGCCGAAGTGATGCAACCCGTCGAGCATGGCGGCTAGCTGTTTGTTCGGGAATGGTTTTAGTAGGATACTGAACAGGCCGCTGGAGCCGGAGAAATCGCGTTTCCAGATCTCGTGTCCCGGGCAATCGGGTAGGGCAGGGTGAAGCACTTTCACCACCTCAGGCTGGGTTTTCAGCCATTTAGCAAGCTCGAGCGCCGTTTTTTCCTGCTGGCGGATGCGCACCGGCATCGTGCGCAGGCCGCGTTGTGCGAGATAGACTTCGTTCGCGCCCAAACACGCGCCCATGTGACGGAAGCAACGCAGGATCGGTTCATAATACTCTTTACGGCAGGTGATGAGTCCCATCACCATATCCGAATGTCCGGCGATGTATTTGGTAGCAGAATGGATACTTACATCCACGCCCAGATCGTAGGGTTTGGAGAAATAAAACGTGCCCCAGGTGTTATCCGCCATTACGGCAATGCCGCGCGCACGCGCCGCTTTGGCAATCGCCGGAATATCCTGCACTTCAAACGTGAGTGATCCCGGGCTTTCGACATAGACCACTCTAGTGTTTGGTTTGAACAGCTGTTCAATGCTGCCGCCGATCATCGGATCATAATAGGTGACTTCCACACCAAAGCGGGTAAGCTCGTCGTTGCAAAGGCGACGGGTGGGGCCGTACACACTATCCACCATAAGCAGGTGATCGCCAGCGCGTAGGAGCCCCATCAGCGCGGCGGTGAAGGCAGACACGCCAGACGAGGTGAGGATCGAATAATCCGCGCCTTCCAATACCGTGAGTGCTTTTTGTAGCTCGATACTGCTAGGGCTGCCATAGCGTCCGTAGGTCGGAGAGCAGTACTCATTAACCGGCAATTTCTCAAAATCATAGTAATCGCGTTCACCTGCTTCGTAATCGGCGAGTGTTTTGAACAGCACAGTGGAGCCATGATAGACGGGTGGATTCACAAACCCGAAATTCTTATGCGGGCTGCGCCCGAGATGGATGATCTGTGTATCTTTTTTCATAACTATCTTTCTAAAAAGTCTTCGAGGAAACGCCACCGACGATGTGCGTCACTCTGCCATCCTCCTTGCCAAAAGGAAGAATACAGGAGCGAAACTTCACTACCTTGTTTTGGGTGTTCACAAAAGAGCCTTCCTCCTGAATCGGCGTGGGGTTCGTCAGTAGGTTATCAACCTTGCTGATAATGCGTGCCCCCGGGAAATGACGGCTCGCGGCATGTACGGTCTCGCCGGTCAGGTTTTTTCCATATGCTTCCACAATCGCTGATCCTACATAATCATAGTAATACAGAGCCTTATTAACGCCCGTGATCTCGACCTTTAGCTTAAAGCATTGTGACCACACATCCTCGATTGCACTCGAATTAAACCATGCGATATCGGGCATGGGATGATCTTTGCGGAGAGAATCCCAATACTGAATGAGCCGGTGGGTAAGGCGTTTATCGTGCATGATTTGTTATGAAGCGGTTGAATTCCGCCGATATATGTTTTATTTCAGAGCCTTCTTCTTATATCAGCCATATCGTTAATCAAGCATGAACACGCCCGCAAAAAATTTTTATCCTGATGTTGATCCAAACCCCAATTTTGCCAAGCTCGAAGAGCAGGTCATTGCCAATTGGAAAAAAGATAACACGTTCTGCCGTTCGGTGGACGAGCGTGCGGCGAAGAAAGATGGAAAGAATAACGAATTCATTTTCTACGACGGCCCGCCCTTTGCGAATGGACTCCCGCATTACGGACATCTGCTCACTGGCTATGTAAAGGATTTATTTGCGCGCTATCAGACCATGAAAGGCAAGCGCGTGGAACGCCGCTTCGGCTGGGACTGTCACGGGCTGCCCGCCGAGATGGGGTCGGAAAAAGAACTCGGCATATCGGGGCGTGCAGCAATCACCAATTACGGTATCGGTAAGTTCAACGAACATTGCCGCACGAGCGTGATGAAATATACGCATGAATGGGAATACTACGTCACCCGTCAGGCGCGCTGGGTAGACTTCCAAAACGATTACAAAACCATGGATCAGAATTTCATGGAGTCGGTGCTGTGGGCATTCAAGCAGCTCTATGATAAAGGGCTGGTCTACGAAGCCTACCGCGTGATGCCCTACTCATGGGCGGCCGAAACGCCATTATCGAATTTTGAAACCAAACTCGATAATTCGTATCGTGAGCGTGCGGATAAAGCAATCACGGTGGCGTTTGAGTTGAAGGAAGCTCCGAAGGGCGCACCGAAAGCGGACAAATACTACATCCTCGCCTGGACGACCACGCCATGGACGTTACCGAGCAATCTGGCTTTGGCGGTGAATAAGGAGATGGAGTATGTATCTGTTCTTGCGGATGTGCACTCAGATCATTCTCGCGCTGGCGGGAAGCAAGACTCATCTCCCGCTTGCGTGAAGCAAGACTCAATCCCCCCGCTTGCGGGGGGAGCAGGGGGGAACTTCGGCGAGGGCAAATTTTCCACTCGCAATTTAGACGCGATGGATAAAGCCGAAGCGCTTCGCAAGAACCCTACCGATGCTGAGAAAAAATTATGGCAGGTGCTTAGTGGAAAGAAACTGGATGGTTTCAAATTTCGCAGGCAACAGCCGATGGGTGAATTCATTGCTGACTTCGTTTGTATGGATAGCCAGTTAATCATTGAAGTCGATGGCAGTCAACATTCCGAAAAAGAACAGCGTGAATATGATGATCGCAGAACCGCATTTTTGAATGAAATGGGATTTCGGGTATTGCGGTTTACCAATCTCGATGTGTTGCAAAATATTGAAGGCGTTGCTGAGAAGATATTAGCAGAATTAAGTATCCCCCCTGTATCCCCCCGCAAGCGGGGGGAGGAAAGTGTGGAGCGCAAGCAAGTAGAGGAGAATGCTGCTGGCGGAAAAGCCCAAACTATCTGCTATATACTTTCAGAAAAGGCGGTTGGGAAGTATACTGATCAGTTGGGAATTAAGCAGAAAGAGCAATATGTATTTTCGCTGATTCCAGGCTCCAATCTCATCGGCCTCTCCTACCACCCGCTCTTTCCCTACTTCAAAGACCACAAAAACGCTTTCCGCATTCTTGATGGTTCATCGTTCGTAACCGATGGCGATGGCACCGGCATCGTGCATATGGCGCCGGGGTTTGGTGAGGATGACCAAAAATGCTGCGAGGCGAACGACATCGAACTTGTCGTTCCGGTGGATGGGCAGGGGAAATATACAGATGCGGTTTTTGATATAGAGCTTCCAGCTTCCAGCTTCCAGCTTTCAGAAAATGAAGCTGGCAGCCGACAGCTGACAGCTAAAACCTTTTCCCTCAAAGGCCTCAACGTCATCGCCGATACCAACAAATCGCCGGACGAACCCTACAAGCCTGAGCAGCTCGAGAAATACGGACTCGCGAATCTACGCATCATCACTTACCTCAAGAATCATTATCCGGATGGCACGAACCGCGTCATCAAGGAAGAAGAGATCAAGCACAACTACCCGCATTGCTGGCGCACCGACAAACCGCTGATCTACCGCGCGATGCCATCTTGGTATGTTGAGGTGACGAAATTCCGTGACCGCGCCGTGGAGTTGAACAAGCAGATCAACTGGATTCCCGATCATATCCGTGATGGGCAGATGGGGCATATGCTTGCGACCGCTCCAGACTGGTCGATCTCGCGCAACCGCTTCTGGGGCACACCGATTCCGATTTGGCGCAGCAAGTCGGGCAAGATGATTGCGATCGGCAGCATCAAGGAACTGGAAGAATTGAGTGGTCAGAAAGTAAAAGATTTGCATCGCCCCTATATTGATGAAATCAAGATCACCAAAGACGGCGAGGAATATACCCGCGTTGAGGACGTGTTCGATTGCTGGTTTGAATCCGGCTCGATGCCGTTTGCGCAGGTGCATTATCCGTTTGAGAACAAAGAATGGTTCGAGACGCATTTCCCGGCGGATTTCATTACGGAATATGTCGGGCAGACGCGCGGGTGGTTCAATACCCTAATTATGCTTTCCACCGCTTTGTTTGATAAGCCGCCATTCAAAAATTGTATCTGTCACGGTGTGGTGCTCGATGCGGAAACCGGCCTCAAATACTCCAAACGCCTCAAGAACTATAAAGACCCCAAAGAGGTGATGGATCAGTACGGTGCGGATGCGCTGCGCTGGCTGATGATCGCTTCACCCGTGATGCGTGGTGCGGATCTGGCGGTGGATCCCGAAGGCAAATTCATCCGCGATGTGGTGCGCCTTGCGATTAAGCCGATCTGGAATGCGTATAATTTTTTCTGCCTTTATGCGAATGCAGATGGGGTGAAGGCGAGTGAATTGTGGATGCTGAATGGTGAAGAAAAAATACCAGCCACCAATCACCAAACACCAACTACCAACCTCATGGATCAATACATCCTCGCTAAATGCAAATCGGCAGTATCGACGATCGAGCAGGCACTCGATGCATATGACACGCCTACCGCATGTGATGCGGTGATGCAGTTTTTTGATGTGCTCAATAACTGGTATATCCGCCGGAGCAAAGAGCGTTTCTGGAGTGAAAATAGTGATGCGGACCCGGCTTCACCTGAAGGCTTCGCCGCGGCAAGTAAGCAGGCGGCCTATGATACGCTGTACACCGTGCTCCATGTGATGTGCCGTGCGGCTGCGCCGCTGCTGCCGCTAACTACTGAGGAAATCTATCGCGGGTTGACGGGTGAGGACAGTGTGCATCTGGCAGAGTTCCCGTCATTGCGAGGAGCCGAAGGCGACGCGGCAATCCAGCCAAAAAAAGAAACTGGATCGCCACGCGGCCAATCAAGTGATATGGCCGCTCGCGATGACGAGTTGGTGAAGCAGATGGACTGGATTCGCGATATCTGTAATGCGGCATTGTCCATACGAAACAAAGCCAATATCCGGGTACGTCAGCCGCTTGCTCGAATCAGTGTTATCGCTTCGGAAGACAGGCTGAATTTCCTGATGAACGATAAGGCCGGTTTTGAACTTCTATCCATCATTAAGGACGAGATTAATGTGCAGTCACACGGGGCTGTATCAAATAAGCAGATTGAGCAGTATGCCACACACAAGATTTCTATTAACAACCCAATACTTGGCAAACGCCTGCCAGAAAAAATGAAGCAGATCATCCCCGCTTCAAAGAAAGGCGAATGGAAGCAATTACCGAATGGTAGTGTAGAAATTTGTGGAGAAACGTTGCTAGAGGGGGAATACACGTTACAGCTCGAACCCAAACCTGAATACAAAAACTCTGCTGCCCCTCTTTCCACCAACGATGCGCTGGTTATCCTGGATCTCACTATCACCCCTGAACTGGAAGCCGAAGGCATCGCGCGGGATGTGGTGCGGATGGTGCAGCAGGCGCGCAAGGATTCGGGATTTCATGTGTCGGATCGCATCTCGCTGGTCGTGAACGCGCCGGAGCCAATTGCCAAAGCGGTGGGAACGCACAA
>CAZFOM010000008.1:0-18063 GCA_964520155.1 uncultured Rickettsiales bacterium
TCTTCGGGCAGGAAAAACATGCAGCCCAGCACAAAGGCGGCGTAGGCTCAGGTTTCGCGCATCCAGAATCCGAAACCATCCGTGCTGCTCCATGTGTTGCTGCGCGGGCGCGGCGAGGGGTAGGCCTTGATGCCCAGATACTCGCACATCATCAGTGCGCGTTTCATATGCAGCGGATCGGTGACGATCAGCACGCTGCCGATCTGATGAAACGGCATCTGCTCGCGTGCATAAAAAAGATTCTGGTACGTCGAGCGGGATTCTTCTTCGGTAGCAATTTTATCCGGCGGCACCCCCGCGCTGATCGCAAATTGCCGTGCAACGGCGGCTTCCGATTGCGTATCGTCCTTACCCACCGCGCCGGTGAATATCAGCATCCGCACGCGCTTATTGTGGTAGAGTTGGATCGCGTGTTTCAAGCGTTCGCGAAACACTGGTGACGGCTCGCCGTTCCACACTGCGGCACCGAGCACCAAGGCCGCATCAGCGTCGCGGTTGGTTGAGCGATACGCGCCCGCGCGAATGCGCAGCGCCAGTATCACCAGCCACATACACGCCACCGCTACTAACAGTCCGATCAATTCCACCCACATAGATTACATATCACTCGTTGGTTTTTTGTGGTGCTGCCGCTTCGCGCTGAATGATGCGCTCGCCGAGCGACGTTTTTAACAGGTAGTTGAATTCGGCACCATAGATAAAAATTACGTTGATGACATAGAAAAACAGCATCGCCGCGATAATCCCACCGAGCGACCCGTAAATCAGATTCACCTGCTCAAAATGCGACAGGTACAGCGTGAGAATCTGTGCGGCTACCATCCACAGCGCTACGGTAAGCACGGCACCTGGGAGTACCGATAGTAAGTTCTGTTTCACGTTCGGGAGCGCATAATAGAGGTTGCTCACCATTAGAAACATAATGAAAATCGAAAAGCCAAATACCCAGTTACTCCAGTTGATCGTATCTTCCGTCAGAAAGCGGTAGCCAATAAAATTCTCGATACTGTTCAGCACAATCGGCGTAAAAATTACGATCAGCATCGCCATCAGAATGGCAAAGGTAAAAATGATAAGCTGAAGAATGGAGAGTAACCGTCGCAAAATATAGGCAGGTGGGGTGGCCACATGGTAAGCACGGTTGAGCACAGTGCGGTAACCTTCGACGGCAGAAGACGCTGTCCACAAGGCACCTAAAATGGCGAGTGACAAAAGACCAGTAGGCGGGCCTGAGACAATTTCATCCACGCGCGGTGTGAGTGCTTGCACCATATGTGGGGGCAATTGGCTGAATATGAAATGAATAAACCGTGTACCGGCATCGCCTTCGCCAAAAAACCCCGCCACCGACACGAGCAACACCAGAAAAGGAAAGAGCGAAAGTAATAACAAAAATGCGAGGTAACCCGCATGTTCAATTCCATCATGGTCTATGGTATTGACCGCGGCTTTGCCGGTGATGCGCCCGAGTTCGCGTAGAGAAATCATGCCGATACCGAATGATATTCGTACGGCGAATCATCATCCGGCTCCGCTTCCGCTGCCACTACCCATTCGCGCATGGCAGGCAGATTCATCACCTCATCCATATAGGCACGCGCGGTATGATTCACCGACACACCATAGGTCTCAAAGCGCGTCACCACGGGGGCGAAAAACGCATCCGCAATGGAAAAAGACCCAAACAGAAACGCTCCCTTAGTGGCGAATGCCTCGCGTTGTTTTGTCCAGATTCGCAAGATACGGTCAATATCCTTCATCACGTCTGCGCGCACATAAAACGGATGAAAACGCCTGCGGATATTCATGCTGAGCGCACTACGTAGTGCCATAAAACCCGAATGCATCTCGGCGCACAGCGACCGTGCCACCGCGCGATCTTCCCGCTCATCCGGCCACAGCGCGGCGTGGGGAAAGGTCTCGGCCACATATTCACAGATCGCAAGACTATCGTGAATTACCAGCCCATCATGATTCAGTACCGGTACTCTACCGCTTGGGGAAATCGCGCTAATCCGGCTCGCGGTATCGGGCTTGCCCAGAGGAATCACCATCTCCTGAAACGGGATCTTGGCAACTTTCATTGCAAGCCACGGACGCAATGACCAGGAGGAATAATTCTTGCTACCAATGGTGAGGGTGAGATTGGACATGCTTGCACAGGTGATGGAAAAGTGTTACACTCATTTTATAATCCAGAATCAGAGTTGCCACTATGCCAACCCAAAATCCGCGCGTCAACATCACACTCGATCCGCTGGAACACGGAATCCTTGCGAAATACGCCAAAGGCGAGCGCAAGTCCGTTTCTTCCGCCGCGCGTGAATTGATCCTGCTCGCGCTGGAATTGCAGGAAGACCGCTATTTTTCCAAACGCTCCGAAGCGCGACTCAAACAGGGCGGCAAACGTATCTCACACGCGAATGCGTGGAAGTAAATCATGTCGTATCGGCTGGAATATCTTGCCGCTGTGGTAAGAGACGATATTCCAGCCTTGTCGAGACCTGTGCAACAACAGATCCGCAAAGCCATCGAACGTAAACTGACGACAACTCCGGAGCTGTTCGGAAAACCCTTGCGCTTTAATCACAGTGGGTTGCGTAGCCTACGGGTAGGAGATTACCGCGTGATTTACACCATTGAGCCAACCAAGCATCTGGTCATTATCACCGCCATCGGGCATCGCAAAGATATTTACGAACGCGGGTAGCGCTGTTACAAACTCACTCATTCATTTGTGAGGTATCCCATGACTGCGCCCGCTCTCGCTTCCACCCCATCGAAACTGCAATTTGTTCCGGTCACGCAAGAAGCGAAACCGCTTTTTACGCCGGAAGCCATGGCATTCGTGGAGGCGCTCGCCGAACGATTCGCATCGCGCCGGGATACGATACTTGCCGAGCGGGTGAAGCGCCAGAAGGAACTGGATGCAGGCGGGTTGCTCGATTTCTTGCCCGAAACAAAATCCATCCGCGAGGGGGATTGGAAAGTTGCTCCCATTCCGAATGATCTTTTGGATCGCCGTGTGGAAATCACGGGGCCGGTCGAGCGCAAAATGATTATCAACGCGCTTAATTGCGGCGCTAAGGTATTCATGGCGGATTTCGAGGATTCGCTATCGCCTACGTGGGATGCGGTCGCGCTCGGACAGAAGAATCTCTATGACGCGGTGCGCCGAACCATTACCTACACATCACCCGAAGGTAAATCGTATAAACTAAACGAAAAAACAGCGGTGCTGATTGTGCGTCCGCGTGGCTGGCATCTGGATGAGCGCCATGTGACTTACGGCGGAAAACCGATTCCTGGTGCCTTGCTCGATTTCGGTTTGTATTTTTATCATAATGCGAAAGAAGCCTTGTCGCGTGGCACAGGGCCGTATTTTTATTTGCCCAAACTTGAGCACTATCTCGAGGCCGAACTCTGGCGCGATATTTTTAACTTCGCAGAAGATACGCTTGCACTTAAACGCGGCATGATCAAAGCCACGGTGCTGATTGAAACGATCAACGCAACTTTCCAGATGCACGAAATTCTTTATGCGCTGAAAGACTATTGTGTGGGACTCAACTGCGGCCGCTGGGATTATATTTTTAGCTTCATCAAAAAGTTTCAATCGCGCCCTGATTTCGTACTTCCGGATCGCTCGCAGGTAACGATGACCACGCATTTCTTGCGTTCTTATTCCAAACTCTTGATCCAGACCACGCATCGTCGTGGGGCATTTGCAATGGGCGGTATGTCGGCCTTCATTCCGGTGAAAAATGATGAAGCAGCAAACGAAAAAGCAATAGCAATGGTGAAAGCTGACAAAGAACGTGAAGCAGGCGATGGGCATGACGGCACATGGGTCGCGCATCCCGCATTGGTTCCGGTGGCGATGGAGGTGTTTGACCGGCTGATGCCCGAGAAAAACCAGCTGCATAAAATTCCCGATGTGAACATCACCGCGAAAGATTTGCTCATGATTCCTGAAGGAACGATCACCGAAGCGGGACTGCGAAACAATATCAGCGTGTCGGTGCAGTATCTCGCATCCTGGTTATCTGGCAATGGTTGTGTGCCGATCAATAATCTAATGGAAGATGCTGCCACTGCCGAAATCGCCCGCTCACAGGTCTGGCAATGGGCGCATCACAAGGCAGGGTTGTTAAGCGATGGTCGCAACATTGATCTGGCATTGGTGAAGGGCGTATTAAATGAAGAGACTTTTATTATAAAACAGAAACTTGTTGATGATGTTGCGAAGAAGAATCTGGATCGTGCCGCAACCCTTTTTCTATCGCTGGTTGAGCCTGCTCAGTTTACCGAATTTTTAACTTTGCCGGGCTATACTCAGTTGCATGGAACATGAAGTAATACGCACCGAAGAAGGGTTTACCCGAAAACTTAGCCAGTTGATGCAACATCAATTGCCCTGCGGTAAATGCGTGGGGGATGCAGTGATGCTGGTCAATATCGCAGCAACCTTGTTGTGTGAGGAGTTGGGTACGAATCGAAACGGTTATACGAATGAAGAGAAAAATCGTATTCATCAAGCATGGCTTGAGTCACAGATGTCCTTGATGGCCATTCATAACCTGATGATATATAATGGCTCAGTTTCTGATTCGATTCAAATAGATGGAATTAATAAAATCTTCCCTATGGAAGCTGTTCTAAGATGTCAAACTCACTTCTTTGAGAGTATTCGTGATATGGTTACCTCACTGTCCTCGCACCAATTTGAGAAATTAAAAACCATACTGCAAAAAGATCCTCATAAAATTGCCGATCAAGGTAATCCCGTCACACATCTTTTCGGAATGCTCAGTATAGATGAACTGAAAACCATTGCGCGTGAACTAAGCGTTGTCATGAAAGCGGCGGATCTGAATAAAGACATGGATAGCCTTATCAAACATAACGCATTCGGTGGCGTTTCTTCCGATCAGATGGATTTTGCGTACCGCTCGTAGTGACGCTGTGAAACCATACTATCCGCCAAACCCCACACTGGTTGCATTGCTTGGAAATGAGAGGTGGCTTGGTGATTTAACCTCACTCACCGAATACACCAAACTCTATGCCAGACAAGACAAGAGCGTGCGCGACGCATTCCAGGGGGTGGCGAATTTTTATGCCAACTTGCTGCGTAGCCGCAGTAACCTCGAACCGCTGGCAGCAGATACGACCGCACTCACTCAGTTTCTAGAGCATATGTTCGTGTTATCGCAGTACGGGCAGCAGTATGATGATACGCTGACGAATACGGTCAATCAGCTCTCTGCGGCAATGGTTGATGCCGCACCGGAATTAAAGGATATAATGCTTACAAAACCTGCGCGTCCCTCAAGACGCCACAGGTAGAGTTAAAACAACCCACCCAGCGGCACAGAGTAATTAAAGAGCAGCGTTTCGACACCCGGGTTCTTATCCCCGATGCTGGCGTTGGATATATGGTTGAAGGCGACACTGGCGCGTTGAGCATTCGAGAACTCATACCCAAGTTCCAGACCGGAGCGAAATTCAAGCGCGTGTCCGAGATCCTTACCATCGCCTTGTGCATAAGCACCGATCATGAAGTTCGGTGAGACATAGAGTTTATCATAAAAAAACCAATCGTAAAATCCGCCGACATAACCATATACGGCACTGTCTGACGTAACGTTGATGCCAATCGCCGGACGCAATCCACCCCACACATATTCACCGCGATATTCGAGTGCAAACAACGCGGCTTCGCCTTCCCGATCGATCACGTCGTAATAGCCCAGACCCAGCGTGAAATAATCGGTCGCGCGCGCGGGTTGCCATGCGCCAATGAGCAGGGTGAGAACAGAAGTAAGCAGAAGGATGCGAAACATAGGAACCTTGTATATAAAACTGGATTTGCGCAAGGTTTCTTCCTATCGTTAAACTTTGCCGAATACAATGATTTTTCTGTGGGTTCTCCATGATGCGCCGATTTCTGATTCTATTGCTGCTCTTGCCGTTTTCCGTATTCGCAGAGGATATCGAAGCTGGCAATGTCTCGCAGGTGATGAATGGAAAATCCTTCCGGCTGGAATCGGGCGATGTGGTGCGGCTTGCAAGCCTTCAGGTTCCCAATGTCGAAGAAGAGGATGGCAAGAAACGCCCGGGCGAGCCGATGGGGGAAGAGGCAAAAGCAGTGCTTTCCAAACTGATACTCGGACAATCGGTTCGGTTGGTCACGGGTAAGAATCCGCGCGATCGCAAGAACCGAATCGTCGCGCAAGCGTATCTTGCGGATGGGCGCTGGGTGCAGCAGGAAATGCTGCGCTTGGGCATGGCGATGGTCTATGCGATTTTCGATGATGCGAAGAAGAAAGACATCACGGCGATGATGCAGGCAGAAACCAGCGCGCGTGAAGCAAGAAAAGGCATCTGGGCGAATCCGTATTTTGCGGTGGTGGAGGCAACCAAAGCGGATTGTTGTATCGATCAGTTCAAGCTCGTGCGTGGTCGCGTGATGCAAGTGGATGCGCGACGCGGCAATATCTATATCAATTTCGGCAAAGACTATAAGACCGATTTCACGGCATTTATCCCCAAGCGCTATGCGCGCTCTTTTGCGAATTCCGATCTTGAGCAGGCACAGGGAAAAACGGTCGAGGTGCGCGGCTGGATTTTTGAGCAGGGCGGCCCGATGATTGAACTCGTGCGGCCGGAGCAGCTACAGATCATCCATCATTAATATAGATTTGTTCCACCACTACGATTCAGTTGAGTAAAGAACCATCGTTCTTGTTCAGCAAGTTCTAGCGCAGAACGTTGTAATACTTGCGGGTTAAGGTGTTTTTCCCGTACGGTTTGAATGATGTGCCCACCGTCCCTGATACCCAAACGACCCGCTTCAATCATCGTGTCAATCGTTTCCCGAATACAGGGAGCACAAAGATGAGCACGGTAGGTTTCCATAACTTTCCCTCTGCGTAATATACGTTCGTTTAATTGTGTATATCCACGCATCGAATGATAGTCCTGATTCTCGACTGGAATCAGCTGTCCGTCTTCTTTGATGTAACGTTTGTCCGCAGCAAACGTATTTTCTATGTGTAAGGTCTGCCCCTGCATTCCATGTATCACACCCAACACATTTTTCACATTTTGACTGCGCAAAAAATCGTAGGTGTGGGATTTTGTCATCGCATCCTCTGTATTGCACACAGTCAGTGTGGGTATATGGGGATGCGCGCCGCTACTCGAGCGACGAAATCCAAACGCCACCATACCTAATGCGTTCAGGCATTCCTTGGCTTCCTGTTCGTTATAACCCAAATCTAACATCGTGCGATACATTTGATCCTGAAAAGCCTGTTGCCAGACACCTCCATAGCAGCAGCCGACAAACGTATGACGACTCAGATTTGCTTTGACGGATTCAAGGGAAGGCAGCCGCCTCCACCCTTCTTCCGGTTTGTATTGTGCGATATCCGCGAGTAGGAAACGATGAATGAACGCCTGTGCACATCCATTGCAGGCATCCGGATCATCTTTGCTTTTCCGGATATTTCCAATCGGAGACTTTTGGATATAATACACATCCGCATCGCCATTCTTGCGTGCCCATTGCGACACCAGATCAAACCCGTCGATTGCCGTCTGCTGTGAAGGCAGTAAGGCAAAACCCTCATCGGTGATGGGAGAGTAGTCCAATATGCCCGGAATGAAATATACCTGAGGCATATGCGGAGTCTTATTTCCTGTAAGGGCAATTTGGGGATCTGGCAGATCCAGGCTTTCCTTTTTCACCTTGCGGTGCCATACGACGCAATCGCTTTCCGGAGTGGAAGGCATGAAGCGAAACAGATAGTGATGCGCGAGCTTTTGGAAATTCTCGAAACCTTCCTCGACGCGGTTTGATCCCCAATGAATAGGTTTCCGCCGAACGAACTCTTGGAGTGCCTGCTCAAACCGATCCGACACATAGATCTCAGAAGAACCATCACCACCCATAGATCCGGAAATGTCATGTAGTTTTTTGATAACCTTGCTGTGTCGAGAGACATCTCGCCGGTCGTTCTCCAGTAACGTTCTTGCTGCGCGTAATAATTCCGCTTCTTCCGCCGTTAATGGATGAAATAATCCCCCTATCGGTAGTTCTGAGCGCTCAATATGGTTTTTGAGCAGATCGCTGAGCGCGTCCCAGTATTCTTCCTTGCTGATGTAAGTCTGCTGTTCCATTCATGCAGCATAGCAGAAGGAAGTTACAAACCGGTTAAGCCGTAACCTGTTGTGCTATATAAAGAATTATGGATCAAGTGCCGACGCGCATCCCCACTAGCCACCCCGCCGCACCCATGCTAACAACAGCAGCGGTTGGGGTCGTAGCTCAGTTGGATAGAGCAAGCGTTTCCTAAACGCTAGGTCGTGTGTTCGAATCACATCGATCCCACCAGATAGATAAGGAATTGGTATGAATACAGCGTCACCCCTCATTTTCGATCAATGGTATGTCGCAGCCAGTGGTGCGGCAGTAAAGTCTGGACAAATGCAATCGGTCACCATGCTCGGACAACAAGTGCTCATTGGGCGGGATCAAAAGGGAGAGGTGTTTGCACTGAAGGATTTCTGTCCGCATCGGGGGATTCCGCTGCGCTATGGCCGCTTCGATGGCAACGAGATCGAGTGCTGCTATCACGGCTGGTGCTTTAACACGAACGGGGTCTGCACGAAGATTCCCTCGCTGGCACCGGAGGAAAACATTGAGCTTTCGCGTGTGAAAACCATGGCTTATCCATGCCGCGAGTTTGAAGGAAATATCTGGGTCTATGTGCCGGCACCGAAATCGCGTGTGCCGGAAACATTGCCCGCGCTTCCGATCTCGCTGGGGCCTGACGATAAGCGCTATCATCTGCTCGATTCGGTCATCTTTCCTTGTCACATAGATCATGCAGTGATCGGGTTGATGGCTCCTTCGCACGGGCCGTTTGTGCATACGGCGTGGTGGTGGCGCACGAGGCGCTCGATCCATCTCAAGCAGAAATCCTTTGAGCCGGTGGGACTTGGTTTTCGGATGAAAAGTCACAAACCGTCCTCCAACTCGCGGGCGTATAAAATTCTGGGCGGCGACATCAAAACCGAAATTCAGTTTCAGCTTCCAGGTCTTCGTACCGAACATATCATGATCGGTGCACAGCATATTTGTTTGCTCACGGCACTGACTCCCATAGACGAAACGAAAACGCAGCTTCTCCAGTTTGTTTATGGCAGCAGCCGGTTCTTAAATTTCATTCGTCGGGTGGTCACCCCGTTTGGCAAGGCCTTCATCCGGCAGGATCTGGATATTGTCATCAAACAGCAAGAAGGGCTCAAAGGCGATCACCCCTCCTTGATGCTGCTAGGCGCTGCCGATCAGCAGGCATTGTGGTATTTCAAACTCAAAAAAGATTATCTCGAAGCGCAATCACAAGGCGTACCATTCATGAACCGTGTGCCGGAAAAGACGCTGAGCTGGAAGAGTTAGGGCAAAAACGTTTAAGCCGTATTGACATATATTTTTTCTTCGTCATTGCGAGCGAACAACGTGAGCGTGGCAATCCATGCGTCATTGTGTCTGGATCGCCACGGCACTTGCGTGCCTCGCGATGACATTATTCTTCCACCATCGTGCCACGATAAACCATGCTGTTGTACCCTTCCCAGTGCAGCAAAAAGATCGATCCTCCGCCTATCAAACATACGATGAGCAATATGCAAAAAAGCCACAGATTCTGCTTTGAAACATTGCCGTTCGACCAGATGCGGAATGCACGATAGGATAAATAAGTGACTGACATTGCAGCAAGGATCACAAAAATAGCTAGAAGGTTATGAGACATTTCTTTTCCGCTGGCGCTTCGTGAAAGCATTGGTTAGCTTTTCCCCACGATATAACAAAAATCTCAAAACAAAACGGGGTAGTCGTATGTTCAAAGAGTTCAAAGAATTTATCTCCCGCGGCAATGTGATTGATCTTGCTGTAGGTATCATTATCGGTGCGGCGTTCACCGGTATCGTCAACTCCCTTGTGGCCGATGTGATCATGCCGCCGATTGGTTATATCATGGGCGGTATTGATTTCTCGAACTTCTTTCTCGTGCTCAAGGGCGCTGCGGACGGAACCAGAGAATTCGCTTCACTCAAAGCCGCCAAGGATGCAGGGGCGGTTACGATCAATTATGGCTTGTTCCTGAACACGGTGATCAACTTCCTGATTGTTTCAGCCGCGATCTTCATGATCGTAAAACAGGTGAATCGCTTCAAGAAAGCACAGGAGGCAAGCCCACCTCCACCGCCTGCCAGCGAGGTATATCTCAAAGAAATCCGCGATCTTCTGGCTAAGCGCTAACCACTTTGTCATGCCGCACTTGTTGCGGCATCTAGTCATTGTCAATCACCAGACCCCGCAACAGGTGCGGGGTGACACATACACTGGATCGCCACGGCACTTGCGTGCCTCGCGATGACGAGTGCGATTATGCAACCCGCAACAAAATTCCCTTCAGATATTCGCTCTGTGGCAGATGCGGGTGCAGCGGGTGATCGGGAGCGGCTCCGGTTTGTTTCAGGATGGTTGCAGTGCGACCAGCTTTTTTGATGCCTTCCAGCACCGCCTTGCGGAAGAGTGGGCGCGTGGCGTGATGCGAACAAGACGCGATGAATAACAATCCATCGGGAGCAACGAGCTGTGCAGACAAACGCGCGACTTTTGCATAGCCTTTAAGTCCGGCAGGCAGTGCGTCACGATTCGGAATGAATGCCGGAGGGTCGGAGCAGACGATATCAAATCGTTTCTCGTCTGCGTGTAGCGACTCCATGATTTTGGCTGCATCGCCTTGAAGGTAGGATATGCGACTGGACACCTGATTACGTGCGGCGGCGTTTTTTGCCATCTCGAGTGCGAGCGCGGAACTATCCACCAGCGTCACCTGACGCGCACCGGCTTTGGCGCAGGGAATCCCGAATCCGCCCGAATGCGAATAGACATCGAGCACGGTTTTATCGCGCGCTAGTTTTGCGATCATATACCGATTCTCACGCTGATCATAAAACCAACCGGTTTTTTGTCCCTTCATCAGATCGCCTAGAAAAACCGTGTCGTACTCGTAAATCTCTGTAGGTGCGTTATAGGTACCTTTGATGACCTCGACTTCTTCTTTCAATCCTTCGCTGCGACGGATAGGGATATCATTGCGCAAAAGGATCGTGCGCGGTGAGAACAGATTCTCGAGCGCCTCCAGCAGTAAGGGTTTCAGGCGCTCCATCCCTACGGTGGAAATCTGACAGACGAACTGATCATCGAAGCGATCGATAATGAGTCCTGGCAACCCGTCCGATTCAGAATGCACGAGGCGGTAGTAGGGAGCAGAAATGATCTTCTCACGTTTACTACGCGCCGCCTCAAGGCGCGTGCGGAACCACGTTGCATCGATGGGCTCCTCACGCAGCGACAGAATACGCACCGGTATCGGAGAGCTGGCGTTATAGTATCCGGTAGCGACAAATGCATCGCGCAGATTGCGTATCTCCACCAGCGCGCCCGAAGCAACGGATAAGAGCGCTGCCGACTCCTGATACTGCCCGCGCAAAACCCACGGCGAACCGGCGCGGATCTTTTTCTCCACCTCTTTTTCAACGCGCATGAGGATCGTATGTACTGCTGGCATTTTGCAATAAAACCACTAATTTAGGTTCGAATAAGAACATTGCCATAACAGGATTACCCATGTCGCGCACCCCTTTGTTTCGCTGGCTTAGAAAGCATATGCGGCAGCAGGTGCATTCGCAGATGGATCCGAGCAAGCGCCAGTTTGCCAAGGCGTTGGGGCTTGCTGCCGTGAGTGCAGCGTTACCATTTTCTGCACTTCGCTCGGCCATTCCCTCAGAGAACATACCGCGCATAGCGATCATCGGCGCGGGGCTTGCCGGACTCACTACGGCGTATCGGTTGCAGCAGGCCGGCATGACGCCGGTCGTGTTTGAAGCATCCACCCGCATCGGCGGAAGGGTGCATACGCGCTACGGATTTACCAGCGATGGCCAGTTCTGCGAATTAGGTGGTGAATTTGTGGACTCTAACCACAGCGATATTCGTGCGTTATGTGTCGAGCTGGGGGTAGGGTTGTCATCGCTTGCGCAGGAAGGTACAACCGATCTCTTCTTTTTTGATGGAACCTTTTATTCGCAAGCCGATCTGGAAAAGAATGGTGAGCGCGGTGTGTTTCGTGAACTTGCCGGCATGATCGCGCGCGATGCGCAGCAATTATATGAGGCACAACACCAATTTACGGATCATGCGCGTGCGCTGGATCAGGTGAGCCTTGCCACCTATCTTGCGCGCACCAAACAGACGCCATCATGGGTGCTGGAATTAATCCGCGTGGCTTATACCGGCGAGTTTGGGCTGGATCCCGACGATCAGTCCTGCCTGAATCTGGTGGATATGATGGGTGCGGATGCAGGGACTCCTTTTTCCCTGTTCGGGGATAGCGATGAAGCCTGGCGCATTGAAGGCGGTTCGAGCCGGTTGATCGAAGCCCTGATGAATGCCGTGACGCCTGCCGTCACCGTTCGCACCCGAAGCCCGCTTGTTGCGATCAGACCCGCGGGTTCTTCTGCGTACGAACTTTCCTTTGCCGGCCAAACGAGCAGCGAACGTCAGGTGTTTGATTATGTGGTGCTGGCGCTGCCGTTTACGATTCTGCGCGGCATAAAGGGACTCGACCAACTGTTGCTTAGCAATGAAAAGCGTCGTGCGATCGAGCAACTCGGGTATGGTACCAATGCGAAAATTCTTTTTGAAATGCAGCATCGCAACTGGAGTAATGTCTCCACGGTGCCGCAGGGCGTGCGTCCAAATGGCACATTCTACAGCGACCTGGCGTTTCAGAATATCTGGGATACCAGCCGCGGGCAACAAGGGGAACACGGCATACTCACGACCTTTGTGGGCGGAGAGGCAGGGCTCCGCTACCCTGCCGATCTCATCCACCGCGTCACCGCGAATCTCAAGATCATGCTGCCGGAGATCGAAACACAGTTTACGGGAAATCAGGCCTCCTTTTTCTGGGCAAAACACCGATTCAGTCTGGGCGCCTATACCTGTGCGAAGCCAGGACAATATACCGCGCTGTTACCCCACACGGCAGGCACCGAAGGAAACGGCAGATTGTTTTTTGCAGGCGAGCACACGAGTCAGGCATTTCAGGGATACATGAATGGCGCGGTGGAATCCGGCAATCGTGTCGCCCGTGAACTGCTTCAGTCGATTCGTGCCTGATATGGATATTTTTCTGCTTCTGCTCACCAAGCTGATCCCACTCTATTTGACTATTGGCCTGGGGTATATCGCCGGTCGCGTGCTGCAGGTGGATCGCGACAGTATCTCTAAAATCGTATTCTTCATCATTGTGCCGATGGTGTTTTTTTCAGGTACTGCACACGCCCCGCTGTCGCCTGCGGTGATGTTGCTTCCGCTGTTCTCGCTTGCGCTCAGCTCATTCTTGTGCGTGACTTTTTATGTTGTGGGCGCGCGCTTTTATTCCGATGCAACAAAGAATCTGCTTGCTATGTCGGCAGGCAATGCCAACACCGGATATTTCGGTGTGCCCATCGCACTCATGCTGTTTGATAAGGAAACCTTCGGTATCTACATGGTGCTGATTCTAGGTGTCAGCATTTTTGAGAACACGGTCGGCTACTATGTGGGGGCGCTGGGTAAATCCACGCCGCGCGAAGCGATGATGAAGGTGCTCAAACTTCCTTTACTCTATGGATTCATGCTGGGATTGCTGGTCAATCTTGCCCATATTCCCATTCCCGCCGTGATCGATGAATTTCTGCTCAATGTGCGGGGCAGTTATTCCATACTGGGTATGATGATCATCGGCCTGGGTCTTGCCGGACTGAAACAGGTTGCATTCGACTGGCGCTTCGTATCGCTCAGCTTTTTTGCGAAGTTCGTCTGTTTTCCCGCGCTGGCGATCGGTTTTGTCCATTGGGACGCGGCGATGCTCGGCTGGTTTTCTGAACCGGTGCATCGCACGATCATTCTCTACTCGCTTCTGCCGATGGCAGCCAATGTCGTCGTGATTGCCACGCTGCTGAACGCGCACCCCGAGAAAGCCGCATCCACGGTGTTTTTGAGTACGATGGTGGGGGCTATATATGTACCTTTAATGATAACGTTCTGGATGTAGGTTTTTCATGCAAAGCATTGTTTTTCTTATTCTGGGACTAATGATGGTAGCCGTTGGTATCTATCAGTATGTGCGGGCCGATCCTAAGCCGATGCTTGAAAGCACGACGCGAATATCGGGCGAGGTCTTGTCCGTCGAACAGATAGGCAGAGCGCGCGGCAGTACATCCGGCCCCAAATGGGATCCGAACCAGCACACGCAGGTGAAGTATCGCTTTACCGCGCCTACGGGCGAACTGATGGAAGGGAGTGCTGCGGTATCTCCGCCGAATGATACGATACGCGCTGGTGATACAGTATCTATCGCGCTCACTCACGAATTGCCTCTGCGGCATTATCTGGTGATAGAAAATACACTCTATAGCGGCAGTGATCGAGGACGGGAAGTTCCCATTGCGATTACGATTATCGGCGCGTTACTCGCGGTGTTCGGATTGGTACGACTCGGCAAAGGATTCTAAGCCAAATCCTCTTCTGCCATGCGTGCGTTACCTTTCATCTGGTAGAGTAGTCCGCGCGCAATGCGTGCATCCTGATTACGGTTATCGAGATCCAGTGCTTTGCTGTAATCGGCAATGGCAAGATCAACATTGCCTTTGCGTTCATGCCACCGCCCTCTTTGTGCATGAAGGTCAGATGCGTGGCGGTGGTAGCGATCATGTGCACGATGTGAGAGCCGGATTGCCTCGCGCAGAGCATCACTTGCCGTGTGGTAATCCTGCATAAGAAACGCGCATTTTCCTTTACCGAAATAGGCGTTGCTGAAGTCCGGTTCCAGATGAATCGCGCGGTCAAAACCATGCATTGCGCTACCGTAGTGATGTTCCAAAAGTGCGTGCGCAGCATCATCATGCGCACCCGATGCTGCAGAAAGTGGCTGACCGATCGCATGGCGAAATGGCCCATCGAATAGCGAGTGACGATCGTAAGTAGGTGCTGCGATCACGCCCCTAAACCCTGCTTGTTTTCCGTCCAACGCCTCCTGATTCCAATGATCTTGAAAAATGGCTTTGTCATAACACACGCGCGCCTCATCATATTCCCCGAGTGCTTCGTAAGTGCGCGCCAGCCAGAGATATTGTGCAGAGGCCTGATAGTGGTAATGATGGTGTTGCCGGTCGCACACACGCAGCGACTCATCCATAGGGCTTACGGGAAAAATTGTATTTGTCTGCATGGCTGGTATGGTAGCAAAAAATTGCATAACGTACAGGCATAAAAAACCAATCACCAACCCAAGCCAGTAGGCTTGGCGAGCCGTCAGCCCGCGAAGCGGCGTTCCATAGCGAGCGCAGCAGCGCAAGCTGGGAACATACATAAAGGAACACCCATGAACAAAATCAAAGTAAAAACCCCGTTGGTCGAACTCGATGGTGATGAGATGACGCGCATCATCTGGGCATGGATCAAGGAGATGCTGATCCTGCCGTATCTCGATGTGGAGCTGAAATACTACGATCTGTCGATTCAGACACGCGACGCCACCGCCGATCAGATCACGGTGGATGCGGCGCACGCGATTAAGCAATATGGAGTAGGTGTCAAATGCGCAACCATCACGCCGGATGAAGCGCGGGTGAAAGAATTTAGTCTGAAACAGATGTGGAAATCGCCCAACGGCACGATCCGCAACATTCTCGATGGGACGATCTTCCGCGAGCCGATCATTTGCAAAAACGTGCCGCGCTATGTGCAGGGCTGGACGAAACCGATCATCGTTGGGCGCCATGCGTTTGGCGATCAGTATAAAGCCACAGACTTCGTGGTGAATGAAGCGGGCACACTCACCATGACCTTTACCCCCAAAAGTGGAAAACCGATCGAACACAAGGTGTTTGATTTTCCTGCCGGCGGGGTGGCGATGGGGATGTATAATGTCGATGCGTCCATCGAAGGCTTTGCGCGCGCGTGCTTCAACTACGCGCTTTCGCTGGGGCGTCCGCTGTATATGTCCACCAAGAACACGATCCTCAAAAAATACGACGGGCGGTTTAAGGATATTTTCCAGCACACATACGACACCGAGTTCAAAACCTCTTACGAAGCGAAGGGGCTGTCTTACGAGCATCGTTTGATTGACGATATGGTTGCCTTTGCCATCAAATCGGAGGGCGGGTTTGTGTGGGCGTGCAAAAACTATGATGGCGATGTGCAGTCGGACGTGGTGGCACAAGGATTCGGATCGCTCGGACTCATGACCTCGATCCTCATCACCCCGGACGGCAAGACGGTCGAAACCGAAGCGGCACACGGCACCGTCACGCGGCATTACCGCGAATACCAGAAGGGTAGGGATACCAGCACCAACCCTATTGCATCTATCTTTGCGTGGACGAGCGCGCTCAAATACCGTGGCCAGTTCGATGCCACGCCGGATGTGATTGCGTTTGCTGAGAAACTCGAAAAAGCAACCGTGGGCGCGGTAGAGGCTGGGTATATGACCAAAGACCTCGCGCTATTGGTCGGCAAAGATCAGAAACATCTGAACACAAAAGATTATCTCAAAGCGGTGGCGGATCGCATATGATGACGGCTCAGCAGAAGATCCATACGGCCATGGTGCTGAGCATTGAGGAAAATGCGCCGCAGGCCATTCGCTTGTTTGCCGAAGCCTACAAGGAAAAACCGCAATTGTTTAATGCAACGCATATGGTGTATTGGGCGAAAGCGCATTTGCAGCAAAATGAAGTGCAGGAAGCCGTACGGATCATGTCAAACGCACTCGCGCAAAACCCCGATCGCATTGATTTGCTGTATCTGCTGATCCAAACGCTTACTCGCAATCATCAGCTCGAATGGTCGTATAAGTTGATGGCAACACTGCTGGAACAGATCGAGCCACTGCCGCTCGACTCCTATTACATGGAAGCGGTTGCGCGGATTGGTACCTACGCAATGCCGATTCGCAGGCGCTATCGCTATCAGACCATGCTCGATGCGCTGGCCTCCACCCAGCGGGTAGCCGGTGCCATCGCCGAATGCGGGTGTCTGTACGGACTATCTACACTGTTGATGGCACGTCAGTTGCGTACCGAGAATCCTGTATTTGCAGGGGAAGAAATGTGGGTGTTGGATTCGTTTGAAGGTCTTAGCGAACCGCAGGAAGCGGATTTGGCATTCGGCAGTAAAGCAGAGCGGGAATCGGCGATTCACATGGTGAAGAAAGGTGCATTTTATGCGCCGTTTGACCAGGTGAAACAGAATCTCTCCGATTTCCCAAAGATGCAATTCATTAAAGGATGGATCCCCGAAAGCCTTAAGGAACTGCCTGAGCAGACTTACCGTTTCGTCAATCTCGATGTGGATTTATATGAACCGTATCGCGGCGCGCTCGAGTATTTCTTTCCGCGCCTGAACGCGGGCGGTGTGATCAGTTGCGACGATTACAGCCCCAATTGGCCCGGTGCGCGCAAAGCGATTGATGAATTCTGCGCCAAAACCCCTAGCGCCCAAATCCGTCTCACCGACTACCATCAGGCGATTATCACGAAACGGTGAGTATGCCGTTTTATGTGTATATCATTACCAATAAACCCAATGGTATTCTCTATACTGGCGTCACCAATGATATTGCTCGCAGGATGTACGAACATCGTGAAAGAATGGTGGAAGGGTTCAGTAGCAAATACAGTCTCACTCGCTTGGTCTATGTTGAAGAATATCCGACTGCTGCGGAAGCAATCCATCGAGAAAAATGTATCAATGCATGGAAGCGTGCATGGAAGGTAAAGAGAATTTTAGAGCAGAATCCCGAGTGGCAGGATTTATATGAAGAGATAAACGATTGATTATGTCATGCCTGCGAAGGCCAACCCAAAAGACAGTCATGCCAGCGAAGGCTGGTACTGGGATGACGTGTGAGAGCGTGGTGTTCGCTGTGG
>CAZFOM010000008.1:18163-33039 GCA_964520155.1 uncultured Rickettsiales bacterium
CTTGACCGCAAAGCCCCTGTCATCGCGAGGCACGCAGTGCCGTGGCGATCCAGTGAGCCTAGCATTTATGCTGGATGCTGCGATCAAGTCGCAGCATGACGGTTGTTTAGGTATTTCTGCGAAGGCAGGCATCCACGAATTTTTGGTTAGGCGTGGATCCCAGCCGGAGTTTATGCCAGCGAAGGCTGGTACTGGGATGACGTGTGAGAGCGTGGTGTTCGCTGTGGCTTGACCGCAAAGCCCCTGTCATCGCGAGGCACGCAGTGCCGTGGCGATCCAGTGCTGATTGTCACCCCGCACTTGTTGCGGGGTCTGGCAATTAACAAGGACTAGATGCCGCAATCTGCCTTCGTTAAAACTACGGTAAAACAGGCAAGTGCGGCATGACAAGGCTGGATTGCCGCGCTCACGTTGTTCGCTCGCAATGACGGTTGAGAGAGTGGCGTGGCTTGACCACAGTATCCAGTGAGCATAGCATTCTGCAATATAGTCAATCAGAAGCAGGAGTAATGGTGAAAATGCAGAAACCAACATATAAAAATTTTAAGAAGCTGGCTGATAGTTGGTTGTCAGATCTGACAGTTATTTATGAAGATATTCGAGATTTACTAAACAATCACAGACTGTTTACGTTGATTTGCTCTCGTGATTGTAACCCGGAGACTCAGAGTTATTATGTTTGGCAATTTATTGACCGCAACTACGCGCCTATTCAAGCATTAATTATAAGAAAACTTATAGATGAAGATAAGAAAAATAACCCTATTTCTCTAACAGGAGTTTTAAGAAAAATCGAAAAACATAGAAGCTTATTAACAAGGTCTCATCTCTTCACTTACAGAGATCTACCATATGATATTTCAAATATTGAGGCCACTAAGAATGAATATTATAGCATGAGTCGATCAGGAGTAGTTCCAAAACATATAACTGAATTGGATCAGTCAAAAAAACTTCATGAAATTTTCGATAAATTATCTAACACCACAACCAGATCGCCAGATGATTTAATATCAGAAGAAGTTCTTGAAAAAGTAATAGCTAAGATCAGTAACAAAAATAAATTGCTAGAAAAATTCAAAACTTTCGTGGATCAACGAATTGCTCACAGAGATAGAAACCCAACTGATATAAATCTACGATTTAATCAAATACTACCTACCATAAGCAGAATTTATAAATACCACCAATTTCTAGTTTCTGAGTTACTAGGTTGTTGTTCTAATAATCCAGTAATAATCTATACTGATATTACGCATTCACTTACTTTACCGATCATTGATAATAAAAAAATTGCAGATTTGGAGAAGCAAAATAAAATACTAGATGCTAGATACTCAAAATCTAGAAATAGAAGGATTATCTGTTCAAAATAACGTTTACCTATTCTCCCTCGTCTTAGAAAACACCACGTCCTTAAAATCTTCCTGAATGCGGGTGAGGTGCCAGTCGTTCGGCGCGAGGTAGGCAAGTGCGCCGGTGGAATCCTCGGCGAGGTTATGGAAATTCTTTTCACGGAAGGCATCGAGTTTGGCTTTATCCGCACACGACACCCAGCGCGCGGTGGAATAGGTCACCGGCTCGAAACTGCCTTTCACTTTATATTCTGCGTCCATACGCGAGGCAATGACATCGAACTGAAGCGCGCCTACCACGCCGATGATCCATGCGCTGCCGTTGAGTGGTTTGAAGATCTGTGACGCGCCTTCCTGCGATAACTGTTCGAGTGCAGTTTTGAGCTGTTTGGATTTTAGCGGATCATCGAGCCGCACACGCTGGAACAGTTCCGGTGCAAACGAGGGAATGCCGGTAAAATGCAAATTCTCACCTTCGGTCAGCGTATCACCGATGGACATATGCCCATGCCCGGGAATTCCTAAAATATCTCCTGGCCATGCTTCTTCGGCCAGTTCGCGGTCGCGGGCTAAGAACATCACCGGATTATTGAGCGCGAGAATTTTGTCGGTACGAACATGTTTCACCTTCATGCCACGCGTATATTTTCCTGAACAGATGCGGACGAACGCAATGCGGTCGCGGTGATTCTTATCCATGTTCGCCTGCACCTTGAACACAAAGCCGGTGAATTTCGGCTCCTCAGGTGAAACCATGCGTTGCTCGGCAGCTTGTGGGCGCGGGGAGGGGGCGAGCTCGCATAGCGCATGTAAAAGTTCGCGCACGCCAAAATTATTGATACCGCTGCCAAAAAAGATCGGGGTGAGGTGGCCTTCGAGATAGGCTTCGCGGTTAAACGGCTTACACATGCCGCGCACCATTTCCACTTCTTCGCGGAACTTCACAAGCTCGGTGACGGGCACGAGATCGTCCAGACGTGGATCGTAAATGCCGGTAAGCAGTTCCCCCCCAGCCCCCCCGCTTGCGGGGGGGTGATCTTTTTTCGTCCCCCCCGCTTGCGGGGGGGAAAGAGGGGGGGCGGTGTTGGGTTCAAAGAAGTACAGCGTATTATGCACAATATCGAACACGCCTTTGAAGCGCTCGCCCATGCCAATCGGCCAGGTAATGGGCGTCACATCGAGCGCGAGCGTTTTTTCGATGTCATCGAGCAGCTCGAACGGTTCGCGCGCCTCGCGGTCCATCTTGTTGATAAAAGTGATGACCGGCGTATCGCGCAGGCGGCAGACTTCAAACAATTTGCGGGTTTGCGACTCGATACCTTTGGCCGCATCGAGTACCATCACCGCCGAATCCACCGCCGTGAGCGTGCGGTAGGTGTCTTCCGAGAAATCCTTGTGGCCGGGTGTATCGAGCAGATTGATCGTGTAGCCGTTATACTCAAACGTCATCACCGAGGCAGTTACCGAAATACCGCGCTGCTGCTCGATCGCCATCCAGTCGGATTTTGCATGTCGTGCGGCCTGTTTCGCCTTCACCGCACCGGCCAGATGAATCGCACCGCCGAACAAGAGCAGCTTTTCGGTGAGTGTGGTTTTACCGGCGTCAGGATGGGAGATAATCGCAAAGGTGCGGCGTTGTTCGATAGGACTCATGCTGGTGGATGATTTTGTCGTCGCGTCCATTTTTATAATCCTCACGTACTCTTCTGTACGCTGCGGTTATAAAAATAGCCGCTCCTAAAACTCATCTCACCATCATGAGTCCTGCTACAGAGATTGCTATGGAATTAGTGTGAAATGGCAAAAACGCAAGCGTTAAGCCACATCCTCGCGGTAAAAAATATCGCCATCCGCGTCCTCACAGACGATGTTTTTGCCCTTATTTCCCATTACCAACAGAAAACTATTGAGGTACGGAAAGAAGTTGAGATGCAGATCGAAGGTATATTTATACGGACGCTGGCGCGGCACGACGATGATGAGGCGTTTCTTGGTCACGCGCCGCAGTTCGGAAATGGCAATCTGCAAAAACCGCACATGCTCGAGCGTATGGGTGCAGACCACCGTATCAAACGAACGATCTGCGAATGGAAGTTTTTCGATATCCGCTTCGTGAAACGTGATCTGCGGACTCACTTCGCGAAGCCCAGGTTGAATCACGAGATCGGAGGCGGAGACGTTATAATGCTCGCTGAGCTTACGGCATAAAAAACCGGCACCACACCCGACTTCAAGAAGGTTTGTTCCTTCAATGCAGGTCAGAATTTTCTCGATACTCGCGTGATTGAGATCGGTTTCGCGTTCAAACGCAACTTCGGAAGTAAGCCGGTAGGCTTCGGTAAACTCCTCCACCGTCATCGCATGGGCTTTTTCCTTGAAGTCCATATAGATCGGCGCGCGGTGGCGAAACGCCATGCGGATGAAGATCCCCATGAACCAGCGGCAATCGCGCAGGAAGGGCGGTATCAACTGGTCAAATACCCAGTGAATCTTGAGGGAAATATCACGCGAGAGTTTCATGGTGGATTCCAGCCGGATTTGAGAATGGTAAGCACATGCTCTATCACATCTTTGCGAACCGGCGCAATGTCGGGGGCATTTTTTTCGAGCACCAACCAGTTGTCCTGCCAGTAACGAATACCATATTCCGGATGTTCATTCAGGATATCATATACCATCGTGTAATGCTTCACAGTTGATTTCATGTAAATGAACGGGCTTTTCTCGATCCAGCCGTAAGGATGGTACAGATGCAGCACGATGAAATCTGAGTCTGCCCAGCGAACTGGAAACGGATAGAGCGTTTGACGCCCCGAGAACAGATGGCTGATATTGGGTTGCACAGACACCGACCCCTGCCCCACGATGGATTGCGCTTCCCGCGCCAGTACTGTTTCGATGCGCGGCTGATGCAATCCCAGTTCGTAGATATGCATTCCGCGCAACTTGTCCTCCCATAGATAAAACGACGTATTGACCAACACAAAAGTTACAAAAACCGCTAGAGGGATTTTTTCGAGAGGCCAGTTCATACGGTTATGTCGCATCCCGATCACGGCGGCAGTCACCAGTATCGGAATAAGTGGCGCGCTGTGATAGGCATAGAAAAGTCTGGGCAGTTGGTTGAGAGATAATAGAGCTGCGACCAGATCCGATGCAGCGGGCAGAAGATACATAGGCGCGAGCAACGGCAGAAAACACACAGTCAAAAACAACCCGAACAGATAGTAGATGCCCGACACGCTGAAGGGCGACGCGCCAAAATAAAACAACCGCCACCATTGATCCCACACGGCACGGGGCGATTCTCCGGATAGGATCCAGTGATACCGGCTGGTGGTTTTATCGCCCATTTCGCCCCGCAGCATCGGATGTGGCAAGCCTCCATTAAGCCATGGCATGATGATTTTAAGTACCAGCACCAGTGTCAGCAGTCCCGCACATGCTACGGCGAACCCAAATCTCCAGTCTCGGTGATGCCATGCCCATAGCACCCCAAATCCCGCGACGCTCAGACCATAATGCTCTTTGGTCAGTACCAATAACAATAACGCGAGCAGGAACCAGTCCTTTCGCTTTACCACCAACGCCCAAAGGGCAATAGCAATCCACAAACAGGCCAGCGATACTTCATGAAAATCCCACAGCGCAGCGTTGATATACAGCGGGTTGAAATAGAATAAGGCAACCGCCAGTGCGATTACTGAATGGGAATACTTCAGATGCCGGCACAGATACGCGATCGGCACCATGGCGAGCGCATAACAGGCACACTGGATAACCTGTAAGGTGAAGGGGGAGGGAAACACGATATAGAAAGGGAGAATGCCATATAGTATGGGAGAGAAATGCCACCCGAACCAATGCAGGGTTTCATAGGGCGGTGCGGATGTAATGTAGGGCGCACCGTGATGGTGCATCATCCAGAATAGCTGATGAAATACGGCAAGATCGAACGTGCCTTTGAAACTCTGGATTTTGAGAATGCTCAGAAAGAGAATCAGGAGAAAATAAGCGATCGCGGCTCCCCAGATCGCCGCATGAAAGCCTTTACCGTTCACTGATCCTGCTTGTTCCATCCACCGGATTCGTTCTGCTTGAAATAGGTCAGTGCATGACCCGATGCTTTATAATTCTTCCAGCGCGTGCGCGCTTTTTCCACCGCTGCGGGGTTCTGCCCGTCAAACAAATCAATCACTTTGCGGATCGCCTGGTCGGTCAGTTCCAGCTCCGACCCGTCGGTCACGACCAGCATGTTTGGCCGGTTGGGCGCTTCGGGGTTTGCCGTAATATAGATCGGCTGTTTTTCGGGATGTGGGTCATTTGCGCTCCCATGCGGCAGAAAACTGTTCGGGTCATACGTCCAGCAGATTTGATTGAGCAGCTCTGCCTGCTCGTCATTTTCCACCATCACGACCGAGCGCAACCCCGCCGCAAGAGACTTCTCCAGAATTTTAGGCAACGCCCGTTCGAGCGGCGTGGTGGTGAGATGATAAAAGGAGATTTCGGTCATGAAGTAAGCTGATAGTTGATGGTTGATAGAAGATAAGCATCAACCATCAACTATCAACCATAAATCCACTATTCGTAAAAATCGGTTACCAACTGATTCAGCAATCTTACACCAAACGCGGTGGCGCCTTTGGCGCAGAGGTCGTGATCTTTATTCGTCCAAGCGACACCGGCGATATCGAGATGCGCCCAGGGCACATCGTTCACAAAGCGCTGGAGGAATTGCGCGGCGGTGATGGATCCGGCTTCGCGTCCTTCGCCGACATTTTTCATATCCGCGATATAGGAATTGATCTGCTTGTCATACACCTCGCCAAGCGGGAAGCGCCAGAGTTCTTCGCCGACTTTCTTGCCGGTTTCATACAGGCGCTCGGCGAGCTTGTCATTGTTGGAAAAGAGTCCGGCGCGCGATGAACCGAGTGCGATGATGATGGCGCCGGTAAGCGTTGCGAGGTTCACCATGAATTTGGGTTTGAACCGATCCTGCGTGTACCACAGCGCATCGGCGAGCACCAAGCGTCCTTCGGCGTCCGTATTGATGACTTCAATGGTCTGACCCGACATGGAAGTGACGACGTCACCTGGGCGCTGCGCGTTGCCATCCGGCATGTTTTCCACCAGCCCTGCCACGCCCACCACATTCACCTTGGCTTTGCGCGCGGCAAGCGTGTGCATGAGACCGATCACGGTGCCTGCGCCACCCATATCCCATTTCATATCTTCCATGCCGCCGGCGGGTTTGATGCTGATACCGCCCGTATCGAACGTTACGCCCTTGCCGATGAACGCCAGCGGTGCATCTTTCGCTTTGCCGCCTTTCCATTGCATCACCACCAATTGTGATTCGCGCACGCTGCCCTGACCGACACCCAGAAGCGCGCCCATACCGAGCTTTTTCATCTGCGCTTCTCCGAGCACTTCGACTGTTACACCCAGCTTGGACAGTTCTTTGGCTTTCGCAGCGAGCGATTCAGGATAGATGATGTTCGCGGGTTCGGATACTACCGTGCGGGTCAAAAATACCCCGTCGACAATTTTCTCAAACACGGAGAACTGTTTTTCCGCATCCTTGCTTTTTGCTGTTACAAATGTCAGTGAACTGAGAGTCGGTTTATCCTCGGTTTTTTCTTTGGTACGGTATTTATCGAACCGGAAGCTGCGCAGTTTTGCGCCATACGCCATGTTGGCGGCGCATTCGGCGGCGCTGTGTTTTTCCAACCCTTCGCAGAACATGGTCGCATCGGTTACACCGAGTGCGTTTAGTTGCGCGAGTAGTTTTCCACCGAGCCCCTGCACATCGAGTTCAGAGAGTTTCTTGGGATTGCCTGCACCCATGAGCAACACCCGTCCTGCGGGAATCACTTTCGGCGCAAGAATCGAAAGGAATTGTCCTGACTTACCGCTGAATTTTGCGGCGGCGATCGCATCGCTGATCTGTCCGCCAAGAGACTTGTCCCAGCTTTTGCCAAGCGGTGTGAGCTGATTGTTCTCCCCCACGAGTACCACCCAGGCGGACTTGGAAAATTTTCCTTTGGAGGAAGGGGTTTTGGCAGTATGTTCCGCAAAAGTAAGTTGCATAATCAACGCTCCGAATGAAAAGATGCGCGTTGTTTCGCGCGCAGTGAAATTCTATGTACCGATACAGTATCTACATCATAAAGCAACTGGGTTGGTCAACCCTGCTCATCGCGTTCACGCTGACTGGAATTGTCTGGCTGGGACAGGCGTTGCGCTTTGTGGATTTCATTGTTAATCGCGGTGTGTCCTTTATCAATTTTCTGCATCTGACGGCGCTTATCATTCCGTCGCTGCTTACTATCGTGCTACCATTTGCACTGTTATGCGCGGTGCTGTTTACCTATCTCAAGCTGCTGCAGGACAGTGAAATCATCGTGCTGCAGAGTGCGGGTCTGAGCCGGTTCCAACTGGCAAGGCCGGCGTTGCAATTTTCACTTTGCATGGTGTGTTTTGGGTATTTTATCACACTCTATTTATTGCCGCTGACCTACGGGCAATTCCGCGAAATGCAATCGTTTCTGCGGGATAACTACGCTTCACTGCTGTTGCAGGAAGAGGTGTTCAATAATCCGGTGGAAGGGCTTACCGTGTTCATCAAACAGCGCGACAATACAGGCACGCTGCGGGGGATTTTAGTGCATGATAACCGTACCGCCGGATCGCCCGTCACCATGATGGCGCAGGAAGGCCGGCTCATGCAGACGCCGCAAGGGCCACGCTTTTATCTCGTCAACGGCAACCGTCAGGAGATGCGAAACGGGCGGTTGTCGGTGTTGAATTTTGACAGTTATACCCTCGATATCAGTGTCTATACGAATAAAGCGCGCACACGCTCCGTCCAGCCTTCGGAGCTGTATCTGGGACAGTTATTTGCCTATACAGATACCGATCCGCTCGAGGTTGCCGAGGCGCGCGCCGAGGGGCATCAACGGCTGATCTGGCCACTCTACAATGCAGCGCTGACGCTCTTTGCGCTCGGGCTTCTCCTTTCTCAGTCCTATAATCGCCGGATGCAATGGATGCGGATTGGTCTGGCGCTTATTCTGGGAATTGTGGCGCTCGCGGGTTCGATTGCACTTGAAAATGCGGCTTCCAAAAATCCCAATCTCGTTGCCGCGATGTATGGAGTGCTGATTGTGCTCTTTGTCGTGGGATGGGTGTTAATGGAGCGCGATGCGATGCAACGACCCGCGACCCTCACACCGGAGCCTGCCTGATGCGCCTGCACTGGAAATTATCGCGCTATATCGGCTGGTATTTCTTTCTTGCCATTGCTCTCTCGTATCTGGGCTTGCTCACCATTGTGGCGCTGGTGGATTTTGTCGAATTGCTGCGCCGAAGCGCCGACAAGGAGGGGGTGCCATTTCATATTCTGGTGGAGATGATCATCCTCAAGACGCCCTACATGGGGATGCGGCTGATTCCGTTTGCAGTGCTGATCGGATCCATGATTGCGCTGATGCGACTCACCCGCACGAGTGAACTGGTGGTCGCGCGTGCCTCAGGCGTATCGGTATGGCAGTTTCTTGCGCCCGCCATTGCGCTGGTGTTTGTGATCGGCGTGGTGTTCGTGACCGTGTTTAATCCGGTTTCGGCGGCGATGCTCTCACGCTACGAACAACTCGAAAATCGCTATCTCACCGGACGCATGAGCCTGCTTGCGGTGTCCCCGTCCGGTTTGTGGCTCAGGCAGATGGAGAGCCAGAATCCAATCATCAAAGAATACATTATTCATGCCCAGCGCGTCTCGCAGAAAGATATGCAGCTCAGCGACGTGATCGTATTCATTTTCGGTGAGAACAGCTTGTTTCTGGGACGCCTCGACGCTGGATCCGCAAGGCTCGAAAACGGCTCGTGGAAATTTTCGGATGTGACCTATTCACGGCTCGGACAGCCGCCCGAAAAAAGCCCGACCTTTGAACTTAAAACCGAACTCACGGTCAATCAAATACAAGATAGCTTCGCTTCCCCCATGACGTTGTCGTTCTGGAGTATACCGTCATTCATCTCCATGCTTGAGACGGCGGGGTTCTCGGCGTTACGCCACAAGGTTTACTGGCATAGCCTGTTGTCCTCGCCGTTTTTCCTGTGTGCGATGGTGCTGATCGCGGCGACGTTCTCGCTGCGAATGCCCAGACGTGGGGGCATTGCCATGCTGGTAGGAGTGTGCATCATGACCGGATTCGGCATTCATTTCCTAAGCGATCTCATCACCGCACTCGGGCAATCTGGCAGCTTGCCAGTGCTGCTCGCGGCATGGGCGCCGCCCATTGTCGGGATCATGGTAGGCACCGGATTGCTACTGCATTTTGAGGATGGTTAGGTCGTGTGAATATTTACTACTATGCCTAGCTGCAAACGCCGTTTTTTGCGCTTCCTCTCCTCACGTACTTTCATGTACGCTGCGGTGAGGTTCTCAAAAACTGGCGTTTTCGCTCGCGGCCTAGCGTAAATGTTTACACGACCTAGACCTAAATGTTCTAATTCGCGCCTCTGCCACCATTGCCGCGTGGTTTACCTGCAATGTTTTTAACCCAATCAAGAGCGGCTTTGGGAACAGCGCTCAAACATCCTGGTGCATCAAAGTCTGGCACATCGCGAACATTCAATTTTACACCCGTCTCTTTTGCAAGATTGCTTGCATCATGAATTGCATGAAGCCAACTATCGATAAAAGCAGGGGTAGGTTCACCGATGGTGATTGTAAGAATTTTGTCTGGATTACTGAATGGAGTATAAGAAGGTGTCTCGCCTTCTTTGGGCATGGTACGATCTTTTGCATATTCCATCTGAATATGTCTTGCATCGTATTCAACCTCTGGGCCGATGACCATTCGGGTCAAAGTACCAATAAGAGTTGCTTTTGTTACTGCGACAGCTGATCCAACGTCGATTTCTATTACATTACCCACCGCTCTTGCACATGGATCTGATAATAAGTTCACAAGAATATTGAGACCGTTCTTATAATCCTTCGAATTCTTATCCACAGGCATAAGACACTCCTTTTTTAGGTCGGCCAATCTAACATTCTTTTCATTTGAAATCATGTGACAATCCTATTACAACCAATAGTGGGGAAGGCTAAATTATTATTCATGTTCAATCGGTTGTATAACCATAAACGATGGGTCGCCGCGGTGGCGGGTGCGGTGCTGTTTGCGTGTGCCGGCACGAGCCACGCGATGACGGATACCTCCCTGCAGCTGAATAAAAACGATCCGGTGCTGCTGGAAGCCAAGCAGATGGGCTATGACAAGGTGAATGCGATTGTCATCGCGCAGGGCGATGTGGAGATCGTGCAGAATGACTATATCGTGCGCGCTGATCAGGTGACCTATAACCAGAATACCAGCGTGGTGCGCGCGATCGGCAATGTGAGCGTGATGCAGCCGGACGGCAATGTGTATTTTGCCGAAGATGTGGAGTTGCAGGATAAGCTCAAAGCGGGAGTGGTGCAGAATTTCCGTGCGCGTCTGGCGGATAACTCGGTGTTTGCCGCGCGCGAAGGCAGGCGCATCAACGAGAACGTGACCGAGATGAACAAGGCGGTGTATTCACCGTGCAAACTCTGTGAGGGCAAGGATGGAAAAGATCCCAAACCGCCCCAGTGGCAGATCAAGGCCGAACATGTAAAAGTCGATGAAACCGAACAGAACGTAACCTACCGCAATGCGTTTTTTGAAGTGTATGGTATCCCGATTGCGTACACGCCGTATTTTTCGCACCCCACGCCAAATGCGGATAATAAAAGCGGACTGCTGACACCGGAATATGGGCATACCACCAATCTGGGTACGACCGTGCAGGTGCCGGTGTATCTGAGCGTTGCGCCGAATATGGATATGACGCTCACTCCCATGTACACAACCGAAGAAGGGACGGTGTTATCTGCCGAATGGCGTCATCTGACCGAGCGTGGCTTTTATCAACTGCGCGGTAGCGGCACCTATCCGGACAAGCGCTCGGATACAGGAGAAACCATTGCGGGCAAGAACGAATTTCGTGGCCATATCGAGGGAGATGGCCGCCTCAGCATCAGCGAGGATTTCGCATGGGGCTTCAATTTCAAGCGCACCACGGACGATACCTATCTGCGGCGTTACCGCTTCGGCGATGAAGATCTTCTGACCTCGCGTCTTTATGCGGAGGGGTTGCGGGATCGTAACTACGCGATCGTACAGGCGCTGGCATTTCAGGGGTTGAAAGTGGGAGATGACCCCGATCGTTCACCACTTATTGTGCCGATGCTCGATACGCGGCTTGAAACCGAGCCGCTGTGGATGGGGTCGCGCTTCACGCTCGACGGCAATGCGCTGGTGCTGACGCGTGAAGAAGGATCGGAAACACGGCGCGTGGGATTGATTGGCGGATGGAAGCTGCCATTCGTTACCGCGGGTGGCCATGTACTGGAAGCGAAAGCCTCCGTGCGCGCTGAAGGGATTGATGTGCAGGAAAATTTTATTTCTACCTCGGGCGGAGTGCGACGGGTGGATGGTAATCAATCGCGCGTGGTGCCGGAAGTCGAGATTGGCTGGCGCTACCCACTCATCCGGCGGTTTTCCGGTGGCGAGAGCCTGACCCTTGAGCCAATCGTCAAAGCGATGGCCAGTCCCTCCCGCACACCGTCGAACAAAATTCCTAATGAGGATTCGCAGGTGCGTGAGTTTTCGGATATCAATCTGTTCTCGAATAATCGCTTTGCGGGGTGGGACGATCTCGAAACCGGCCCGCGCGTGGTGTATGGTGTGCGCTCGCAGCTGGTGATGGATCCCACCAAGCGTGTGCAGATGATGGTGGGGCAGACCTACCAAACCAACGAGGACAACGCGTATCCGCTGACCGAAAATCCGGATAACCATTTCTCCGATCTGGTGGGCGAACTGGGGCTTGCCTACGATGCGCTGGATCTGTCCTACCGCTTCAAGCTCGATAAGGATGATTGGGATATGCAGAAAAACGAAGTGAACGCGGTGCTGGGTTGGAATCCTGTGTCCTTCGGCGTGAACTATGTGCATGTCAATGACGAGCCATTTTCTTCTGATTTCGAGGATCTATCAGGCTTTACCAATATCCGTATGACGGAGCACTGGTCACTGTCCGGTTCGGCGCGGCGGGATATGCGCCGCAAAGGCGGCATGATTCACTCCGCCGGCGCCTTGACCTATTCCAACGAATGCGTCACGGTGATGGCGCGACTTGCCAAAGAATACACGCGCGACCGCGATATCGAACCCGATACCTCTTTCACGGTGCGGGTGGGACTTAAAAATCTGGAGTAAATCATGCGCACCCTGATGTTCCACGCCACACTTGGAGTTTTCTCGTTACTCGCGATTTCCGCGTTTGCGCAGGAAGCACCGGTGAGGGTTCCAGACAAAGCGGTGGTGACGGATGCTCCATCCGTAAAACCATCATCCTCTTCCTCATCCGCTCAAGTACCCACCATCGGTGTGGTTGCGGTGGTGAATGATGAGGTCATTTCGTCGATGGATTTACAGGAACGGATGCGCCTTATTTTTGGCACCACGCGTATTGAGGATACCCCTGAAAATCGTCGCCGCATTATCCCGCAGGCGTTGCGCGTGCTGGTGGATGAGCAGCTCCAGATTCAAGAAGCGCAGGCCGAAGGCATAACGGTGAGCGAACAGGATATCAAAGACGCTATTGCCACGATTGAGCAGCGCTCGAATAAGCCTGCGGGGAGTCTGGAGGCGGATCTTGCCACGCGCGGCATCCCCAAACGCAGTTTCTATCAGCAGATCAAGGCACAGATCGCCTGGTCGCGGCTGATCATCAAGAATATCCGCCCGCGCATTCGCGTGAGCGATGAAGAGGTGGCGCGGGTGCGTCAGAAATCGGTGAGTGGTTCGGGTAAGGAAGAAGTGCAGATCGCCACCATCGTGCTGCCGGTGGATAGTCCTGCCAACGAAGCCAATGTGAAAGCGCTGGCAGAAAAACTCACCAGTGAGATTAATGCCGGTGCCGCATTTGAAGATGTGGCGCGGCAATTTGCAAGCGGCGGCGCGCAGGCGACCGATGCGTTCTGGGTGGAGCCAGCGCAGCTTGATCCACTGATTGCGAAAGCATTGGTTGGTGTTGAGCCATTAGGTATTACCGCGCCGGTGCGCACGCTCAACGGGTATCAGATCGTGCGTCTGATTGACCGCAGAATCGGAGCCGCTGCACCGGCGCGCGTCAAACAGGCAGAAGTAGCGATGAAACAGATCACGATGAAGCTGCGAATGGATGCCTCGCCCAAGGAAGCCGAACTGCTGATGCAGGTGGCGCGTGATGTGGCGAAGAACCCGGGCACCTGTTTGAGCCCCACTATTGCCAATGTCCAAAATATCGAGGATCTCGATATTGATGTGAAATTTGTGCGCAACCTGCTCACGCGCTTGCCGGAAAACGTGCAGACAATCGTCAATGCGCTGGGAGTAGGGCAGGTGTCCGAGCCGTTTGCAAGCGAAGTGGGCATTCAGGTATTCATGCTATGTGAGCGTATCGAGCTTCCGGATGCCATGCTACCCGCTGTCGGCGCTCCAGCGGAAGTGCCCGATGAGCAGATCCGCACTCGCCTGTTCAATGAGAAACTCGAGCTCGAAGCGCAGAAAGCCCTGCGCAACCTGCGTCGGGATGCGTTTGTGGAAGTCAGGCTGCGGTGAGTGACGAACTTCCTTCGCTCAGACAGGTAGTCGAACGCTACGGGCTGCTTGCCAAAAAATCCCTCGGACAGCATTTCCTGCTCGATTCCAACATCACCGATAAAATCGTCCGCAAGGCAGGCGATCTGTCTGGCTGCCATGTGATTGAAATTGGCCCTGGCCCAGGCGGGCTCACGCGATCGCTTCTTCATGCGGGGGTGCCATTGGTGGTGGCGATCGAGCGGGATGATCGCGCGGTGGTAGCGCTCGAGCCGCTCAAAAACCATTTTGCCGGAAGGCTGCGTATCCTCGCAGAAGATGCGCTAAAAGTCGATGTGACCACACTCACGCCCGCACCACGCGCGATTGTGGCGAACCTTCCGTATAACATAGGCACGCAGTTGCTCCTGAATTGGCTGGATCAGATCGCCATTGATCCACAGGCATTTCATTCGCTGACCCTAATGTTTCAAAAAGAAGTGGCAGAGCGTCTGTCGGCGCCCACGCGCAGCAAGGCATATGGCAGGCTTTCGGTACTGACGCAGTGGCTATGTGACGTGCATGATCAGATGGATATCCCCGCATCGGTCTTTGTTCCGCCACCGAAAGTGGATTCGCGCGTGGTTACCCTGATCCCGAAAAAAAATCGCATCGCAGTCCATAAAGATGCGCTGGAAAAAATTGTTCAGCTGGCATTCGGTCAGCGCCGGAAAATGCTCCGCGCGGCGCTGAAATCGATTCCGGATGTGAAAACGAAACTTACCGCGATGGGCATCCCACCCACCGCGCGCGCGGAAGAAATTGATGTCGCAGGGTTTTGTAAGATGGCGGGAATGGTAGAGGG
>CAZFOM010000009.1:0-32383 GCA_964520155.1 uncultured Rickettsiales bacterium
GCACCCGGCGCGATTCGAACGCACGACCTTTGCCTTCGGAGGGCAACGCTCTATCCAGCTGAGCTACGGGTGCCGCGGCCTGTGCATAGCGCGCGGGGGCGAATCAAACAAGTCTAATTACGATTCTGATAGGCCGAGTCCGGTAATTTCTTCTGCGGGTTGAGCGGCTTAATCATGTGATAGCCGAGCTGAATAAAATCGTTTTGCACATAGAATTTATTGGCGGGAAAATTCGTCATATACGCGTCCAGCACCATCTGATCGCACTGTTCCTCGCGCCCTTTGGCATCGAGCCATGCAAGCAGTTGCCGCCCGATTCCTTTGCCACGATGGCTATGATCCACCACAAAATTATCAATATCCAGATATTTTCCACACCAGAATCGCCAGCCGATCCAGAAGCCTGATGCACCAACAAGCGTTGATCCACTATAGGCGCAGACGCAGCGATATCCGGCAGCGCGCATATGCGTAAGACGGCGCTCATATTCGTCACGCTGCAACGTGTCGTTCAGTTGCTGAATCAGCGGGTAAAGCGACGCGAATTCGCTATCCTCGATGAGTTCTCTGCACTGTATGGTCATAGAATTTTCACTTGCGATTACGGGTTTAGTTTTGCAAGGTGAATACACACATCACGCTAAGGAGTTCATACCATGCGCCATCTCGTAGTCATCACCTGTGCTTCCTTGTTTTTAGCGTCCTGCACGCAGGTTGTGGAAGAAAAAAAAGAAGCGCCTAAAATGGTGGATCTGAATAAAGTCTATCAAATGGTGGATAAGGACGGTGGCCTTGCCGGAACGGTCGTTTTCAAACCGGTAGGCGGCGGGGAAGTGCGCGATAACACCGGTAATGTGATCGGGGTTATCACACCGAGACAATAGTTACGCCGCTTTCTTCCCGCTCGTCAAATGGCGAAAAATATCTTCTAAATCCGCCTGTTGAGTGGTCACATCTTTCATGCCGATACCGGCAGCGGTGATCTGCCCAATAATGTCGGAAGCCTGAGTAACACTAGGTTTATAAGGGACGACCAACTGACCTTCTTTTGTGAGGCTTGCCCCGAGTGCCACCAGCGATGCAGGCAATGTAGAAAGCGGTTTGGATGGTTCAATCAGCAATTGTTTGGAGTCCAACCCGCGCATCAGCGTTGTTTTTTTATCGCAGGCAATCATCTGCCCATGATTGATAATGGCAATTGTATCGCACAGCTCCTCGGCTTCCTCCAGATAATGCGTGGTAAGGAGTATCGTCGTGCCATTTGCATTGAGCTGTTTGACATATGCCCAGAGTTGCTGGCGTAGTTCCACATCCACACCCGCAGTCGGTTCATCGAGCACCAGCACGGGCGGGTTATGCACCAGCGCTTTGGCAATGAGCAACCGGCGCTTCATTCCGCCAGACAAGCGACGCGACGGCACATCGGCCTTATCGGTGAGTCCCATGGCGGCAATGATCTCATCCGTGCGCCTTCGGGCTTTGGAAACACCGTAATACCCCGCGTGAATATCGAGCGCTTCGCGAACGGTGAAAAACGTATCGAGCACGAGTTCCTGCGGTACCACTCCAATCGAGCAGCGCGCTTCGCGCATCTGGGTTTCGATATCATACCCCATGATCTTCACGTCACCACTCGTCTTTAGCGTGAGGCCAGCCATAATGTTAATGGTGGTGGATTTACCGGCACCATTGGGCCCTAAAAGGGCGAAAAACGCGCCCTGAGGAATGTCGAGATCAATGCCTTTCAGCGCTTCCTTATGCTCGCCGCTTTTGCCTTCGCGGTATATTTTCTTGAGGTTTTTTATGGAGATAGCGGGCGCAGACATAAATTCGGCTCGTCGATAAGACTTTGTTAATACCGCATACCATACACTGTTCAAATACCAAGGAAAAGCAGCTATGTCACAAACGCTCCCCACGGTTGCGGAGGCACGAAAAATTAAAACGCCACAAGAATGCGCCAGCTTTATACATCGGGTGCTGGATGATACACATACTGCTTTCGCACAAAAACAAACGCTCGCGTATCAAGCCCTGTACGCTACCGGACGCACGTTTATCACTGCTGCATTAAAATACGACGAGGGATTTGAAGAAATAGCAGGAGCATACATGAATCATGACAGTTATCTGGCTGTCGGTTCCGAGCAGGCAATCCGTAAATTCACCAACGAAGATGCTATCCGTACTCATATAGACACACTGGTTGGAACCAGTGCCGTGCGATACTACGGCTTGACTAGCGACACTTCTCCGCTGGCTGCATCCGTCATTTTAGGGAAAATCCGTGAATTCGCGCACACATCAGGAAGGTTTCAGGACGCTGCAGAAAAGTTACTATGTGATCCCGATTCTATGAAGGACTTTCTGCGCGATGGAGAAAATCCCGCTCAGCCGCGGGCGCCTAAACACACCAAGGGAAGGCGTAAGCCGCTAGCGCTTCTGCCTTATGATGTACTAAAAGAAAACATCAATGAGGCACTCATAGCCGCAAAACTGGATCCCTATTTCGATATACAAGCTGCTCCTTCTCTGACACGTTGACCCATCACTTTTCCTTATCATACGGATTTTTGCCTTTGCGCAGGATAAAACGGATCGGGATGCCAGGTAGGTCTGTGATTTATCGCCCTACATAACGTGTCTGCTCACGAAAAGATGCATATAAGTTCTCATACGCTTTTACTGCTTGATTTAACGAAAATTTTTCCTCCACAAAACGAGTGGCAACGTCACATCTCTTTCGCAATTCATTCGGTTCTAGAGCAAGTATTTTTTTCCAAGCATCCGCCATGGCTTCGGGTGCCTCAATAGGAACCAGTTCCGCCAAAGCGGGTGAAAGGATCGGTGCCATATCCGTATTTGTCATAACCGTCGGTTTTCCACATGCTAACGCTTCAAGCATTGCATTGCTAAACGCTTCGCTACGCGAACTGTTTGTCCATATGTCAGCCAAATGATAAATTGGCGACATATCTTCTTGAGGACCAAGAATATGCACGACTGAATCAAGACCGGCATCGTGTATCCACTTCAACAGCTTGGGATCTGATTCCGTACGCAAAAGAAAATGTATATCTTGGTATTCTGGGCTAGCGTGAAGCAGTGCTGCCGCTTTCACAAATACGTCAACCCCCTTTTGCATATCGAAGCGCGCGACCAAACCAATCATTCGACAATTATCAGGGATACCGTATAGCACTCGTTGCTCGCGGCGGATACTTTGCTGAGCATTGTCAGGTTTGAATTTTTTTGTATCTACACCATTAAAAATAATGTCAATCAGGGGGGTATTTATTCCCATTTCGCGGTAGCTTCTTGCGGTTTCTTCTGAAACGGAAAAGACTGCGTCAGGTAGTGTTTTTCCACTTTGGATGTTTTCCAACATGTGCGATACGAGGGGTTTTTCATCTTCTGGCATATCCACTATTTTACGAGGATTGCTGAGCCTCAACACGACGGATGGCTCTATTGCTGAATTCAACATTTCTTTCATGTACAGGGCATAGGCATTTCCTGGTGCTGCCCAGCCCTGCAACACATCTGGCTTTTTTGACAACACTGCATCTTTCAGTTTTTCTACACTGGCAGATATCTTCTTGGAATCGGATCCAAAATATAATGGCAGTACAATACGGTCTTTTGCCTGAGCTAGAAGTGGGCTTTCGCGACCACTTCGGCATAGGTCAATAATGATATGGTGGAATCCGTCACGACTGTTTTCAGCTATCGTTTGCAAAACGCGCTCTTCGCCACTACCAATCACGCCCCCAAAAATATGAATAATGGTCAAATCTGTTTTACTTTTTTGCATGACTTACTCGCTATTTTTATCATACGGATTCTTGCCCTTACGCAGGATAAAACGGATCGGGATGCCTGGCAGGTCGAAATGGTCGCGCATGGCGTTGATGAGGTAGCGTGAATAGCTTTCCGGCAGTTCGTTTGCCTTGTTGATAAACAACTGAAACGTGGGCGGACGAATTTTGGTCTGCGTCATGTATTTGATCTTGAGGCGGATTCCGTCCACCATGGGCGGGGTATGTTTGGTGACCGCTTTTTCCAGCCAGCGATTAAGCTCACCCGTGCCGAGTTTGCTGTTCCAGACTTTATAGACTTCGAGTGCCGCATCGAGCACTTTGTGCAACTGCTTCTTCTGCAGCGCCGAGATGGTGAGAATGGGCACACTCTTGATCTGCGGCAGCACATCGCGGATGCGCTCTTTAACCGCATCCATATAGGCGTCCTTGTCTTCGACCAGATCCCACTTGTTGATGGCTATCACGAGTCCCCTGCCCTCGCTTTCAACCAGCGAGGCGATGGCAAGATCCTGTTTTTCGAGGGCGGTTTGCGAATCGAGTAGCACCACCACCACATGCGCGTATTTGATGACGCGCACGGCGTCACTTACGGCAGCTTTTTCGATCTTCGCCTGCACGTTGGATTTCTTGCGCATACCGGCGGTATCGACGAGTTTGATGGGTTGCCCGCGATAGGTGAAATCCGCTGCGATCGCATCGCGCGTAATACCCGCCTCAGGGCCGGTAAGCACCCGCTCTTTGCCAAGCAGCGCATTCATCAGGGTGGATTTTCCGGCGTTCGGGCGACCGACAATGGCGATATGCAGGGGCGAAGACGGATGGGCGGATGATAGATGGGCAGAATTTTCTGCATCATCGGACACATCTATTGACGTCTCGACAGAATCCTTTTTCTGCCCATCCATCATCTGCCCATCTTTCATCGCATTTATCAGCACCTGATACAAATCCGCCAGCCCCTCGCCGTGCTCTGCTGAAATCGCGGCGGCGTCGCCAAACCCCAGCCGTTCGGCGTCTTGTGCAATAGAAGCATCGAGTTTCGATTCGGCTTTGTTGACGCACAGCGCCACCGGTTTTCCGAATTTGCGAATGCGCTTGGCGATATCGCGGTCGGTCGCGGTAATGCCGCTACGACCATCCACCACCATGAGCAGCATATCGGCCTGTTCGGCGGCGGCCTGTGTCATTTCCACCATGCGCGCCTGCAAGGTTTCCTTCGGCGCATATTCCCATCCTGCCGTATCAATCACGGTAAATTCCAGCGGCCCGAGATGACCTTGACCTTCGCGCCAGTCGCGCGTAACCCCTGGCGTATCATCCACAATCGCATGGCGGGTGCCCGTCAAGCGATTGAACAGGGTCGATTTTCCGACATTTGGCCGGCCAACGATAGCAAGGGTGAAGGTCATGATACGGGCGGAATTAACGATATGTTTAATGTTTCACACTAGCCTATCACATATGCCGAGATGGGATACAAGCACAACAGGTTTTCCGGAAAACGCCAGGATCGCTATTGATCAGGCTATGCAGAGTCCGGACATTGATCCGATCGAACTGCTGCAAAAGTTAAAGGACGCCAATCGCTTCACAAATGATACGATTGATGAAAATGCAGGGATTCCATGTAAAACAGAAGGTTATTTGGAAAGAACGGGTTATCCTTCCTGGGATTACGTTGATAAAATTATCGAAAGAAACATTTTCAATTTACCAACGGATGAGACAGGGCAAGTGGTAAAATCGGTTCGGGATTTCGTGTATCAGCGCTTTGGCTATTTTGAGCGCACACCGGAAAATATCCGCGAGCGCGTGGATCGTGTCTTCAGTGAAGATCGAGAAACTCCTAGTCCAACACCCGATTTTGGCTCGATGTTGCGCGCACTGATACTCGCGAACGGGCTGTATGAATACCACCAAATCCAAATACCCGCTTATTCTCTGCTGATTGCTAAAATCAACCAGAAAACACCTGCCGCACTACCTGAAAATTATAACACTCAAATTTATCTAATCATTAACTTGGGCAAACCTCCGCCTTCACATTTTTTGTCTGTACTAATCGATTCGGGTGTTTTGAATTTACGCGATCAGAACCAGATAGACGCTCTCTATGCCAAGGCAGGCAAAATTCAAATAGATACGGAAAAACTGAAAGCAAAAGGCCGGCAGATAATGGCAGAGTTAGCAGCCGATTTGCAGCAACCAGATGCATCGAAACGAGCATATCACAGCCAATCCGATATATTCAAAAAACTGCTTGAGCATATACCCACCAATCAAGCAATTGTGGATCGAATGCTTACGATTGATCCGGAGCTCGCTTCCTATCATGCGAATCTGACGCCAACGCGTATTTCACATTTGTTGAGAAATATGGCGGTTATCGGTCAAAAAGAGTTTGAGGCATTGTTTACCATTGCTCAAGAAGAGTTAGGTCTGAATGAAGAGGATAGAAATTTTATACTCTCTCTTCCTACGAGAATTCCAAAATTTCAAACTCAACCATTCTGTGAAACGCTACAAAAGATGGGAAAAAAATATCTATCCCAGAGCAATAAATCGAGTGATGGAATTGCCTGGATGGAACTGCATCATTTCAGCAAAGAGAGAGATTCCGACATAGCTGCCCTGCCTGCAACCACCATCACTGCCTTAAAATCCGGTAATAATCCTCCTTCCGTATTTGAGACAGTGCGACATCTCGTTCGGGCGTTTGAAAGAGCTAACGAACACCGTAAGGTTGCAGATGCGGTAGCATTTAGAGCCGATATGGACGAGCTTCTGGCTTCCACGCGTTATCGTTTTGATGAGTTGTTTTTCACTCCCGAACAAGTCATTCATGCGTTTCAGGGAAAATTTCTTTTGAAAAAACCCGTCGAAAGCAAATTTGACATTCAACTGGGAGCATTGATCGTTGCTTTAAGAACAGGCATAGGTGCCGAATTAGGGCAGAAAGAACTGGCTGAAAAAACAGGAACACTCTCGATACACCAATTATGGTCATATGAAACCGGTGAAATCGTTCCATCACCGGAAACATTTGGTCGTATTATTGAGGCAATCCAGACCGCGCTTCTGGAACATGAAAAACCTCCGATCTCTGAAGATGCGGTAAGGACTGCTACCCATATGGCCGAAGAAGCATTTCAGGAGTACGAAAAACTCGATCCCAGAAAAAAGCGTGAAAAAAATCCGAATCGTGTGATGAAGCGTTGCTAATTAAGCATAAAAACAGAGGCGTCTTTTTTCAGTAAAAACATTTTTCCATCCGCCACGATCGGCGCATCCACCACTCCATCCGCAATCTCTATGCTGCTGCCCAGCGCGCCGGTTTGCGGGTCGAGCGTTTGCATCACGCCGATTGCATTGGTAACCCACAGCCTGCCGCCAGCCAGCACCGGCCCTTTCCAAAGGATCGGGTCTTTCTGATTTTCTTCGTCTTCAAAGGCGGTTAGCTGCGTGACCCATTTGATACGTCCGTCGGCACGGTTGAGTGCGATGACTGCCTGCGTGCGTGTGAGCACAAAAATGGCATCCCCTGCCACCCAGAGCGCATTGTCCGAAGAGATCGGCTGCTCCCACAAGCGCTGGCCGCGATTGAGCTCGGTCGCCACCAGCAGACCATTGTTGCTCACGGCATAAACCACTCCGCCCGCAATAACCGGAGTGCCTCCAATTCCTGCAAAAATATCGCTTGCCGTGGTGCGGCGGCTCAGCACCAGCGTATCGCTCCATAACTCCAGTCCGGTGGCAATATCGAGCGCGACGATTTCGCCGGAAGAATGCGGGACGATGACGATGTTATCAGTGACACTCGGTGCGACATCGGCAATAAATCCGGCGGCTTCGCTGATCCCGCGATGCGTCCAGAGAATCCTGCCATCTGCAACGCTCAGCGCATAGGTCTGGTTGTCCACTGTCAGCACGATCACTTTGTCCGCCATCACTTTAGGCGCGGTGCGGATCGGGATATTAATAGGCTGAATCCACAGGCGATTGCCGCTGGCCGGATCGATCGCCACGACCTTGCCGTAGCCGGTAGTGGCAAAGAGTTTGCCGTCATCATAGGCAAGCCCGCCGCCCAGCAGATCGGGTTCATCTTCCTCGACCGCCGCATCCGACACCCAGAATACAGTGCTCGGATCCGCGCTCTGGCTGGCACTGATGAAGCCTCTGGCGTCCATGGCAAACACGGTGGTGCCGGCAATCACGGGGGCACTGTAGATTTTCTGTTTCCAGCCATATCCCTTGCCGATGGAGGCGGAAGATTGCGCGGTGAATTCCGCGGGCAGCATCGGGTGCGCGATATGACTTGCGGCATTGCCCTGTGTCTGTGTCCAGGATTCATTATCCTCCGGTTCGGGCAGAGAAAACGGTACATTCGCAAGGCTTGGATCCGGCGTGTATTCCTGCGTTTCGCGCAGGATGGCGATGCGTTCCCCCGGAAGTTTCGGTTTGGTTTCACTGCCCCCTGCCCAATCAGGCAGCTCCACGCTGTCGCAACCTGACAACGCGAGGATCGATATCAGCAAACAGACGAAGCGGCGGTTCATGGTTGCGTTTTCTGCGGGCGGCTATGAATGAAATTCAGCAACTCGCGTGCGCGGGTTTGTATCGAAGCGGGCGCCTCAGGATCGGCTTGCAGCTGACTCAGAATCTCGGTTGCCTTCTGAGCTTCGTTTTTCTCAAGATGCGCGAGAGCCGCCCATTCTTTAGCGGTAAACGGATAGACTGTATTGACCAGATTTTCGGCATTTTTTGCATCTGCCGATTTTTCCTGCTCTAAGCGCAATGCTTTGAGTTTGGCCAGCTCCGTCCAGCCATCGGGCTTGCCCGTGATGGAGCGAAGCAGGGTCAGGGCTTTTTCATTCTGACCGGCGCCCAGCAGTGCATCGGCCTCGCGGACTCTGGCAAGCGTGGCAAGGGACGGCATCACATCCGGCACCCGCACATACACATCCGCCGCGTCGCTGAATTTACCTTCCGATTCCAGGCGGGAGGCTTGCAGCATCAGCGCGGTCGCTTCTTCTTTTTTGACATGCACATGGTTGCTCCACGCCACCCAACCGATCGTGGCAAGCAGCAACGCCACGCACGCGCCTACAATCACTCCGCCAAAATTTTTCCACAGTTTTGCGAGCTTCTCCGCGCGCAACGACTCATCAATCTCCGCCAGCAGATTCACATCCTCAGGCGACATCTCGCTGCGTGAAATAGCTCTGGGCGGCGGTGGCACAGGCACAGGGGTTTTTGCGTTCATGGCATTCTCTTTTGGCGAATCAATCTGGGCAGGTTTATCACGCAGATTGGGGCTTGTCACTAGGCGCGATTACGATTCAATAAGGCTTTTATACTGGTGAAAATGCACTTTGGAGTCGTACAAAAAAGATTCCTCGTCATTGCGAAGGAGCGTAGCGACTGCGGCAATCCAGAGTTGTCACCCCGCACCTGTTGCGGGGTCTGGATGCCGCAATAAATGCGGCATGACAATTTAGCTGGATTGCCGCAGTCGCTACGCTCCTTCGCAATGACGAAATAAACCCACCATTTTACCAGCAGCGTTGACATGCCGGAAGAGGCACAATTCATTATTAATGCTTATATATTGACCAACATGTTTCACGTGAAACATGTTGGTTTTGTAGCTGGGTAGGGCTCTTGATTTCCTCTCGTAACTCGCTTTGGCAAAAAAGCGCGACCCGTCCCTCGAATCCTTGGCGAAGTGGGAAGCGATGGAAAGCGAGGAAATGAGTGTACATGGAGTACATGACCGAACGGAAGCGCAGAAAACGCTACTTGCAACGACATCTTAAACCCGCGGCGGCGAGGAAAATGCGCAGATCGCCGTGGAGCGCAGAAACTTGAATGTACGTTTTGTACATGAGTTTCGAGCATCCACAGCGGCAAGCAAGTTTCCCGTCGCAGTTAGGGTTTTATTCCCACTCGATCGTGCCTGGCGGCTTGGAGGTGACGTCATACACCACACGGTTGATACCGCGCACTTCATTGATGATACGGTTGGACACATGCCCCAGAAATTCGTGGCTGAACGGATAATAATCAGCGGTCATTCCGTCGGTGGAGGTCACAGCGCGCAGCGCACAGACATATTCGTAGGTGCGCGAATCGCCCATCACGCCCACGGTTTTGACGGGTAGTAACACCGCAAACGCCTGCCAGATTTTATCGTACAGACCCGCGCGGCGGATCTCCTCTATATATATAGTGTCGGCACGGCGTAGTAATTGCAGCTTTTCGGAAGTGATCTCGCCTGGCACACGAATGGCAAGACCTGGGCCTGGGAACGGGTGTCTGCCAACCATGGCGGGTGGCATTCCCAGTTCAAGCCCCAGTTTGCGTACTTCGTCTTTGAACAGTTCACGCACCGGTTCGACGAGTTTCAGTTTCATCCGCGCCGGCAACCCGCCGACATTATGATGCGATTTGATGGTCACGCTCGGGCCGCCGGTAAAGGATACGGATTCGATGACGTCAGGATAGAGTGTGCCCTGCGCCAGAAAATCGGCACCGCCATGTTTGCCGGCTTCGATTTCAAACACATCAATGAAGGTTTCGCCGATGATTTTGCGCTTGCGTTCGGGATCGCGCACGCCGGTGAGTTTATTGAGAAACAGCATACTCGCATCCACATGCACGAGCGGAATGTGAAAGTGTTCATTGAACAGGCGGATCACCTGTGCGGCCTCATTTTCTCTGAGCATTCCCGTATCGACAAAGATACAGGTCACCTGATCCCCGAGCGCTTTATGCAGGAGTGCCGCCACCACCGAGGAGTCCACACCGCCACTGACCGCGCACACCACGCGCTTATTGCCCACCGTTGTGCGGATGGTGTCGATGGATTCATCGAGGAAAGAGGACATTGTCCAATCACCCTTGCAGCCGCAGATGCGATGCGTGAAATTTTTGAGCAACGCCGCACCATCGGGCGTATGCACCACTTCGACATGGAATTGCACCGCATAGATGCGTCGGCGTTCATCCGCCACCGCCGCAAACGGCGCAGATAAAGTTTGCGCGATTACGTCAAACCCCGAAGGCAGCGCGGTCACGCGATCACCGTGACTCATCCAGACCTGTTTCTGATCGCCTTTTTTCCACACCCCTTCGAACAATTTGCAGTTTTCCACCACTTCCACAATCGCGCGCCCAAATTCGCGGTGCGTGGAAGGTTCTACTTTGCCACCGAGCGCTTGACACAGCAGTTGTTCGCCGTAGCAGATGCCCAGAATAGGAACACCCGCCTGCAACACGCTCGCCGGCAGTTTCGGGGAAAAATCCTCATGCACCGAGGCAGGCCCGCCGGACAGAATAATGCCTTTTGCTCCGAACTGGGAAAACTCGCTCTCAGGCGCCGTGCAGGGCTTGATCTCACAATACACGCCGTTCTCGCGCACACGCCTCGCAATGAGCTGTGTTACCTGTGAACCAAAGTCAATGATGAGTATTTTATCGTGCTGCATAGAGTTTTTTATTTTTTTGATTTTTGTTTTTTACCGCAACCTACTTCCATAGGCCATTTCGATGAATAGGTGGTTTTAATGAAAAAGCAACGCGTTATCATGATTTAGCGGTTTGCACCTGATCCTATCATCATTTACTATATTTGGTGTGCGAAAAATCAGCCATCACCAGATGTATGATTTATGTGAAATGTCCAGAAAAATTAAAGAAGCGTAAATTTACGAATTCTTTAGGAATTGTGCTGGCCTTGCCATAAGAACGATTTTTCAAAGTTTAAGCCATTTTTTGAATTTGAACCAAAGAGAATGTGCTATATAAGTTGAACGTATAACAGTATTAATTTTTGGTAAACAGCACTCTGGCTCTCTTTCTGTTTGCCAACAACCTTCGAGGCGACATTCATGCGGTTGATCTTTTTATTCATCGCTATTGCTCTGGCAGCGGCAGCATTCGTAGTCACGTTGAATCTGACAAAGCAACCGGAAACATCCGACTTGCCCGTGCAGACGCCACAGCAAGTGGTGGTGAAAGAAGTACCGACCGTCAATGTGTTTATTGCGCGACAGGATATACCGATTGGCGCTGTCGTCAGTCGTGACACGGTGGATATTCAGCCCTGGCCGAAACATCTTCTGCTGCCTGATTTCGTGACGCAGGAACAGGATATTTTCACCGGCACAACCGATGTACCCGCAAAGGCTGCTGATCAGACGGGAGAGACACCCGCTCCGATTCCTGCCAGCACGGAGAGCCAGACAGCAAATCAGTACGAAGATCTCAAACGGTATTTCGTTGCGCGTACCCCTTTCCAAAAGGGTGAGGTCATCATGCGTAGCAAACTCGCAAACCCAAACGACCCGAGTTTCATCGCCGCAAATCTTCCCAAAGGAATGCGTGCGGTGACCATCTCTGCCGATCCGATTTCGGGGGTTGCCGGATTTGTGTTTCCGGGAGATCGAGTGGATGTGCTGGTAACGCATAATGTCGAGATCACTCCCTCTCAGGTCAATGAGAGTGGCGCAACCGTTCCAGGCAGAAGTGAACCCATCACCGAGGTGCTACTCACCAACGTAAAAGTCGTGGCGGTGAATCAGCGTGCCACCATGCAAGGTGCGGAAGGCCCGCAACTCCCCAACAGCTTCACGCTCGAGGTAAACCAGAGCGATGCGCAAAAACTCCGGTTGACAGAACTGGCGCAGGCGAGACTGTCCATTACGCTACGATCCATCGAAGACAAAGAAGATTTCGAGCTGGCGCGTCCCACCGGAAAGGGCGATCTGTCGCGCATCACGCCGCCTTCGTATTTCCCCGTCTTGTATGACAACAAAGCGTCTTACACGCCGACCGTGGTAGGTGGAGATGGTAAAATTGTCACGCAAGGTACAGGAACTTCTGTTTCTCCACAGACAATTATTCCTACACAAACGCCACTTGCTAATCTTGTAAAAGACGGTATCAATCAGTGGTCACCTGTCTCTAACATGAATAAAAACATCATTGCCGTCATTCGCGGATCAAAGATGGAGCCAGTGGAGGTTCAAGATCAATGAAGGTAAATGCCTTAGAATGCGCGTCTTCCGTTAGTTCGGGACGCCTGTGGCTCGTATTTCTGTGTGTTGTTGCTATCGCGTGCGTGTCTTCGATATCTCCTTCTTACGCGAAGGGAAATCATAGCGGGGTGTATGTTCCGATCAATCGTGCAGAGCTAATCAGCACCAACGCCGATATCGGTCAGGTCATTGTCGCCAACCCCAACATCGCAGATGTCTATGCGCACGGGATGCGCAAAATCTCCATCATCGGAAAAGATCTGGGACGCACCAACGTTCGCATTTTCGACAAACAGAATAACGTTATTCGCGCGTTCGATGTGGATGTGGGATATGATCTTCCGGCTATCCGCAAAGCCTTGTGGCAGTTTTTGAAAGACGAGCCTGTGTCGGTGGAAATGATCAATTCCAATATCGTGCTGACCGGAGAAGTGAGCAGCGCCGCCGCCGCCGAAAGAGCCGTTAAAATCGTAGAACAATTTACGGGGCCGACCGGTGTAGCGGGCGCGGCAGCAGCCGCGCAGCAAGGCGGCGGTGAAGGGGAACTGCCGAAGCATACCGTTCTCAATTTGCTCAAAGTCGTGTCCGGTCAGCAGGTCATGTTGCGGGTGCGCGTGGGCGAAATTAAGCGCGCAGCACTGAAGCGCCTTGGCACCAGTCTGCAGGCATCGCATGTGGGAGGAAAAGTGGCGCTCGGTGGTGGCACTGGCGGTGGGTTGGATGCTTTCAGCAGCTCCGGAGCAGGACAGATTGGCACGTTTCAGGGTAGCGATCCGGTTTTCTCCAGACTCTTTACTACCTATGACGGAAGCAAGCTCGATCTAGGTCTGATGATTGAAGCGCTGGAACAAGATGGTCTGTTCAAAGTGCTCGCTGAACCTAATTTGGTAGCGATGTCCGGTGAAGAAGCCGAATTTCTTGCTGGCGGTGAATTTCCGATTCCTGTCGCGCAGGGTAGTGGCGGCGGAACCACCACGACAGTGGAATTTAAGCCATACGGAATTGCGGTCAAATTTGTGCCGTTTGTGCTCACGGAAAATCGCATTCGTGTCAGCGTGCAGCCGGAAGTATCCGAGATTGACCGCTCCGAATCGACGACGGCGGGAGGGGCTGCCATTCCTGGGGTCACGACACGTCGCGCTAAAACCACCGTGGAGCTTGCTCCTGGCGAGAGCTTCATGATCGCCGGATTGCTCAGTGACCGCGTGAACACCAATATCAGTGAAGTGCCGGGTGTCGCAGAGATTCCTGTGCTGAGCGCCCTGTTCAGAAGCACCGATTATCAACGTAACGAAACCGAACTGGTGATCGCGGTGACTCCGTATATTGTGGATCCGCTCAAAAGTTCCGACGTGCGTCTACCCACCGATAATTTTCGCAATGCCAGCATGATGGAACGTGTGTTCTATGGCGCACTCGGTTCGATGTCGGGCAATGCAGATCGTATTTCACAGAATCCTTCCTTGGAAGGCCCCATCGGCTTCATGACGGACTAGCACCATGCGACACATGCTTTTTGCACTAGCCATTGTAGTGGTTTTAACCGGATGCAACCGCATCCAGCCGGAAGTCTATTATAATCGGGGCACGCCCGAGAGCTTGCTCGACGTATCCTCCGAAGTGGTGAATGTGGCGCTCGAGAGTGAGTCGTCCATTGATGAATTGACCAACTGGGTCAACATGGATCAGCCGACCCGCGCGGAAGTCTATTGCATTCAGGATGATCCGGTGTGTCGTAAAGCCAACAAAGTGCTTGAGAAATTCGGCGTGCCGGTGCTGTATGTGTCGGCGGGTGATAGCAATGTATCACTGGTATATGAGCGGGTTCTGGCGCGCGATTGCGAGAATCGCTACATCGACAACCGCATCAATCCTTATGATCTGAATCACCCAACGTTCGGTTGTTCGCTGGCTTCCAACATGGTCATGCATGTCAGTGACAAGCAGCAGTTCGTAAGTCCGCCACTCATGGATTATCAAGACGGCACCAGAGCGGTTCAGTCGGTGGATGCTGCAAATGTCCCCAATGCCTACACGCCGTACAAAATCGATCGTGATTTTGAGCCACAAGTCAGTAGCGGTGCTAGCGGTGGTGGCGGTGGCGGTGGTCAGTAACTCCACACAGTTTTCGTTTTTCTAGCCACACGTTTCGTGCATATGGATGACTATAGTTCGGTAATGGCAATTCTGGCAGACGAGAGCGAACAGGCGTTTGCTCATCAGGTTGCTACCGCACTTGGATATTCCTACGCCGATATCGTGATCGGATCCCCCATCGATGCCGGATATGCACTGAGCGCTCGGGAGAATCCCCCACGCTACATACTGCTGGATATTGGGTCGCGCGGAGTAGATGTGCTGACCGATATCGATGCGATGGCGGAATACTGCGAGCCTGGCACGCGCGTGGTGGTGATCGGCGATATCAATGATGTCGGGTTTTACCGTGAATTACGAATGCGCGGTGTCGTCGAGTATTTCACGCGGCCGGCGAAAATTGCAGACGTTCGCAACGCGTTGTTCACGGAAGGCCTTTCCGATGATGGTGCAAATTGTCAGGTAATCAGTTTTATGAGCGCCGCCTCAGGCGATGGCTCAAGCACAGTTGCACTGAACACCGCATTTGCGCTGGCTACGGAATTCAAAAAATCCACGGTGATCATCGATATGGACTACCAGTTCGGGATGATCGCAAAGAACCTCGATCTCAACTCACCCTTTGGCATCAAGGAGTTGTTTGAACATCCCGATCGCGGCGTGGATTCCACGCTGGTGGAGCGCATGGCCGTGCCGTACGGCGAAAATCTGCGTGTCATCGCGGCGCCGAACGATCTGCGTGTGTTGCCACAGATCCGTCCGGAACTGATTCGGGATTTGATTTCCACCCTGCGAGAGAGTTATGATTTTATCATCATCGATGTTCCGCATGTGTGGACGAATTGGGTATCTTCCGCGCTTTCCAACTCTAATCATAACGTGATGGTCGCGCAGCTCTGGCTGCGATCTGTGACCCATTCTTCGCGGCTTTTGGGCGTGTGGAGGGATATTGGTCTGGAGGACGATCAGATTTCCATCGTCATCAACCGCAGTGGCGCCAAATTCAAGGAAGCGGTGAGCACACGCGATTTCGAGCGTGTCTGCGATAAAGCGATTTCCTATTCCTTCGCCAATGACATCCGTACCATTGTATCGGCCGAGAATCAGGGAAAAACCATTTTGGAGGTGGGAAACTCCATGCTGAGCCGTCAGTTCAAGGAATTTGCCGGATCGTTTCTGGGTATCATGCACGAAGCCACATCGAAACAGGATACCTCCTCCGGCAAGTCAGGAATTTCGGGATTATTCTCCAAAAAAAACGCGTGAGATCTGTGTATGTTTGGAAAAAAAACACCCGGAACGCCTCCCCCTGCCCCTCCGCAAGCGCCACCAAAATCACCGGTCATTCATTCGGCCACACCGGCTGAGCCTCCCGAATCCAAGGTTACGCCCAAACCTGCCGCTGAACCCTTTGTTCCCCCATCCGGAGCGCCTCCTGCTAAACCCGTAGCCAGCAGCACCATCGCCTCTCCCATCAAGCCGCCACCGGAATCGCCTGCGATCACTCCCGCTTCAAACGCCAACGTGCCAGTCGTAAGCCAAAAGACCGTTGCTGCTTCAACCGGTTCCGGTTCACTTCCTGCGGTTCAGACCAAAGCGTCCGCAGTTGGCGCAGATGTTGGCCCGCGCATGTCTTTTACGGATGCAAAGCTCGAAAATGCGGATTTCGTCAAAGCCAAGACCGCCCTTATCGAAACGCTTCTGGAGGAAATTGATTTCTCCGAACTCGATAAACTCGATAAAGACGCCAAACGCGGAAAAATTGCCGAGACCGCAGACAAATTGATTCAGGGCATTAACGTGCCGCTTACAGCAGCACAGCAGAATCTCCTGCGTTCCACCTTGCTCAACGAGGTGCTGGGATTTGGCCCTCTTGAGGCACTTATGGCGGATGCGGACGTGTCCGATATCATGATCAATGGCCCCAAGCAGGTGTATATCGAAAAAAACGGTAAGCTGTATTTGAGCGATATCGTATTCAATAGCGAGAAGCATCTATTGAACATTGTTCAGAAAATCGTGTCGCTGGTGGGACGGCGCGTGGATGAAACGAGCCCGATGGTGGATGCGCGAATGCCCGACGGCTCTCGCTTTAACGCAATTATCCCGCCACTGGCGCTGAACGGATCGCTAGTGTCGATCCGTAAATTCAAAAAGAATAAAATGCCGCTGCGCAAATATCTGGACTATCAATCCATGAGTCCAGAGATGTGTCAGTTCCTGGAAATTGCCGGAAACATTCGTCTTAACATCATTATCTCCGGCGGTACGGGGTCTGGAAAAACCACGCTGCTAAACGCGATTTCCGGTCATATTGACAATGGCGAGCGCGTGATCACAATTGAGGATGCGGCCGAACTGCAATTGCAGCAGCCGCATGTGCTGCGCTTGGAAACCCGCCCTTCCAACATTGAAGGGCATGGCGAAATCAACCAGCGGCAACTGGTCAAGAACGCACTGCGTATGCGCCCGGATCGCATCATCTTGGGCGAGATTCGCGGCGAAGAAATTATTGACGTGCTCGCGGCGATGAACACAGGACACGATGGTTCGATGGCGACCATCCACTCGAATAACCCGCGCGATTGCCTGTCGCGTATGGAGAACCTGATCCTGATGTCGGGAGTAGCGATTCCCACGCAAGCGATGCGCCAGCAGATCGCAAGCGCCGTGCATCTGATTGTGCAGGTGGCGCGTATGCGCGACGGCGGAAGACGCATCACCCATATCGAGGAAATTGTTGGCCTCGAAAAAGACGTCATTGTAACACAGACCTTATTTGGCTACCAGACTGGCCCGATGGGGCCAGACGGCAAGCTCACCGGCAAGTTTTATGGTTCTGGCGTGCGCCCACGATTCATGGAGCAGGCGGCCTATTTTAACCGCGATAAAGACTTAATGGACTGCGTCATGGCGGGTGCAAAACAGCAGGGATAAAACGTTTCTACAAATCTCGCAGCGCGTCCCATGCTCTTTGGCAGAGAATCTGCCCCTAAGTGCTTGCAAATTCTGCTGAGTACGATAAAAATCGGGTATGGAAGCTCTTTTGATATCTGCGGCGGTCGCGTTGATCGTCTTTCTCGTTTTTGTGGTTGCACTTCCCAAATCCGCAACCAATGAGAAAGACCACCGCAAGAAAAATTTTCTGGAGCGCGTGCGACAGAATGCAAGCGATTCTGCTTTTCGCCGAGATGAGCCGATCATCAAAACGGCAGATATATTTGACAACGTCACTACGCCACTTGGGCAATTGGCTCTCAAATTACCGTTTGGGAAAAGCACCTATGAGCTGCTGATGAAAACGGGCTGGGGGGAGAACATTCCACGGTTCTGGCTATATTTTTTCGCTGGTTTCGTGGTGGTTTCTTTGCTCATGATGCGCACGCCCCTTGCCGGCCCGCTGGGCGTGGTCATTGCGTTTTTCATCACGCTATGGTTTGCGCGCAGACGTCTGAATAAGAAGCTTGCAAAGCGCAATGAAACCTTTGTGAATCAGTTTCCCGATGCCATTGATATGATCGTGCGCAGCGTGCGTTCCGGCCATCCGTTAAACACCTCATTCCGTATGATTTCGGATAACATGGAGCCACCGATTGCGACCGAGTTCCGGCAAGTGGTCGATGAGGTAGCATATGGTAGAACATTGGTGGAAGCGCTCATAAGGCTATCGCATCGCATTGACGAGCCGGATCTCAACTTTTTCGTGGTCGTTTTGTCGGTGCAGCAGGAAACCGGCGGAAATCTGGCCGAGGTATTAAGTAACCTCTCGAATGTGATTCGTAAACGCAAGCAGTTGCGGTTGCGCATCAAGGCCATGACGTCGGAAGGACGCGCCACCGGATATGTGCTCGGAGGCCTGCCGGTGGTGGTATTTGCCGCACTGTTCTTCTTAAGCCCAGGGTATCTGGATCCGTTGATGTACACGATTCCTGGAAACATCATTCTTGGCGCTTCGATTTTCCTGATTTACATGGCGCAGGTCATCGTCAAGCAGATGGTGAATATCGACATATGACCCTCATTTACGCATCTCTTGCCGCAACCTTGGTATTCACCATCTACTGGTTTGCCGTCAGCCGCATCGGCAAGAAAGATCAGATGGGTGAGCGCGTCAAGCGATTGACTCCAGACGCATCCTCCGTAAATCAGGAAAGCGAAGTCACCACCCTTTCGTCGGATGGCGATAAATCCCCTCTGGCGAAATTCCTGCAATCCTTCATGGAAGGGATAGGGATGAATGTGAAAGGGTTTCGCCGCGAAAACGAGTTGCGACTGTATCAGGCGGGAATTCAAAGCCCCGATGCCGCAATCTATTTTCTCTTCTTCAAGCGCATCATGATTTTTCCCATTGCCGCGATCGCGTTTCTGATCATGACGATGGATCTCAGTGGCGCTATGAAACTGGCGGCCGTGATGAGTGGATTGCTGCTGCTGTTTATTGCAATACTGGGGCCTAATACCTACTTATCAAACTCCAAGCAGAAGCATCAGCGCATTCTGACGCGCTCCTTCCCCGATACGCTGGATCTGCTACTGGTATGCGTGGAGTCTGGTCTGGCACTCGACGGCGCGATGAGCCGTGTGTGTAAGGAACTCGGTCGCGCGCATCCGGAAATGACCGCCGAACTAAACCGCACGCGTATGGAACTCACGCTGCTAAACGATCGTTCGCAAGCATTGCAGAATCTTGCGGATCGCACGGATCTGGTCGCATTTCGCTCGCTGGTGGCCACACTCCTGCAATCGGAAAAATTCGGCACCAGCCTGACCGACACGTTGCGCGTATTGTCAGAAGATTTCCGCATGAACCGCCTGCTTGCTGCCGAAAACAAGGCGGGACGGTTGCCGGCACTCATGACCATTCCGCTGATCTGTTTCATGTTGCCCGCCTTCTTCATGGTCATTTTAGGCCCTGCGATACTGCAATTGATCTTTATCACCAGCGGCAAGTAACCCTCCATGACATCGGTTTTAGAACTCGTGTCGGAATACACGCCGGCCGGTGATCAGCCGCAGGCGATCGAAGCACTTGTAAACGGCCTTAAGAAAGGCGAGCGTGATCAGGTGCTCTTGGGCGTCACGGGATCGGGCAAAACCTTCACCATGGCGCAGGTGATTGCGCGGACAAAACGCCCTGCCCTGATCATGGCGCATAACAAAACGCTTGCCGCCCAGATTTACTCGGAGATGAAATCGTTTTTTCCACATGCGGCAGTCGAGTATTTCGTCTCGTATTACGATTATTATCAGCCGGAAGCCTATGTTCCCAAGACCGATACGTTCATCGAAAAAGATTCCTCAATCAATGAGCAGATTGACCGGATGCGCCACTCCGCCACCCGCGCCATGCTCGAGCAGCGCGACAATGTGATTGTCGTCTCTTCCGTCTCCTGCATCTACGGTATCGGGTCGGTGGAGTCCTATTCGCAGATGAAATTTGAACTTTCGGCGGGACAGCGTATCGCGCAGAGCGAACTACTCAAGAAACTCGTCGAGATTCAATATAGCCGTAACGATATTGACTTCCAGCGCGGGACGTTCCGCGTGCGCGGTGATTCGCTCGATTTGTTTCCCGCGCACTTAGAAGATACGGCATGGCGGATTTCGATGTTTGGCGATGAGATTGAAACCATCACCGCATTTGATCCGCTCACCGGCGAAAAAAATGCCGTGATGGAATCGGTGCAGGTCTATGCAAACAGCCACTATGTCACCCCTCGCCCGACGGTGGAGCGCGCCATTAAAGAGATCAAAGTGGATCTCAAGGAGCGGCTGAAATGGTTTCAGGAGAATAACAAATTACTCGAAGCACAACGATTAGAGCAGCGCACGCAGTTTGATCTCGAGATGCTGGTGGAAACCGGTATGTGTCGCGGGATCGAAAATTACTCACGATACCTCAACGGCGGAAAACCTGGCGAACCACCGCCCACTCTATTCCAATACCTCCCCGAAAATGCTCTGCTGTTTATTGACGAAAGCCATGTGACGGTGCCGCAGATCGGCGGCATGTATAATGGTGACTTTTCGCGTAAATCGGTACTGGCCGAGCACGGGTTCCGCCTGCCATCCTGCCTAGATAACCGCCCACTCAAGTTCGAGGAATGGGAGCGGATGCGCCCGCAGACCATCTTTGTGTCCGCCACACCCGGTAAATGGGAACTGGCGCGCACGGGTGGTGTGTTCGTCGAGCAGGTGATCCGCCCGACTGGACTCATTGATCCACCGTATGAGATCAAACCGGTAGGCACGCAAGTGGATGATTTGCTCGCCGAATGCCGCCTGCAGATCAAACAGAAACAGCGGGTGCTGGTGACGACGCTCACCAAAAAAATGGCGGAGCAACTGAGCGAATATATGGATGAAGCAGGCATTGCCTGCCGCTATCTGCATTCGGATGTGGACACGCTCGAGCGCATTGACATCATCCGTGACCTCCGGCTTGGCACCTTTGATGTGCTGATCGGCGTGAATCTTCTGCGCGAAGGCCTCGATATTCCAGAATGCGGGTTGATGGCGATTCTGGATGCCGATAAAGAAGGGTTCCTGCGTTCTACCACCTCGCTCATTCAGACGATTGGCCGCGCCGCGCGCAATGTGAACAGCAAGGTGATTTTATACGCAGACCGCGTGACCGATTCAATGAAAGCCGCGCTCGGGGAAACCGATCGTCGTCGTACGATCCAAATGGAATATAATAAAAAGCACGGCATCACGCCGCAAACCATCAAGAAACAGATTGCCGAAGTGATGAATTCGGCTGCCGAAGGCGATTACTATACGGTGGATGTGAAGAAAGAATTTGGCGTACCGGAATTCACCGGTACGAATCTCGAGGCCTATATTTCGCATCTACGCGACCGGATGCTTGAAGCTGCTGCCGATCTCGAGTTTGAGGAAGCCGCGCGGCTGCGCGACGCCATCACCAAAGCCGAAGCCTCGCTGGTGAAAGATAAGAAATTCGCTTCCAAAAACAAACGCTAAAGGGATTTTGCAGCCAAGTTATTCTGGACAGAGTTTCTAGGGCTGTGTACTCTGCCCGCTGGTTTTCTTCTCCATGCGTTTCGTCAATCACTCCTCATGCGCGATCCGGTTGTAATATCGAAAACTCTCTTCATTCGGCTTTTTCCGCGCTTGAATTTGGCTATGGCGTTTCATTAAAGGTCTTTGGTTGCGATGCACTCCCCTCCCACTTCTAACACCGTATCGGATGAGCCCGCCCCGTGGGTGCAAAAGATGGGTCTGGTTCTAGGGCCTTCGCTGTTTATCGCCACGCTGGTATTTTCACCGCCCGAAGGGCTTGCGCCGAATGCGTGGCTGGTGTGCGGACTTGCGCTGTGGATGGCGTGCTGGTGGATCACGGAAGCCGTGCCCCTGCCTGTGACCTCGCTGCTGCCGGTGCTGGTTCTGCCAATGATGAATGTTATGCCGCTGAAGCAGGCAACGCAGGGATTTTCCGCCGATATTATTTTTCTGTTTTTGGGCGGCTTCATGCTTTCCATCGCCATGGAAAAATGGCGGCTGCACCTGCGGATCGGGCTGGGCTTGCTCGGCATCATGGGCAAAGACGCAAAGACCATCCTTGCCAGTTTGATGCTGGCCACCGGATTCATGGGCATGTGGATCTCTAATACCGCGACCACTATCATGATGATGCCGATGGCGCTGTCGGTCGCATTACTCGTGTCCAAGCATCTTTCGGCGCAGTCCGGCGAGGATGCGCGTGAACGCTTCACCAAAGCGATCGTGCTGGGTATCGCTTATTCGCCCTGTCTGGGCGGGCTGTCCACCTTCATTGGCACCCCCACCAATGCAGTGCTCGAGGGGTTTTTATCCAAGACCTACGACTATACGATCAGTCTGGCGGACTGGATGTCCTTTGGCGTGCCGCTTTCCATCACGCTGCTCGTGATCGCGTGGATCATTCTACGCATGACATTTTTGTCCCGCCTGCAGTTTGAGGGGGATATTACCGGAATGCTGCGCAAGCAATACTCCGATCTGGGGCCGATGCAAACGGGTGAACGCCTGACGCTGATGGTGTTCTTAACCTGCCTGTTTTTATGGAAATTTGGCTTTCTCGTCGAGAATATCACGGGTCTTGCATTAAACGATGCGGCGATCGCTATTTTTGGCGCATTGCTGCTCTTTACGTTACCGCTCGACAAAAAATTCAGCGCGTGTGTGCTAAGCTGGAAAGATACCGAAAAACTGCCCTGGGGTATTCTGATTTTCTTTGGGGGCAGCCTCAGTATTTCTGCGGCACTCACTGAAACCGGCGTGACGGACTGGATGAGCGCGAAGCTGCATGTGATGCACGGGGTAGAACTGGTGCTGGTGGTGGCGCTGGTGATTATCGCCCTGATTCTGGTGTCGGAAATGATGAGCAATGTAGCCACGATAACGGCGTTTCTGCCCATTCTTGCGGCGCTGGCGACCGGTCTCGAAGTCAATCCGCTGGTGGTATTGATTCCCGCAACACTGGCCGCAAGCTGCGCCTTCATGATGCCGGGCGCGTCAGCACCCAATGCCATCGCGTATTCCACCGGATACCTTAAAGTACCGGAGATGATTCGCACCGGCCTGTGGCTCAATCTGTTTTGCGCGATCATCATCCTGATCGCCGCCTTCACCATCATCCCCGAACTCATGGGATTTGATATGAATGTATTGCCGGAGTGGGCACAGCCTAAAGATGCCGGAACGGGTATGTCCGGTGCGACAGCGGATTAGATTTTTGTCATCGCGCATCATTCGTCATTGCGAGCCAAATCATAGATTTGGCGTGGCAATCCAGATGTGATCTATTGAATATACTGGATTGCGTCGCAGGCGTTGCCTGCTCGCAATGACAACAATCAACGATAGTCGATTTATTGGGTTTGAATTTTCTACGCTCGTTTGAATAAATCATTATACAAACCAGCATAAATTACGTTTTTCTTCCTTTACCTGAAGGCGTTCTCAGAGGTAGGTTGCTGAAAGATTGAGAAAGTTTATTCAATTTGTCCTGATGTGCTTCGGCACGACCTAATGCTTCATCAAGCGATTCACTAACGCGTTGAAGCTGAGCGATTGTCTGCCCCCCGATTTCTTGCGCCTTTGCAATGATTAAATCGAGCATTTCGCGTTTTGCACTTAACTCCCCAAAGCGCTTACATTCATCCACAGCATCACCAGTTATTGAGCGCCTAACATTAACAACTGCTTTTTGGAAAGCATCTGTCGTGGCCAGAGCGTATGCAAGCGAAGTAACTGATTGTTCCCATCGGCGCTCATGGTGCCCTTCGATGCCTCTATTTTTTCATTCTTCGATCACCTGTTTTAATTTCGAGAAGCCAATTTCATAAACACGCAACACCTCATTACGCGTAAAGGGCGCGCCATCCTCAATTTTAAGACTTCTTTTGAATTCTTCTCCGTATCTGGACATCGTTTTTTCCTAGCGTGATATTCCATCGGCGTTGTCGCGCGCAACAGAATCCGTCCATTTATCGCCTGGCTTAATGGCAGAGTAAATCGCATAACCCACCGCACCGGCCGCAGCGAGTCCGAGCGCGATTTTGGCGTTTTTGGAAAAGCCTTTTTTCACCGTTTCTTCTGCTACTTTTTCAACTTCTTCTTTGCTGAAAATCTGATTCCACCTTTTTGCAACCCATTCACGGCCGGTTTTTGTAGCACCACCCATAGCTGCGGCTGCAGCACCTATCGCAACGGTTGCTTTTTGTCTGAATCCGAGTTTTGGCTCAGTGTCCGCGTGCGAACCCTCTACGCGAGCACTCTTTGGATTTTCTGGTACATCCGGAATATCGCGATCTGCCAAATGTAACATACTCGTGCCGTCACCTCGAATGGAAGTAACTCTTTCCGGGCGCGCTCTTGGTGTTTCCGGTTCATCTATTACTACTCTATCGTTCGGTTCTCCGTCTGCGCGGTAGATATTCTCTTGTCCGTGTCTCCAGCCCAGTTTTACTTTGGCGCCACGACGTTTCAGTCGATCACCAATTTTCTCCAGAGTGCCTCTATCGTCATGATGCATTGGCAGGGCTATGCCCTCAGCTTTCATGTCACGATTGAGTTCCCCCGCCTGAACGACCATTGCCTTAACAAGATTGTTCACATTCTGTTTTTTTGATTTTCTGATATCACTAATTTTGATGTAATTGGCGTGTTCGATGACGATCTTGTCAAAATCTTGCCCGCGGATGGGATCACCATAAAATTCCTTATCGCGGTTGTGCGGCGAACAATACTCCAAAATCGCCCTGTCCATGTCCTGACGCGCAGTACGCACCGTAAGGGGTGACCATCTAGGAGCGCCTGATAATGTAGTATTTTGTGAATCCAACACGTCTTTTGCTCTTTGAGAAAGCAACCGATATAGCTCGTTTGGATCCTCGCTGCGAAGTACCTCGTGTTTTTGATAATAATCATTGCGTCTTCGTGAGTTCTCATCACGCGCTGACGAAACAGGAGGAGTGGGGGTAGGCTTCACTTCGGTAATTGCATTCGGATCCCTGCCAGCGGCTGCCGGTTCTCTTTTACCATGGAAACTATCGGGAGGCGGAATTTCAAATGCTGTAACTTCTTTTTTATTGCGCTCAGAATAATAACGCACGGTTTCTTCGCCGAGAGAGCGCGCAATATCATCTACAGTCGCATTGTGCTCAGGCTTCTGCCACTTCATCAAATTTTCAGACGTCGCATATAACAGGGTACTGAATTTATGCGCTTCGTTCTCGCTAATTGCAAAGGATGCGATAAAGGCGTTGAATTTTCGAATCTGTTGTTGCGAGTTAAGTTTTGTTTTGAAAATTGCTTCTGTTTCTGCAAAAAATTTTCCAGCGAATAGATCTTTCGTTCCTGGTGTAATTTCAATTGGAGTGGGCAGTTGCCAATCCAGTGGCAACGCCAGATAGCTTTTGAGTGCACCTTTCACACCGTTAGATGCTTTGGCATATAGCGCATCTCGGAGTTCTCCGATCGTATTTGCAATAGGCATATCTATACGTTTCCTTATTTCGCTGCGATCCTCTCACAAAATCGTTACAATTATGTGAAGCTACGTTATAATCCGCGGAAAAATCTCTAACGCATTCAAATATCTATGACTTCTTCCCCTACCGTTGGTTCCTTCCTGTTTGACTATCTCCATGGCAAGGGCGTAACCCATGCCTTTGGAATTCCTGGAGATTTTGCGCTTCCGACCTTTCGTTGGCTGCAAAACTCGAAAATCGACCTCATCACACTGACCCACGAACCTTCGGTCGGATTCGCGGCGGATGGATATGCGCGCATCAAGGGTTTGGGGGTTGCCTGTATCACCTACTGCGTGGGCGGGCTCAACCTGCTCAACCCGATTGCCTGTGCGTATGCCGAGAAATCTCCAGTGCTGGTTATTTCTGGGGGGCCAGGCCTTAACGACCGCCGTACCGATCCGCTCCTGCATCACAAGGTGCGCTCGTTCGACACACAACGTCGCATCTTCGAGGAAGTCACCTGCGCGAACACCGTGCTGCTCGATCCTGAAACCGCCGCATCCGAAATCATCCGCGTGGTCGAAGAAGTACTCGCGCAATGCCGCCCGGGTTATATCGAGATTCCCTATGACATTGTCGATATGCCGATCAAACTTCCCACGCTAAAAAACAAACCGGCACCAGAGTCAGACGCAGAAAATCTGGAAGCGGCACTCAAAGAAGCCGCCCAAATGATCAACGCGGCGAAGCAGCCCGTGATCATTGCGGATGTGGAATTGCATCGGCACGGGCTTACGCAGGTGGCGGTCGAGATCGCCAACCGCTTCAACATCCCGATTGCCGCAACGCTGCTTTCCAAAAGTGTGATTTCAGAAACCAACCCGCTTTATATCGGGGTCTATAGCGGTGGATTATCCGAAGAAGTATGTCGCGAATACGTCGAAAATTCCGACTGCCTCATCATGCTCGGGGCCTTCATCACCGATATTTTCTTAGGCGTGTATACCGCCAAACTTGCACGCAAAAACACGATTCTATCCACCACCGAAAAAACCCGTATCGGCCTGCACACGTTCGAGCAGATTCAGTTTACCGATTTCCTGAATGGCTTGCGCGATGCGCCGATTAAAAAGCGCGCGGCGTTCAAAAACCCGAATCCTTATACGCCGGAAGAGCCGCTCAAAGCCTCTGAATTGAATGATCCGATCACGGTGGAGTCCTTCTTTCGCATTATGGGACTCACCATGCCGGATGCGGCAACGGTGGTAAGCGACACGGGCGATGCGCTGCTTGGTGCCATCGGACTTCGCACCACGAAACAGAATAATTTTCTCTCGGACGCCTATTATCTCTCGATGGGATTTGCCACACCGGCGGCGATTGGTGCCAGTGTCGCCGCGCCTGATTCGCGCGTGATTGCGATTGTCGGCGACGGCGCGTTTCAGATGACCGGCATCGAGTTATCCACCGCCGCCAAATACAAGATGAAACCAGTCGTATGCGTGCTCAATAACGATGGATACGGCACCCAGCGCCACATCATCGACGGACCGTTCAATAACATCCTGATGTGGGATTACACCAAACTCACCGAACTGTTTGGCTACGGCGTCGGGGTAAAGGTGCGCACCAAGGGCGAACTCGATAAGGCACTCAAAGCCGCGTTCGCATCCGATACGATGCACCTGATCGAAGTGATTGTCCCGCGTGATGACTGCTCCCCGTCCCTCAAACGCATGGGCGAATTGCTTGGCAAACAAAGAGACAGCAGCAAGCGGTAATTAGCTTTCTTACCTTATTTGCCCGCTACTGGATTTCGAGCTACGAGTTACTTTAGAGGGATCGGATGGATTTTTTTGTTCTCCCCGATCGATCATATCAATGTATTGCTGAGCAACGGTTTTGGCTTTTGTGTAAAATTCTTTCTCGTTCTGACAATCAAATTCTTTCAAGATCTTTTTCATTAAATCTTCATTTGGTTTATTCTTACCATTCAATAGCTTCGATATCCACATCTTGCTAACTCCAAGAGTTTTTGCCAGATCATCGCCACTATTTTTATCGCTAAAAATACTCATTAGCTCCAGAGCACGAGAAAATGTCATGTTATTTAATGATTCTTCCAAATACGCTTTCCAACTTATCGAGAAAAGTTCACCTTCAGGTCTTCCTTTTGCTACTCTGCGTGCAAACCCGTACTGATCTGGCATAATCAAACTCCTCTAAGAGACCCTTGAATTGTTATAAATACGATTTAATCAAGATGAGTTATACTCGCACACTGACATGAAGATTTGGTTAAACGCGCAGTTTGAAGGCGCCTGTTTTTGTATCTTTACATAATCAACCTTTTGATTAAAAAGGAGAAACCATGAAACTACTTATCTCATTTGTATCGATTTTTCTGCTCAGCTCCTGCGCTCATCACGGTGGATATCATGTGAAATCCAACCCCGCGCAGACGCGGGTCGAAACACCGTATGGCTCGGTGAAGTATCACTGTCCGCCTGGGCAGGCGAAAAAAGGGCGCTGCGTCCGATGAGTCTTTTTGCCCCCATCGATATTTACTGTGAACGCCTGTCGGCAGAGTTCTGGGCGGAGCCGGTCAATGCGCTCTCGAATATCAGTTTTGTGATCGCGGCGTGGTATGCGTGGGTGTTGTGGAAGAAGCAACCATCGCGCACAGGTTCGTCGCGCAGCATTCCGTTTTTGGCAATCACGATTGTGCTGATCGGGCTGGGGAGTTTTCTGTTTCACACCTTTGCCAATCGCTGGTCGATGCTTGCGGATGTCGCCTTCATCACGCTCTTTATGTATGTGTATCTCGGCACGTTGCTGCGTAAAGTATTCGGACTGCGGGTGCGCGGAATCGTGACCTCACTGATTGCATTTTTTGCCGTAGGTGCGGCGATCATTCAGGTGGTGCCGCCCGATCTGTTTAACGGCTCGGAAGGCTACTTTGCCTCGATTCTGGCATTTTCTGCGCTCATCATGGCTTCGATCAACAAGAACCTGCCACACACGCGCGTGCTGGTGTTGGGATTGGTCACGTTCATGATCTCGATTTTTTTCCGCTCGGTCGATATGGAATGGTGCGAAGACTGGCCGATGGGTACGCATTTCCTGTGGCATGTGTTAAATGGCGTTGTGCTCTATCTGCTGATGCGGTATCTCATTTTGAACTATCCGCCCAAGGATTAAAAAAAACCGTATGATCAAATTTCTGCTGTATCTTGTCGTATTCGGCGCGTTGGCATTTTACATTCTGAAATTTTTTGGGTATACGACGTTCGGCGAAGTGGAACGCGATGCGCGTAAGGTGGGGCATACCATTACGGATACGACGGAATCGGTGATAGACAGCACGCAAGATGCAGCCGATACTGTGAAGGACGAAGTGAAGTAAGTTATATATGAAACAAAACCTATCCTCATTTCTCGTTTTCTCACTCCTCGTTACGTCAAGCGTGATGCTTTCTGGCTGCAATACGGTGCAGGGTGTAGGGGAGGATTTCAAGGCCGCCGGCCAGGTCATCAAGGAAACCTCCGAAGACGTAAAGCGCAAAATCAAGGAATGAGTAGCGATATTTTTGACTGTTCCGGCTTGAGACGTAAAAAGTGGTTATTCCTCAATCCGTTGATTTTTATTGATATTCTAAATAACCACCTCCCTTCCCGTTCCCAAAACTGTCATGTAGCGTTCATCAATTGTTCATAAATGCTTGTTACGCTTTTCCTATGGGCACATTTTAACGAAAGAGAAGAATAGTATGATTGCCTTCACGGAAAATATCCCTCTCTATCAGTTGCATGAATTGCAGCACGCGACACTCTCGCCGATGCGCTGGATGGCAGGCGCCGCTCAGATGCTGCACGGCAATCCGTTCAATCCGCTTTCCTACACCTCGTATGGTCGCAACGTCGCAGCCGCCGCAGAGCTGCTCGAGCGCGTGACGCGCCGTTATGCCAAACCGACCTTCGGAATCGCGCAGACGACGCTGGACGGAAAACCCGTGGCGATTTCTGAAGAAGTGGTGGAGACATTGCCTTTCTGTCGTTTGCTGCATTTCCGCAAACACAACCAGAAAGTACAGCCGCAACTGATGATCGTGGCACCCATGTCCGGTCACCATGCAACCTTATTGCGCGGCACGGTCGAGGCATTACTGCCATTTGCAGATGTGTTTATTACCGACTGGCTGGACGCGCGGGATGTCTCCGTGCACGAGGGTGATTTCGACCTGCATACCTATATCAACTATGTGATGCAGTTTACGCGAACCCTGTCCAAACAGGGCAGCGTGCATTTGCTCGCCGTGTGTCAGCCTTCGGTGCCGGTATTTGCCGCCGCCGCGGTCATGAACCAGAAGAAAGACAAGGCAACCCCCAAATCCATCACGCTGATCGGTGGGCCGATTGATACGCGCAAGGCGCCCACCAAAGTCAACCAATACGCTAAGCAGCATTCCATTGCATGGTTTGAGAAGCATTGCATTACCCGCGTGCCCTATCAGTATAGCGGCTTTATGCGTCGCGTGTACCCAGGCTTCTTACAGCTTTCGAGCTTCATCACCATGAATCTCGATCGCCATGTGGATGCGCATCTTAAATTCTTTAATCACCTGATCGAAGGTGATGGAGAAAGCGCCGCTTCGCACAAGAAATTCTACGACGAATATCTGTCCGTATCCGACATCACCGCCGAATTTTATCTGCAAACGCTCGAAGTTGTGTTCCAGAAACACCTGCTGCCGGATGGCAAGTTCGTGCATCAGGGGGTCAAAGCAGATCCGAAAGCGATCACCAAAACCGCCATTCTCTGCCTGGAAGGCGAGCTGGATGATATTTCAGGACTCGGCCAAACCAAAGCCGCGCTCGACATCGCAACTAACCTTCCTGCATCCATGAAGAAATACCATATGGAGCCGAAAGTCGGCCATTACGGCATCTTCAATGGCCGCAAATTCCGCGAAAACGTCGTGCCGATCATCGCGAAGTTCTTAAGAGAGCACAACTAAATGAAACGTAATCGTGACAAACCCCTTTTTACTGAACAACACGATTTACCTGATGGAAAAACGCATATCGAGGTTACGCGCACATTCGATCCCGTAACAGGTCGTAAATTTCTTGGGCTCTTGCAAACCGGCAGTAAAAAAAGCAGTGCCGACCTGAGCGCTATCAATGTCGCGTTTGACTGCAAAACTCCTGAAGCAAACTTGCTGCTGCACGATCTGATTGCGGAGACCGATTTCAGCGGACTCATGGGGCGCGATGCACGGGATAAACTCTTTATCACGCTAAGTTCTGTTGAAGACGCGTTCAATCTCTACAGGCGCGTTCAGGAAGAGGGATTCATTCCGGATGACATGAAACTGGCCATAGCATTCGCCGCCAAATGCAAGCATCATGGAAAATTGCGGTTCAATGATCAAATCGATTTCTCTGAGAATACTTTTTTATCAGAAATGGCGACAAAGATATTCGAAGCCCACAAGAGAGGAGATATCGTTTTCTACGATAACCCTCGTGACAGCGGCAAAACCTCGTGGGGCACTCCTTTACCCAAAGGAGTTAAAGAGGCAATAATGCGTGAGGCTCGCGCAATGTCTTCAAGGGGTGGTCAAAGCTTCTGATCCCATCCCATATCATTCTAATGAAATAGCCTTACATACCCTATTGACTGCCTCTCATTCTTGCTCTAACACTCGCCAAGTTTTGCCCGAAATTTGCCAAGCATTTGAGTGTAGGCACCCATGAGTCAGCATTCCCCGAACGCCGCCTTAGTGTTAGCAGATGGGAATGTATTTTTTGGATTTGGCATAGGCGCAAAGGGCGTCACGATCGGCGAGGTGTGTTTCAACACCGCGATGACCGGCTATCAGGAAATTCTGACCGACCCCTCCTACACCAGCCAGATCATCACCTTCACCTTCCCGCATATCGGTAATGTCGGCTGTAACGAGGAGGATAATGAATCAGGTGTTAGAGTCGAGCAAAGGGAGCGAAGCGACCCCAGTCGAGTCGGAGACTCGCCAAACATAAATGGAGCTTGCCTCCGGCAAGACGGGAGTGAGGGTGGAACCGTCCTGTCGAAGACAGACAAAGCCTGTTGGGGGGAAGCGTTCCCCCCAAATAGTCATGGCGCCGCCGGCCTCATCATCCGCGAGCCGATCACCAATCCGTCCAATTTCCGCGCGCAGCTGCATTTCAATGAATGGCTAAAGAAAAAAGGGCTGTCGGGCATTTCGGGGGTCGATACCCGCGCACTGACGCGCCATATTCGCACGCACGGCGCACAGAATGCGGTGATACTGCCTTTCACGTCCGGCAAAGAATCTGAAGCGATCGCGGAAGCAAAATCCATGCTCGTCAAAGCGCCTTCGATGAAGGGCATGGAACTCGCCGCCACGGTTACAACCGAGAAGCCGTATGAATGGAGTGAAGG
>CAZFOM010000010.1:0-20199 GCA_964520155.1 uncultured Rickettsiales bacterium
CATTCGGTCTATGCCAAGGACAGTTTGAGATTCCGGATGATGCGTTCGCGCCGATGTCAGAGGAGGAACTTGCGCTATGGTATGATGCGCCGCTCTATAATCCACCCGAGCCGGAAAAAGAGCCAAAAAAATAGTGAATATTCTTCTCGATACGCAATCATTCCTGTGGTTTCTGCTCGGTGATTCGCGCTTTGATGCGAATACCAAAAAATTATTCCTTGATCCCCAAAATACGCTTTACCTAAGCACCATTTCCAACTGGGAGATCGCCCAGAAATACCAGCTGGGGAAACTGAATTTACCGCAAGATCCGAAACATTATATTCCCCAAATGCGCGAATTACACGATATTGAAACGCTGCCTTTCGACGAGATATCTGTGCGGCATTTAGATAAACTCCCTTTGCTGCACAAAGACCCCTTCGACCGCATGCTGATCTGCCAAGCGCTCGAACATGGCTTGACTATTCTCACCAATGACCGATACATCCAGCAATATCCGATAAAGACTCTTTGGTAGATTTGGCTCTCTGGTAACTATGGCAGAAAAACTACAACCGGTGCGCGGCACGCACGACTGGCTCGAAGCCGACCACCGCAAGTTCCGCTTTGTGGTGGACACCGCGCGCGCGGTGGCGGAACGCTATGGGTTTTCACAGGTGGATACGCCGATCTTTGAATTCACCGAGGTGTTTCACCGCACATTGGGCGATACATCCGACGTGGTGACGAAAGAGACGTATACATTTGCCGATCGCGGCGGTGAGTCACTCACTCTGCGCCCCGAATTCACGGCGGCGATTGCACGCGCGTTTGTGTCTAACGGACTACAACAAAATCTGCCTTGCAAGTTTTTCTATGCGGGGCCAGCCTTTCGCTATGAGCGTCCGCAAAAAGGCCGGATGCGGCAGTTTCACCAGATCGGCGCAGAAGTTTTCGGTGTCGAATCGCCACTCATGGAAGCGGAGGTGATTGCACTTGCGCATGATCTATTAAAAGCGTTTGCGATTGAAAGCGTCACGCTCGAGATCAATACGCTGGGCGATCCGCAAAGCCGGATGCAGTATCGCGATGCGCTGGTTGCGTATTTCTCTGCCCATGCGGCTTCGCTGTCCGATGACAGCAAAAAGCGGCTGGAGAAAAACCCGCTGCGGATTCTCGATTCCAAAGACGAAGGTGATCGTAAATTGATTTCTCATGCGCCGCGCCTTGATGCACATCTTACACCAGAAGCCAAAGCGCATTTCGATGAAGTGAAACACTATCTCGATGCGCTCTCGATCCCTTACCAGATCAATGATCGGCTCGTGCGCGGTCTGGATTACTACTCGCATACCGTGTTTGAATTTACGAGCACCGCACTGGGTGCACAAAACACCGTGCTCGCAGGTGGCCGCTATAACGATCTGGTCGAGCAGATGGGTGGGCCAAGCGTGCCAGGTATCGGCTGGGCAGCCGGTATCGAACGGCTCGTCAACATTATCGCGTTTGAAGCGCATCCCTGCTTTAAGCCCGCGACACGCCCCATCGCGCTGGTGCCGGTTGAACATGACGGTGATCACGCTGCGCTGTTTGCGCTCGCTCACCGGTTGCGCGCGGAAGGATTCACGGTTGACCTCGTGACCAAAGGCAAAGATCTGGGTAAGCGCCTTGCCAATGCCGCCAAGCACCATGCCTGCGCGGCGGTGATGGTGAATGCCGATCCCAGCCTGCCGGTGGATGTGAAAAATATGGATACACGCGAACAAACCGCCGTTTTGCGAGAAAAACTGGTTGACGCGCTGTCACAGTTTCGGCAATAGGACAGGCGTGTTTTTTGGCAACCTACTCAACGGGGTTGTCATCTCTGCGAAAGCAGGGATCCAGAAAATAATGTTTCACCTGATCGCTATGCTGGATGCCAGCTTGCGCTGGCATGACAAAAAATAGTAAAGCTGAAAGCCGACACCTGAAACCCGAAACCTAACCCATGTCCTTCGACCATAAACTCGATTCCCTCCTTAGGCGTTACGACGAATTGCGCGATTTGATGTCGCGTCCTGATGCGGGTGCGGATTTTTCCAAGTACTCGCGTGAGTTTTCGGATCTGACGCCGGTGGTGGAAACCATCCTTGCACTGCGCACGGCGCAGAAGGAAATGAAGGACTCTGAGGCACTACTGAAGGATCCCGCGTGCGATCCTGAAATGCGGAAAATGGCCGAGGAAGAAAAGCGCGCACTCGAAAAACTGATTCCGGATTTCTTGAAAAAAGTGCAGATCGCACTGCTACCTAAAGATGCGGCGGATGAAAAAAGCGCGATTCTGGAAGTGCGCGCCGGAACGGGTGGCGATGAAGCCGCACTCTTTGCCGCCGAACTGTTTCGCATGTATCAACGCTACGCCGAGTCGCGCGGCTGGAAATTTGAAGTGCTAAGCATCGCGGATACGGGACTTGGTGGCTATAAAGAAGCCTCAGCCTCGATCAACGGGCGCGGCGTGTTTGCGCGGATGAAATTTGAATCGGGCGTACACCGCGTGCAGCGCGTGCCCGCAACCGAAACCCAAGGCCGCGTGCATACGTCAGCGGCGACGGTTGCCGTACTACCAGAAGCAGAGGAAGTAGATATTCAGATTCAGGAAAAAGATTTACGCATTGATGTGTTTCGCTCCTCCGGCCCGGGCGGACAATCGGTAAATACGACCGATTCGGCCGTGAGGATTGTGCATATCCCAACCGGCGTGACGGTGCAGCAGCAGGATGAAAAATCGCAGCATAAGAACAAAGAAAAAGCCATGAAAGTGCTGCGCGCGCGGCTCTATGAAATGGAACGCGAGAAACTCGCTAATGAGCGTGCAGCTTCGCGCAAGGAACAGGTCGGATCGGGCGATCGTTCCGAGCGCATCCGCACCTATAATTTCCCGCAAGGCCGCGTCACCGATCACCGCATCAACCTCACACTCTACCAGATTGATGAGGTGATGGTCGGCAAGATTGATGAATTTGTCGAGGCGCTCATCGCCGACGATCAGGCGAGCAAACTCGCGGATCTGGGGAATTGATATGCTTGGTGTACTCACCCGCGAACAGATGAATACCATTAGCATTCAGGATGCACTCACCATCGGCACACAGATGCTTAAGGAGACAACGATCGATCTGCCCAATCTGGATGCACGGATTCTCCTCAAAGCAGCGACCGGCAAAACCACCGAGGCCATGATTGCCACACCCCATGCGGCGCTGACTCCGCAGGAGTTTCAACAGTACTTACAGTTACTTGCAAGACGCCAGCGACACGAACCCACTGCCTACATTACCGGAAAAAAATCCTTCTGGAGCCTTGATTTTGATGTCACCTGTGCTACGCTCATTCCCAGACCGGATAGTGAAACGCTGGTGGAAACAGCGCTGGGCTTTTTGAAGCACCGGTCGAGACCGTACCGCATTGTGGATGTCGGTACTGGCAGTGGATGCCTGCTCCTGTCCTTGTTGTCTGAGTTTCCCTCCGCCACCGGTATCGGTGTGGATGTAAGCGAGGAAGCACTTAGCGTTGCCATGCGCAACGCGTCCAAGCTGGGAATGGCGCACCGCACCGAATGGCTGCATGGACGGTGGCTAGAGCCGGTGGCCGCGCTGCATGATGATTCCGCCGATCTCATCATCAGCAACCCGCCCTACATCGCAAGCGCCGAGATTGCAACGCTCGCACGCGATGTAGCCGGATACGAACCGCGGCTGGCACTCGATGGGGGTGCGGACGGGATGGATCCCTACCGTGTACTCGCCGCTGCCGCAAAACCGATTCTTGCTCGGGACGGTGTCCTGATAGTGGAAATCGGCGCCGGACAGTGTGAGGGCGTCACGCGGATTTTTAACCAACACGCCTGGGAACGCCGCCATATGGCGCGTGATCTCGCAGGAATAGAACGCTGTCTCGTGTTTACGAAACAGTAACTAATATAACACGCAAACCATGGATAAAGGAGAACCCGCGTGAACATGAAACGTAGACCCAACCATAATAATAACGGCGGAAACAACGGTGGCGGTCGTCACTATAACAACCGAAACCGCCGCTTTTCCAGAAACAGCAACAGTGCCGGTGGGCAGGACGATTCGGCCAATGTGTCGCGCATCCGCCGCAACGCCACCGCGCAGCGCGAAAAATATGTGAATATGGCGCGCGACGCGATGTCCTCAGGCGATCGTGTGCAGGCGGAGTATTACCTGCAACACGCCGAACATCATTTCCGTGTGCTCTCTTCACTGCCACCGGAAGAGCCACGTTATAACCGTTACCAGCAACAGCCTCAAGATGGCCAATCCTCGCCGGATAACGCATCTACTCAGAATGAATCCGCTGACCTGTCCCACGATGCACCCGAAGAGGTGATCGTTAATACGGCTGGTACGGCGCTCCCCTCTTTCATTACGGGTGTGCGCGACGATAACCGTGAGCCGGCGCGGGTAGCAGATCAGGAGTAGTTGATAGTCAATGGTTGATAGTTATGGTAACTTATACTGCCATCAACCATTAACTATAAACCATCAACTACCCTTAAAAACACGCCTCAATCGCTTCGCAATTTTTCACCCACTCACCGCGCAGAGTGGCCATGAACACGTTTACTTCCATAAGCATCGGCCAGAGATTCGCATCGTCGCTGAAGAAAATCTGAAGTGTCTGTGGCGCGTCTTTCATGCGGCCTAATTCTTTTTCGGTATAACCTGACAATGGCTCGCGCGACGCCACCACCTGTATCAGTCGGCGTTTCTCCCCGCCAACCGTGCGGTTGACAATGTTTGCCACATCCACCTGCACCCGCGCGAGTCGCCTGCCGTCATACATCAGCACCGAGAACGTTTTTTGGCTGTTTGCAAGGGCATCATAGAGCTTGCGACGGATTTCAAAGACAAGCGAGAGCGGATCATGGGCACCGGCTTTCTGATCCTGCGGCACTTTCGGGCGATCCGTATCTTCGGGCACGCTGGTTTCCTTCACCACATTCCCCAGCGCATCGTATTCGAGCTTGATGTATTTCTTTTTGTTGCGCGTCTGGAAATTTGTCTCATACACCTGCGGCAGATAATCCACTCCCGCGCGCGCACCTGTGAGCGTCGTATCGCTGCTGTGCTTCACAAACAGACTCGCCAGACCTTTGGATTTTACCAACACACGGGAATCATAGCTCGTGGGCGTCTCGTTCGTGCGGATGGCAATTTTGCCAAAACCAATCCCCGACCAACTAAACTCATAGCGCGAAATGGCATTATACGGGGCAAGCGGCTCTGCCGCACTGGCCAGCACTGGTATCATCAGAACACTGATCAAAAACCATGGTAAAATGCGCATTGTATCACCCATCTTGTCGAAGCCACTATTGTACCCCATATTACCTGTATAGTGATTTTTGTCATCTTACGGATAGTTTATGAATTTTGAACAATTTACCGACAAATCCAAATCCATCCTGCAAAGCGCTCAAACGGGTGCGCTTGCACGGGGGCATCAGCGCTTCACACCGGAGCATATCCTGCATGCGCTGCTGGAGGATAAAGACGGGCTCTCCAAACGCCTGATCGCCGGCGCGGGTGGTAATATCGCCGAAATCCACAAACAGGTGGAAGCCGCCCTCGCTGCGCTTGTGCGTGTGGAAGGCAGCGGCGCGGGGCAACTGCATCTGGCACCCGAAACCGCACGCGTGTTTGAGATGGCCGAACAGGTCACCAAAAAAGCTAAAGACGAATATGTGACGGTAGAGCGCTTATTGCAAGCGCTTGCCATGGCACCGAACACGCAGGCGCAGAAAATTCTCACGACGCACGGAGTCAATGCACAGGCATTGAATCAGGCGATCAACGAGATGCGTAAAGGCCGCACAGCCACGACCGCCGGTGCGGAGGATAGTTTCGAGGCGCTGACCAAATACACGAAAGACCTGACCGAGCTTGCGAAGAATGGAAAACTCGATCCGGTGATCGGCAGGGATGAAGAAATCCGCCGAACCATTCAGGTACTCTCGCGCCGCACCAAAAATAATCCGGTACTGATTGGTGAGCCTGGGGTGGGCAAAACCGCGATCGTGGAAGGACTCGCCCAGCGTATTATCGCGGAAGACGTGCCCGAATCGCTGCGCAACAAAAAGCTCCTGTCGCTCGATCTCGGCGCGATGGTGGCGGGTGCCAAGTTTCGCGGTGAGTTCGAGGAGCGGCTGAAGGCGGTATTGTCGGAAATTGCCGGATCCGAAGGCGAGGTGATTTTGTTTATTGATGAATTACACACGCTGGTCGGTGCCGGACGCGCGGAAGGTGCGATGGATGCCTCGAACCTTCTGAAACCTGCGCTTGCCCGCGGAGAGCTACATTGCGTGGGTGCGACGACACTCGATGAATACCGCAAATATATCGAAAAAGATGCCGCCCTCGCCCGCCGCTTCCAGTCGGTGTTTGTCTCGCAGCCCACAGTCGAGGACACAATCTCGATCCTGCGGGGCTTGAAAGAAAAATACGAAATGCACCATGGCGTGCGGATTACAGACGGCGCGATTGTGGCTGCTGCGACGCTCTCCAACCGCTATATCACTGACCGGTTTCTGCCTGATAAAGCGATTGATCTGATGGATGAGGCCGGCAGTCGCCTACGGATGGAGATTGACAGTAAGCCGGAAGAAATTGATGAGCTGGATCGCAAAATCATTCAGCTCAAGATCGAGCGCGAGGCACTGAAGAAAGAAACCGACGCAGCGTCGGTTGCTCGTCTAGGTAAACTGAGTGGCGAACTGTCCGCACTGGAAAAAGAAAGCGCAGACCTCACCAGCAAATGGCAATCGGAAAAGTCGCAGCTCACCAGCATTCAGAAACTCAAAGAACAGATCGAAGAAGCGCAGCGTCAACGTGATATGGCGCAGCGCGCCGGTGATCTCACCAAAGCCGGTGAGATTGTCTATGGACTGATTCCCAAACTTGCGAAACAATTGCAAGAAGCCGAGCAGCTCTCCAAAGGCGCGATGATGAAAGAAGCAGTGGCAGAGGACGATATTGCCTCGGTCGTGTCGCGCTGGACGGGCATTCCGGTCGATAAAATGCTCGAAGGCGAGCGCGACAAACTCCTGCATATGGAAAATGATTTACGCGGTCGCGTGGTGGGGCAGGAAGAAGCGCTCGTGGCGGTCAGCAATGCCGTACGTCGTTCCCGTGCCGGATTGCAGGATGCTAACCGCCCGATCGGTTCGTTTTTGTTTTTGGGCCCTACCGGTGTGGGTAAAACCGAACTCACCAAAGCGCTCGCGGAGTTTATTTTTGATGACGAGACTGCCCTGCTCCGCGTGGACATGTCGGAGTATATGGAGAAACACGCGGTTGCACGACTGATTGGTGCGCCGCCTGGCTATGTGGGATACGAACAGGGCGGTGTGATTACTGAAGCCGTGCGTCGCCGTCCCTATCAGGTAATCCTGTTTGATGAGGTCGAAAAAGCTCACCCCGATGTGTTCAATGTGCTCTTGCAAGTGCTCGATGATGGACGTTTGACCGACGGGCAAGGTCGCGTCGTGGATTTCAAAAACACTATTATTGTGCTCACCTCCAATCTGGGGTCGGAGCACATGGTGGAGCAGAAGGAGGGGGAAGACCTTTCAGGGCCAACCCGCGATAAAATCATGAATGCGGTGCGTAAAGCCTTTAGGCCGGAGTTCCTAAACCGCCTCGATGAGATCTTGATGTTTAACCGTTTAGGGCGCAAACACATGCACCAGATTGTTGATATTCAGGTGTCGCATCTGGCGAAGCGCCTGGCGGAACGCCGCGTGACGCTTGAATTGGATACGACCGCACGCGACTGGCTGGCCAGCGCCGGATATGATCCAATCTATGGCGCGCGTCCCTTGAAGCGCGTGATCCAACGCGAGCTGCAAAATCCGCTGGCCGGACTGGTGCTGGAGGGAAAGGTGCCTGATGGATCAAACGTGAAAATCTCTGCAAATGAAAAAGGGTTGATCATTGGATAATCAGATGATCGGATGATCCGTGAAGCAGTCAGTACTTCACCGATTATCCGATTATCCAGATTCCTATCATCCTATCATCCTATCCTCCATCCCCCACCACCGTCCGTGCGACAGACGTTACATAGACCCTCTCCGCACCTGCCTTAAGAAGTGCTTTGGTGCTGGCTTTGATCGTGGCACCGGTGGTGATCACATCATCGATCAGCAGGATATTTTTGCCTGTGATGCGCGCCTCGCTGCCCGACTTCACATGAAAGGCACCTTTTACATTGTCCAGACGCTGAAGCCGCGTGAGGGCATTTTGCGGCGTCGTGTATCGCGTGCGCAGGAGCGCGTCGGGCAAGACCGGTAATCCGGTGCGCGCACTCACGGCATAAGCAAGCAGCGCCGCCTGATTATAGCCCCGCCTCCATAAACGAAACCAGTGCAGCGGCACGGGTACGATGCAGTCAATTTGCGGCAGCATGGTTTCGCAGGAACGCGCCAGCCACTCGGCAAAAAGCGGAGTCAATGCCGTGCGATCATGAAACTTATAGCCGATAATGTGGTGACGACTGGCCTCGTCGTAAAACAAGGCCGAGCGGCATTGCACATAAGGTGGTGATTCCTTGAGACAATCGGCGCAAAGCATGTGGGGCTGAACGGCCAGCTCAAACGGATGCCCGCAGCAATGACACATCGGCTCGCTGATAAAACGCAAGCGCTTCCAGCATTCGCCGCACAGGCTATGCGCCGCTTCCACACCCGCCCCACACCCGCTGCAGCGCGGCGGAAACACAACATCGAGCACGCCCTCAAGAAGCGGTTTGGCAAGCTCGCGTGCGTGTTCTATAACCTGGCGCATGAACAACTCTTTCTCCGCCAACGATACCAGCAAACTCTTCGAGCGGCAACGGGTGCGCCAGCATCGCGACCGCGCCGCACAGTCTGCTTCGCAGTATGATTTTCTCAAACGCGAAGCCGGCACGCGCCTGATCGAGCGGCTGGATGATATTGCGAGGTCTTTTCCCACTGCGCTCGAACTCGGTGCGCATCACGGGATCGCGCGGGACGCTCTTACGCATCGTGACGACATCGAAACGCTCGTACAATGCGACCTGTCGCATTCGCTTCTGAAACGCGCCACCGGCCTGCGTTGCGTGTGCGATGAAGAATGGTTGCCCTTTGCGCCAAATCGCTTTGATCTGGTTTTCAGTGTTCTATCGCTGCACTGGGTGAATGACTTGCCAGGTAGCCTGATTCAGATCCGCCACATTCTCAAGGACGATGGATTATTTCTGGCCGTGGTACCTGGTGCCAATACGCTCAAGGAACTGCGGGAATCCATCCTGCTTGCCGCCGCCAAAGGCAGTGACGGCATGGCACCCAGCCTCTCGCCGCTGCTGGAGGTGCGCGATGCCGGCGGGTTGTTGCAACGCGCTGGCTTCGCGCTACCGGTGATTGATAGCGATACGGTTACGGTGACTTATGATCATGCGTTCAAGTTGTTTGCCGATCTGCGCGGCATGGGTGAAACCAACGCGTTGATTGCTCAGCACCGCTATATCCCGAAGCGCGACTGGTGGATGCGGGTGGCTGCCATGTATCAAGAGCGATTTGGGAACCCTGACGGTACCATACCCGCTACTTTCGAGTGGATTACACTCACTGGATGGAAACCGCACGCCTCGCAGCAGCAACCCGCCAAACGCGGCAGTGGAAAAGTGAGTTTGGGGGAGGTGTTTGGGAAGGATGATCGGATAGGTGGATGATCGGATGATCTGTGATGAACACACCGCCAGAACGATTTACATTGTCATGCCAGTGAAAACTGGCATCCATTAAAAGATTCTGGATACCAGCGTTCGCTGGTATGACAGTGATGATGCTTTATGTTGTGTGAAGGTAATTTTTTCCACGGATCATCTGATCATCCACCTATCCGATCATCCCCATCAACGCCTCCACCAACGGCACATCGGCAGCAGGCATAGGAAGGTCTTTCATGTCTTTGGGGCGGCGCCAGATGAGTTTGGTGTGTTCTTTTGGAGTTGGAATATCGTTCCAGCGGCGGCAGGCAAACAACAACAGGTTCACGTGCAGATCGTCTTTGAGATCCGGTTGCCAGGAGATGCTCGCATCGGTCGGGCACAAGCCTGGAATGATGGGTGGCGAGGGAGGCGGTGAACGAAAATAGGTATGGGATGCAAACGTGATCGGCGTAAAACAGCCAGTCGTAGTTTCAATCCCCAATTCTTCCTCGAGCTCGCGCACGAGCGCCTGCTGCGGGGTTTCACCCGCCTCCACTTTGCCGCCAGGAAATTCCCATAAGCCCGCCATGGCTCCACCGTCAGGGCGCTGTGCAAGCAACACACGGTTGTCTGTGTCAATCAAAGCGGCGGCGACAACGAGGAGGGTTTTCACGAGTGGTTAATAGTTGATGGTTGATGGTTGATGATAATTTAACCTCTTATCAACTATCAACCATAAACCATCAACTCCTATAACTGCCATTAATATCAATATACCCATGCGTGAGATCACACGTCCAAATGGTGGCACAACCCGTGGCGATGCCAACATCCACCTCGATCACAATTTCCTGACCTTTCATATGCGCCGCAACGGGGGTTTCGTCGTAACCGGAAACCACTTGCCCGTCGGCAGCAATCAAGACACCACCGATACGCACGGATAGCCTATCACGATCGGCACGCTGACCGGCTTTGCCGACCGCGGCCACGATGCGCCCCCAATTCGCATCGCATCCGGCGATTGCAGTTTTTACCAGTGGTGAATTGCCAATGGTGAGGCCTATTTTTCTTGCGGCTTCGTCATGCTCGGCACCGGTAACGGTAATGGATACGAATTTCGTGGCACCTTCGCCGTCGCGCACGATCTGTTGCGCAAGGTCTTTCAACACCCGCTCCATCGCCGCGTAAAAACGCTGCGCATCATCCGAGCCTTCGCGGATCGGGGGATGCGCGGCTTTGCAGGTGGCAAAAATGAGGGACGTATCGCTGGTAGACGTATCGCTGTCCACGGTGATGGCATTAAACGAGCGGTCATTACCGCGTGCGAACATCGGTTGCAGCACCTGATGCGGAATGTTCGCATCGGTAAACAGAAACGCAAACATCGTCGCCATGTCGGGCGCAATCATACCAGAGCCTTTGGCCATGCCGTTGATCGTGACTGGCACACCAGAAATCTCAAGCTGTGTGGTTGCCACTTTCATAAATGTGTCGGTCGTCATGATCGAACGCGCGGCAGGAACCCAATTCGCCGGTGACAATTCTTTCTGAAGCGCAGGAAGCAACGCCGTGATTTTTTCATCCGGCAGCGGCACGCCGATCACGCCTGTGGAGGCGACAAATACATCGGTATCCGCACAACCGAGTGATGCAGCGGTCGCCTTCACCATCCGATCCACAGAGGCAACGCCCAGCTTGCCGGTAAACGCATTGGAATTGCCGGCATTGGCAATCAGCGCGCGCGCCGTGCCACCATTAAGCGCCGCACGGCACCATTCAATTGGGGCTGATGCCGCAAGCGAGCGAGTAAATACGCCCGCCACCTGCGTGCCTTGTGCCAGTTCGGCAAGCATCACATCCGGACGATCCTTGTAGCGGATACCCGAATTACCGGCCGCCAAACGCACGCCCGCAATCGCGGGAAGCGCTGCAATCTGCTTGGGCGCAAGCGGGGAAACCGAAAGTGCCATCGCGCCTATTAACGTTGAGGGGTCAGACCTTCTGCCGGATATTCTTTCTTGAATTCCTTGGTCTTGCCATCCGGCCCGAAATACTGGATGTCCAGACTTTTCAGTTGTGCATTCAAGTGTTTCTGGATCAACTCGTTGGTGAGTTCCTCGCGGATCGTTTCTTTCGACTGTTCAAAGGTTGGCTTCGGCAGATCGCGCGTATCCGTTTTCTTGATGATATGCCAGCCGAAATCGGTTTTCACCGGCTTTGAGATCTCGCCTTTCTTGAGTTTGAACACGGCCTCTTCAAATTCTTTCACCATACGGCCTTTGCCGAAAAACCCGAGATCGCCGCCCATCGCGCCGCTGGCTTTATCCTCGGATTTCTCCTTGGCGATTTTTTCAAAATCCCCGCCCTTGGAGACTTCGTCATAAATCTTTTTGGCTTCGGCCTCATCCTTCACGAGAATATGGCTCGCTTTGACTTCCTGCTCGCCTTTGGCTTCTTTCATTTTCTTATCAAAGGCTGCCTTGATTTTTTCCTCGGTGATTTCCGCCTTGGCTTTTTCGGCAAGAAACGCGCGCACTTTGATCTGGCGGGTCGCCTGCTCGATCTGTTTTTTCACTTCTTCGCTGTTTGCCACACCCGCTTTCTCAGCTTCTTTAAGAAGCAGGCGCTCGCTTACGATGCCGCGCAGCACGTTCTGTTTGATATTCTCATCGAAGGTTTCAAAATCCGGTGCCTGCCCGCCTGGAAAAATACTGTTCCAGATCGCCATCACCTCGGACTTCTTGATTTCTTCATTTCCCGCTTTCAAAATCGTGTAATCCGCTGCCGCAGGAGCCGTCGCTGCAGGCGCTTCCTGCGCCATAACCGGATGCGTGGGCAGTGAAAAAGCGATCAGGGATGCGCTCACAAGCAGAGTAGCAAAGGATTTCATAACGGTTCCTCTATGAGATGGATACGGTGGGAAGGATATTTAGGTATGCGCTTGATTTTAAGCGCTTTATGTCAGCGGGTTATGGCACAGGAAAAGCGGAAAGTCCAGCAATTCACGCGAGGCGGTAAGCGCCCCTGTTTTCATTGACAGAGCGCCGCGTGGTGCCTATCTCTCACCTACTTCTTTCACCACTAGGATATTGCATGTTTTCCGCCCTTGCGAAGAAATTATTCGGTAGCGCCAACGACCGCTATGTAAATAGCCTGCGCCCCGCCGTGCAGCGCATCAACGCGCTCGCCAAACCCTACGAAGCCTTAAGTGACGATGAGCTGAAAGCCAAGACCGCATTATTTAAGGAAAGACTCGCACAGGGAGCAACGCTTGAATCGCTCTTGCCCGAAGCCTTTGCCACCGTGCGCGAAGCCGGTCGCCGCGTGATGAACATGCGCCATTTCGATGTGCAGATGATTGGCGGCATGGTGCTGCATAACGGCATGATCGCCGAGATGAAAACCGGCGAAGGAAAAACGCTGGTCGCAACCGCACCTGTGTATCTCAATGCGCTCACCGGCAAAGGCGTGCATGTGGTGACGGTCAATGACTACCTCGCCCAGCGAGATGCCGCATGGATGGGCAAGCTCTATAATTTTCTAGGCTTGAGCGTCGGTGTGATCGTGCATGGCATCAACGACCAGCAGCGCCAGCAAGCCTATGCGTGCGACATTACCTACGGCACCAATAACGAGTTCGGGTTCGATTACCTGCGCGACAACATGAAATACGCGCGCGAACAGATGGTACAGCGCCCCTTCCATTACGCGATTGTGGACGAGGTGGATTCGATTCTGGTGGACGAAGCGCGAACGCCACTCATCATCTCAGGCCCGACGGAGGATAACTCCGAACTCTATGCGAAAATTGATCGCCTGATTCCGCAACTGGTTACGGAAGATGTGGAGAAGGATGAAAAGGCCAAGACCGTCGTGCTGACCGATGACGGGGTGCGGCATATGGAAGCCATCCTGCGCGAAGCCGCGCTTCTCGAGGAAGGCACGAGTCTGTATGACATCAGCTCGGTGTCGCTTGTGCATCACGTCAATCAGGCCTTGCGCGCCCACCATATGTTCACGCGCGATGTGGATTACATCGTGAAGGATAATAAAGTCATTATCATCGACGAATTCACGGGTCGCATGATGGAAGGCCGCCGCTATTCGGAAGGGCTGCATCAGGCACTTGAGGCGAAAGAAAAGGTCAAAATCCAGAACGAAAACCAGACGCTCGCCTCGATCACGTTTCAGAATTATTTCCGCCTGTACCCAAAACTTGCAGGCATGACCGGCACCGCCATGACGGAAGCCACCGAGTTCATGGATATTTACCGGTTGCAGGTGATTGAAATCCCCACCAACGTCGCAGTTGCGCGTCAGGATACGGACGATCAGATTTACCGCACGGCGAAGGAAAAATACGCAGCCGTCATCGAGCAGATCAAAACCAATTACGAGAAAAAACAACCGACCCTCGTGGGTACGGTGTCCATCGAAAAATCGGAATATCTCTCGACCCTGCTTAAGAAGGAAAAAATTCCGCATCAGGTGCTCAATGCACGCTACCATGAGAAGGAAGCCTCGATCATCGCGCAGGCAGGACGCCCGGGTGGCGTCACGATTGCCACGAACATGGCCGGTCGCGGCACCGATATCATGCTCGGCCGCCACCCCGAGATGCGCATCCGCGAGGAAACCGCGCATATCACGGATGAAGGCGAAAAACAGCGCCGCTCGGAGATGATCCGCGCCGAAGTGCTTGCCGATAAAGACATTGTGAAAGCCGCCGGCGGCCTGTTTGTGCTCGGCACCGAACGCCACGAATCGCGGCGCATTGATAACCAGTTGCGTGGACGCTCCGGCCGTCAGGGCGATCCGGGGGCATCCAAGTTTTTCATCTCGCTCGAGGATGATCTGATGCGCATCTTCGGCTCGGAACGCATTGATACCATCCTTCAGAAAATGGGACTGAAAGAAGGCGAAGCGATTTTCCACCCGTGGATGAACAAGGCGATTGAACGCGCGCAGCAGAAAGTCGAAGCGCGCAACTTCGATATTCGCAAAAACCTGCTCAAATTCGATAACGTGATGAACGACCAGCGCAAGGCGATCTTCGAACAGCGGCTCGAGATCATCGAAAGCACCGACGTATCGGACACGATTGTCGAGATGCGCCAGACCATCAATAACCAGATGGTGAGTACGTTCATCCCCAAAAAAGCCTATGCCGAGGAATGGAATGCAGAGGGCTTGCAAAAAGATCTCTTCCGCATTTACGGGCTGCATCTGCCGGTTGCCGACTGGGTGAAGGAAGAAGGTATTGCCGATGAGGAAATTCTGGATCGCATCACCAAGGTGACCGAAGAACAGAGCTTGCTTAAGGAACAGACTTACGGCGCGGCGCTCATGCGCGTGGCCGAAAAACGGGTGATATTAGAAACGCTCGATCAGTTGTGGAAAGACCACCTGCTGTCACTTGACCATCTGCGGCAGGGGATCAACCTGCGCGCCTATGGCCAGCGCGACCCGCTCAATGAGTATAAGCAGGAAGCCTTCATCCTGTTTGAATCCATGCTCGCGCAACTGCGTGAACTCGTCACCACGCGCATGGCGCATCTGCAGATCCATGTGCATAATCCGGAAAGCCTCGCCCAGATCGAGTCGCGCCAGCGGATGCAGGAAAGCCGATTCGATCCGACGATGCAGGGCGAAATGAACCCGCAGGCCGGTGGTATGTATCCGCTCGAGGAACGCAAACCCCAGCCGGTGCGTACGCATGTGAAAGCAGAAAATCGCGATCCGAACGATCCCGAATCATGGGGCAAGGTCGGGCGTAACGATCCATGTCCGTGCGGGTCGGGCAAGAAATATAAGCAGTGTCACGGATCGTTGGTTGCTTAAAAATCCACTCTTGTGGGTTTAAGACTCATTCATCTTGCGATATGGCATTGAGACAGGAATGAGTCCCGCCTCTAAAATTATCAAACTCTGGATCCCCACTTTCGTGGGGATGGAGGCTAGAGATACTCCATCAATACCTTCAACAGTCACAAAACTATACCCTGTCATGCAATCTTAATGTGGTCTTAACTGAATATTAACAGGGGGGGGTAGGATGAGAACATCGTCAATAAAAACAGGGTGAAAACATGTTGAAAGGAACATTAATTGAGAGACAAAACGCTGCAATGGCTGCTGCACAGAAAGAGGTAACTTTCGCAAAGATTGTTGATGGTCTTGGCAAACTCCCAAAAGAAAAAGCGCAGGCACTTGCCGGAGTGCTCCATGAGGCATTTCAAGAGGGTCTTTCAAGAGAAGATATCGTTGATCGAGCTGACAAAATTGGGTTTTCCGATAACATTAAAATGAATGGAGCTTCCATTGCTACTACGGCCAGAGGTATTTTGGATGCGTTTGATAGACTCACCAATGAACAGCAGGGAGAGTTGACCTGTAACCATAAACCATTTTTGGACATTCGCCAGGGTAACGCATCGCGCGCAAGCGCTGTTGTAGTAGAAACCGCAACAGAAGTTGCTCCGCCAAGTGTAAAAATGAGTCCTATTAAAGCGACTGGGCCAAAGACTGAGAGATATTAATCATCCTCGCTCTGTCCCTCACCGCCTTCCCCGCGAAAGCGGGGATCCAGTTTGCTAAAAGTATGGTGTAAAAAATAGGGTCTGGATGCCAGCCGGAGTTTGTGCCCGCGAAGGCGGGTACTGGCATGACAAGAACGTTCCCACAGCAGGAAATACAAACGTAAATCAGCTAAAAACACCCTCTCATTGCCGCATTTTACTCATATCGTTCAGCATGTTGTTTTATTCATCGTTTCTTAACTTCTCCTCAGTCTTTTATTAACGATTTACGCGTATCCTGAACTCAAAGGCCAATAGAGCCGCACGTCAGAACTTAATCACTGCCGTTACCACCAGAACAGGACGCGAGCTATGGAACACACCCCTTTGCGCGCACATGCGCACCGCACGTCGTATCGGTTGATGCTGTCTGTCATTGGGATTACGCTCTGTAGTACCTCCCCGAGTATCGCCTTTGACGAAACGCAGACCAATCAGACAAATAAAATTGTCGAAAGTTTAAGGGTGCTGGGTTCGCCCATCGCTGTAAAACTCCATCAGGCATTTGAGACAAACTCTAACCTCTCTGTAGATCAGGTGCGCATTCCTTTGGGTGAATACCGCGAGGTGTATGCAGCGATGGAATATCAGCCACTCTGGGTCGATGATAACGGACTTACACAGCGCGCAGAAAATATCCTCACCTTGCTCGATCAAGCAAGCGATCACGGACTGAATCCTTCGCGATACTCGATCCATACGATCCGCAAGCGCGCCACGCAGCTTTCACTGGTTCAGGATAATAACGCGCAGCAACTCGCCGAGCTCGATCTGCTGCTCAGTCATGCGATCACACGCTATCTTAAGGATGTACGGTATGGGGCGACGTCCCCGCAGCGCAACCTGCTTGCGGATTTCCGACATGCGCGCTCGGATTCGATGCAGTTGCTGTCTCAAGCGGCCATCACGCGTAATACCGAAGAGCTGATACACAAAGCCGGTAAGCATCAGGATACCTATGCCGCATTGCAATCCGTACTCGCGCAATACCGTACAATCGCCGCTTCCGGCGGATGGGAAATGTTCCCTGCCGGCAAGACCATCCGCCCGGGCGCATCGGATAAACGCATCCCCATGCTGCGCCGTATTCTCTCGGTCATGGGAGATTATAAAGGAGATACCAGCACAGAAAGCACCGTGTATGACGACGCGCTGCAACAAGCCGTCATCGCGTTTCAGTTGCGGCACGGACTCAATGGCGAAGGCGTGATCGGTAGCATGACCCAGAAATATCTGGCCGTGCCGGTCGAAGATCGCATCACACAGATTATGGTGAATCTGGAGCGGGTGCGCTGGATGCCCTCCGATCTCGGAGCCAAATATGTGCTCGTGAATCTGCCGGCCTACACGCTCACCGGATACGAGAATGGCAGCAAAGCCCTTCAGATGCGCGTGATTGTCGGCAAGCCTTCGACGCGCACCCCGATTTTCAGTAACGTGATTGATCATGTGGTGTTCAACCCGAGCTGGGGTGCGCCGCAGTCGATCGTGCGCAAGGAACTGCTGCCCAAACTGCGCGAGAATCCTTCGTACTTCGTGAATGCGGGTTTTACTGTCTATCACAACGGTGAACCGGTGAGTCCCCATGCGGTGGATCCCGATGCAGGCGGCACGTTCAGTTTCCGTCAGCGCCCGGGGCGTGCCAACGCGCTTGGAAAAATCAAATTCAACCTGCCGGATAACGATTCGATCTACCTGCACTCCACCGCCAAACCCGAACTGTTCAAAAGCGACATGCGCGCGCTCAGCCACGGCTGCATCCGCCTCGAAGACCCGCGCGCGATGGCGCATTTTGTGATGGGCAGCGAACCGGAGTGGGATGCCCACACGATCGATGCAACCTACGACAGCAGCAAAACCCAAACCGTGCATGTATCCGAAGTGCCAGTGCATGTGGTCTACTGGACCGCCTGGGTGGATGAAAACGGCACCCCGCACTTCTTTGATGATATTTACAACCGTGACCGCGCCGTGGGCACTGCGCTGATACCGAAGGACGACAAGAACGTGAAGCTAGCAGCGAATAGGGAATAAGTAGAATGAGCTTGTAATTGGCGCAATTGTAACCGAATCTTCATATTTCCCCCCTACTCAGCCTGTTAGAATCTTCCGAATTTTTGGAGATTAATGTGCTGAAGATCAACCTCTCATATTATGAGAAAATAGGCAGAGAGAAAGCACCTCATCTTTTTGACGAGGTGCATCGTTTATCGGTAAAGGCAGGGGTAGAAACCCCTTCCATCCATATACTCAAAGACGTCAGTATGTTACCAAAGCCTATGCGGGTAATGTACGAGTATCTTGCGGCAATGGGGGGAAAAGGTGACTTGTTTCTCGGAGGAAAAATTCGTAGCTTGCTCGGTCACCATGATCTAAACCAACCGGTAACTGAAGAGTTGAGTGCAGTGATTGCCCATGAGCTTGGTCACATAAAACACAATGATTTTGCCCGCTCCGCAAAATTTGCTGCGCTTTCACCGTGGGTTGGTTTGGCAGTGGGTATAGCAGCATTTGCTCTTGTAGAAACATATCAGAAAAATCAAAAAAATAAGCGCGTTTCCACTCCGGAAGAGAGTCTTACTCCTGAAGCATTGAGACATGCAGATACAGAAGCCAATAAAGCAGGTACACCAGAACAAAAATTACACAGCGGATTGTTCCGTGTTGCTAAATACTTAGCTGCAGCAACGGTTGGAACGATTGCTGGAGCATTTGTTATGAGGGCAATTATGCATCGTGTAGAGTTTCGTGCAGATCGTTTCAGTGCAGAATTATTGGAAGATGGGAAACCGCTTGCCAATGTCTTAACAAAATTCAAACAGCTAAAAGATAACCTTCTCCAAGAAACAGGTACTGAGGCGACACTACTCGGTACGTTTTTTGAGAATCTGTTCCACCCCAATATAGACACCCGAATCAAGAAGCTCCAAAATTGGAGCCCTAGCCGCTAATCACACTTCTACCACTTCCTCACACGGCCGGTATCCACATGCACGAAGCTGCCGGCATAAAACCCGACGCCGCCGCGCTGCATGGCGATCGCGGTATCGCGGATTGCGGTAAGCGAACGATCGGGCAATACGATATCGATCGCCTTGCCTTCCATATGCAGGCTTTTTCTAGCCACTCCATTCGAGCGCTCATTTAACATCGCGTTGCTCTTGGGCGAGCGATAACCCGAGATCACTTCAAACTTGGATTTCGATCCCAGACGCGCGTGCAACTCGGCGAGCAGATTCAGCAGATTCGTATCTATGGGATGTACTTCGTTCGTGCGATGATCACGCAGCACATGGTTGATTTCGGTCAGCGCATCCGGCAGATACTGACCGCGCTCCCAGTAGGTCGCAGCCACTTTCTCGCCTGTATGCAGGCTTTGTAACTTCAGGCTGCGGTGCATCGGTGACCGCGATGCCATAGCCACTTTCGGCGCGACAAAAAAAGTGGCCGCAGCCGCAAGTCCACTTACAGTAAACTGGCGACGCGTAATCAACGAAATTAGAGAAGAACGAGTTGGTTCGCTCATAGGTTTCCCCAAACCTTGTTAGGTTGATTCGTATAGTATGCGCCCGAAATACCGCATACAGGTAGTGTTTTTGTGTTAATGGCTTTTACACAGAAATTTACCCTTTTTCAACTTTTATAACTTGCTGCTAGTCGATTGTTTATTCTTGTAATTTGGGTTTACGATCGCGATGATTTCGCGAAAATACCGTGCATATTTGATGCATAATCGGCTTTAATTCACACGGATTAACCGACTGTTAAGCGCATGATACTAAAATGAACTCAGAGTTCTTATGATTGCCGACACCCACATCACCGACTTCAACGGAAACATTCTGCATGTCACCGATTATCATATCGGTGCACGCTACGGCGCATTGCAGATGGGCGCGCA
>CAZFOM010000010.1:20209-24267 GCA_964520155.1 uncultured Rickettsiales bacterium
GCGCAGACATTTCTAAATCTCGCAACAAAGTGCAAAACGCTCGAGGATTTTGTTGTAAAAGCGCAGCTTGCCGATTCGCATCCGCTGTGTCTGCTGTCACGGCATATGAAAGAGGCGGATGCGATTGCGATGACAGGCGACATGGTGGAATTCATCAATCAGTTGCCAGAAGATGACGATGACACCATGATTCGGGTGGGGATCCGGTTTCACGAAATGCTATTGAACCAGGCCGGACAAAAACCGGTGTTCGAGGTGATTGGAAACCACGAACGCGTGAAAGCCTATGAAAAGGCGCTAGATCGTCTGCAGCACACCTATCACAATTTTCAGATGAATGCCGATCATTTCAAAATCGGGCACGCGCTGTTCATTCATGGCGACAGGGATTTACATCCGTATGCGCTGGAAGGAGAACGTGCCTACCAACGACGGGATATGGAAAGGGCGCGCCATCCGGACGATCAATTGGTGGAGTATATCGGCAACCACAATGTGCCGCGATTAATGCAGAGAATGCCCAGGCTGCACCGATTACTCGAGGCCACTTTGTCGCCATGGGTGAGTAACCCCAATCCGATTCTCTTTTCGACGGAAAATCAGGTCAAACTCCTGTTACATAATCTAGGTGTGAGACTTGGAGAAGACCGGATGAAACAGGTGGAACATGTGTTTCTCGGGCACACCCATATCCCGTATCGGGAAGTAAAAGCCAGTTTCAGCAAAGATCATTGCATCACGCTGCATAACAGCGGTGCCGCCATTCACGGAAAATACGAAGAGTGCGAACCACTGATGATCGCGATGCATGATGGTCGCGTGATGGATGTGGCAACGGTGAAACCTCAAGTTGGTCTTCAGCGTTAAGTCCCTATTTAAGCCGCCTTATCTTTCTGCGCGGCTTCTTTGGCTTTGGGTGCCAGTTGCAAATAAAGTTCGCGTAGTTGCTTGTCCTCCACGAAGGCGGGTGCGTTCATCATCAGATCTTCGGCTTTCTGATTCATCGGGAAAGCGATGACTTCGCGGATGTTCGGCTCATCGGCAATCAGCATCACCATGCGATCGACACCTGGCGCGAGTCCACCGTGCGGCGGAGCGCCGAATTTGAAGGCGTTGATCATACCGGAAAATTTCTCATCCACGGTTTCTTTGCTGTAACCAGCGATCTCGAAGGCTTTATACATCACATCAGGACGGTGATTACGGATCGCACCGCTCGAAAGCTCCACGCCGTTGCAAACAATGTCATATTGGTATGCCTTGATCGCAAGCAGCTTTTCCTGATTGCCTTCAGCGGCTTTGAGCGCCTCCATCCCGCCTTGCGGCATCGAGAACGGATTGTGCGAGAAGATGATCTTGCCGGTTTCTTCATCGAGTTCGTAGTAGGGGAAATCCACCACCCAGCAGAATTTGAAGATGTTTGGCTCGATGAGATTCAATTCCTGCCCCAGACGGTTACGCACTTGGCCAGCGAGTTTGGACGCTTCAAGCACCGTGCCGGAGGAGAAGAATACGCAGTCGCCATTCTTGAGTCCCGCTTCGCGCTTAAGCTGTTCAAGTTTTTCTGGTGCAAGGAACTTTGCTATCGGGCCTTTGGCTTCCCCGTTTGCATCAAAAATAATATAGGCAAGTCCTTTTGCGCCTAACTCCTGTGCATAGGCGATCATCTTATCGAAGAAGCTGCGCGGCTGATCTGCACAGCCAGGTGCCGGAATCGCGCGCACGATGCCGCCCTTGCTGATTACATCGTTGAAAATCTTGAAGCCCGATCCCGTCCACACATCAGTCGCATCCACGATCGCAATCGGGTTCCTGAGGTCGGGTTTGTCGGAACCGTATTTCAGCATCGCCTCGTGATAGGTGATGCGCGGAAACGGCGTGTCGGTCACTTGCTTCTTGCCAAACTCTTTGAACACCCCATGCAGCACCGGCTCGATCGCCGCGAACACATCATCTTGCGTCACAAAACTCATCTCAATATCGAGCTGATAGAACTCGCCAGGGCTTCGATCCGCGCGCGCATCTTCATCGCGGAAGCACGGTGCAATCTGGAAATACCGGTCAAATCCGGCGACCATCAACAATTGCTTGAACATCTGCGGTGCCTGCGGCAGTGCATAGAATTTGCCCGGATGAATACGCGATGGCACCAGATAATCCCTTGCGCCTTCGGGCGAAGACGCAGTCAAAATCGGTGTTTGAAATTCGTTGAAGCCCTGCTCGGTCATGCGGCGGCGCAGAGAGGAAATCACCTTCGAGCGCAGCAGGATGTTATTGTGCAGTTGCTCACGGCGCAGATCAAGGAAGCGGTATTTGAGGCGGGTTTCTTCGGGGAACTCAGCATCGGAATTGACCAGAAGCGGCAGCACATCCGCAGGTGATTCAAGCGTGTAGGATTCCACCATCACTTCGATTTCGCCGGTCGGCAGATTTTTATTGATCGTCTCACCCGCGCGCGCAATCACCTTACCCGTAATCGTAATCACCGATTCAAACCGCTCAGCAGTAAGCGAATCAAAAATCGCTTTGCTATGTTCGGAATTCGCCACGAGCTGCGTAATGCCATAGTGATCGCGCAGGTCAATGAACAGTAAATTACCGTGGTCGCGCTTGCGGTGAATCCATCCCGATAATTTCACCGTTTGCCCAACATGGGTTTTGGTGAGTGCGGCGCAGGTGTGCGAACGATAAATGTGCATGGCAAAATCCGTAAATAGTCTTTATTAATCAAGGTGGATTGGTATAACGGAGCTACGACAGAAATAAAAGCCTCAATTCACTGAGGCTAATACCACACAAAATCCTTGAAAATCAGATATAAACCAACTTTCCTCCATGCAGTATATATATAGTAGTGATGTTCTGGATGCGTTCTGCAAGCAGCTTGCGGGTGAATCCTATGTCACGATTGATACCGAGTTTCACCGCGAGAAAACCTATTATCCTGATCTGTGCTTGATCCAGATCGCGGGTGAAAAAGAGGCCGCAATCATTGATCCGCTGGCAGACGGTATGGATCTATCACCTCTATATGATCTACTAGCCGATCCCAATGTCCTCAAAGTCATGCATGCGTGTCGTCAGGATATGGAGATTTTCGTACAAGCCACGAAGGGACGTATGCCCGCACCGATTTTCGATACGCAGATCGCCGGTATGGTACTCGGCTTCGGAGAGTCGGTGAGTTACGACACGCTGGTGCGGCATTATGCGAAAACCACGCTCGATAAATCCTCGCGCTTTACCGACTGGATGAAGCGCCCCCTCACCGATGCGCAACTCAAATACGCGATCGGCGATGTGACCCATCTGCGCGTCGTGTTTGAAAAGATGGAGGCCGAGCTTGAAAAAACCGGTCGTAACGAATGGTTAGTTGAAGAGATGCAAGCGCTCAGTGATCCCTCTTTATATATGGTGTCGGAAGATGAGTGCTGGATACGACTTAAATTCCGTCAGACCGCGCCGCGCTATCTGGCCGTACTGCAATCCATTGCACGCTGGCGTGAACGCGAAGCACAACGCAAAAACGTGCCGCGCGGTCGGTTGATCAAAGATGATTCGCTAGTCGAGATCGCCGCGCAGAAACCAACAAGCATCACAGAGCTACGGAAGATGCGCGCGTATGCCGGCACGCTCAACGATTCCCAATGCACACAACTACTTGCCGCGCTCGAAGAAGGAATGAGGGTGCCGGATGAGGAGTGTCCGGTGTGGAGAGAAAAGAAATCTCTGCCCGACCATATGCAAATGGTGGTGGAACTGCTCAAGCTGTTGCTGAAACAGGTGGCGCTCAAAGAAAATACCGTATCGCGCCTGATCGCGTCACAAGATGAACTTGAAAAACTCGCCACCGGTCAGCGTGATGTGCGGATGCTGCAAGGCTGGCGTTACGATGTATTTGGTGAACGCGCACTTGCCATGCTGGAAGGTAAATGCTCCGTGCGATATAATCCCGAAAGCAAACGTGTCGTCTTCGAGTAATGGAATACGCATTCACACTCTTCGAACACGGATCGCTGGCAGAGACGATCTTTGGCTTCCTATTCGTATTTCTCATC
>CAZFOM010000010.1:24277-30941 GCA_964520155.1 uncultured Rickettsiales bacterium
CTCATCACACTACTCATCGGAGGTGCATTTTTATATGCACTCTGGTTCGATGCGCGGGTACGATTATGGAAACGAAATTTTGAGCGTGACACAATCACCACACTGGCCACCGTCACATCGCATACGGACAACGATGAAGACGGGTTACGCACCGTACACTATCGGTTTGAAGATTCGCACGGCATCATTCGAAGCGGTGCACAGAGTTTTGTGAAAATGGCCGTGACAGAGCGTTTCGATGTCAGTAATCACATCAAGATTCATTATCATCGTGATTTTCCAAACCATCTTTCGTTCGTCGATGGCTACGAAAAAAACTTCGCTCGTTCATCGCGATTCATCGGATTTTTTATCGTGATGATTCTCTTCTTCGCGTGGTTTTTCCACTGAAGTGTTTTGCGTGGATGTTTTTTCACTTCCCGATGCATTTTTTATGTGCAAAAAAAAATCGCATCGAGTATAAAATACTTGAGTAAAAAGATCAGCGATCAAAAAAACATTACGCGGGTCGTCAGGGAGATTAATAGAAACGCACTCTCACATCAGATGAGAAGTTTCTAAATAGGGAGTGATAAGGCAGCATGTTAAAAACAGACACCAAGCCTCCATCGAATGGAGCGACAGCTATGGACATACCACCGTCATCTGCCGGTGCCTGTGGTTCCCTCTCGTATAACTTTCTTCAGCAACCTGCTCAGCCTCTCGCACTTCGTACTCCTCTTAAAAAAGCTCCTGCGTTTCATCGCTTCCCTGTTTCTCTTCACTCCCGCGAATTCAAAAAGCAATTTTATCCCGATGCCAGCATCGCCGAATGGAACGACTGGAAATGGCAGGTGCGTCACCGCATCAAGGATTTGAAAGAACTCTCTCGCGTCATCACGTTGTCGGACGATGAGCGTAGCGCGATTGAATCCCACACCGGCCCACTGCCGGTGGGTATTACTCCCTATTATGCCTCGCTGCTCGATTTGACTGATGCGACGCAGGGGCTACGCCGCACCCATATTCCGGTGAACGGCGAATATCTGAAAGTGCGCGGCGAAGCCGATGATCCGCTTTCAGAAGATCATGATACCGCAACGCCTGGTCTGGTGCATCGTTACCCTGATCGTGTGTTGTTTTTGACGACTGGTTTTTGTTCAACCTATTGTCGGTATTGCACTCGTTCGCGTATGGTGGGGAATCCTGGCGGTGAGTACACGTTCAGCGTCAGTCAGTGGGAAAAAGCCGCTCAATATATAGAAACGCATCCCGAAATCCGTGACTGCCTGCTTTCGGGTGGGGACCCGCTCACGATCGCCGATGACAAACTCGAATGGTTGCTCGCGCGCCTGCGCTCGATCAAGCATCTGGAGTTTATCCGCATCGGCACCAAAGTGCCAGTCGTGCTGCCGCAGCGCATTACGCCTCAACTATGCCGAATGCTCAAACGCTATCATCCGCTATGGATGAGCATTCATTTCACGCATCCCGACGAACTGACACCGGAAGTGCAGGAAGCCTGCAACCGCCTTGCTGACACGGGCATCCCGCTCGGTAGTCAGTCGGTACTGCTCAAAGGTGTCAATGATGATGTGGATACGATGAAGCGACTTATGCACGGACTTCTCAAAGTCCGCGTGCGTCCGTATTATATTTATCAATGCGATCCGGTGTCGGGTTCGTCGCATTTCCGCACGACGGTCGAAAAAGGTCTCGAGATCATGCGCGGTCTGCGTGGACATACCACCGGCTACGCCAACCCCACCTTCGTGGTGGATGCACCCAACGGCGGCGGCAAAATCCCGCTGGTTCCTGATTACGTGGTCGGCCGCGATGGGGATGATCTACTGCTCACCAACTTTGAGGGCGGCTCCTTCCGCTACCCCGATCCTGAAGGCACGCTCGGCAATGCCCAGAATTTCCTGCGCGAAAATGGTGCCGAGTATAACGATCAAAAGGGTATCTATATCCCGCAACCAGCCTGATGAGTGCGGATGCGCGTAGGCATTACTTACGATCTCAAAGACGATTATCTCGCGCTGGGTTTTGATAAGGAAACCTGTGCCGAATTTGATTCCATCGAAACGATTGACGCGATTGATGCGGTTTTGAAACGGCGTGGCTATAAAACCGAGCGCATCGGCAATCTTTTTTCACTCATCACACAATTACAGTCCGGCAAACGCTGGGATCTGGTGTTCAACATCACCGAAGGCATGTATGGCCGTGGCCGCGAAGCGCAGGTGCCGGCATTGCTCGATGCGTTCCAGATCCCGTATGTGTTTTCGGATACCACCATCCTTGCACTCACACTCGATAAAGCACTCACCAAGCGCGTGGTGCGCGATGGGGGAGTAGCTACCGCGAGCTTTCAGGAACTAGCTGTCGGCTGCCAGCTTATTAAACCTGACAGCTGGAAGCTGATAGCTGATAGCTTATCTTTTCCTCTTTTCGTCAAACCCAACTGCGAAGGCACCGGCAAAGGCATTCATGCCAAATCGCTCGTGCATAACGAGCAGGAACTTCAAACTGCTATTGCCGATATTCATCAGCGTTTTGCTCAGCCTGCACTCGTGGAAACCTATCTGTCAGGGCGGGAATTCACCGTGGGAATCACCGGCACGGGGAATGATGCGAGTGTGGTCGGGGTGATGGAAATTATGCTGAATGATAAAGCCGATGCCGCCGGATATACCTACGATAATAAGCAGGAATATGAAGAGCGCGTGAGTTATCATTTGCGAAGTGACGCGGAAGCAAAACGCGCCGGTGAAGTCGCACTCGCCGCGTGGAAGGTGCTTGGCTGCCGCGACGGTGGCCGTGTAGATATTCGCTCGAACGACAACGGCACGCCGCATTTTCTGGAAGTCAATCCGCTCGCAGGCCTGCATCCGGTGCTAGGTGACCTGGTCATCCTCGCAAAGATGGCTGGATTGTCGTATGATGATCTGTTAGGACGCATGATAGATTCTGCATTGTCCGATCCGCTGCGGTTTCCCCGTGCCACTTCACCTCTCAACATTCAGTATGCTTAGTCTATCCGATTCGTTTCGCGCTACCCTCTTAGAACAATATCGCAACGCCCCCCTTGATGTCGCCTCCTTCTTCCGCAGCTATAAAGCGTGCGGACTCGGTGAGTGTCTGGGCATGTGCTGCAACGGCGGCAGCGGGTTTTACATGAAAGAAGAAGCGGAGACGATTGCCAAGCTGGTGGATGAAAACCGCGAGTGGTTTGACGCAAACGGCGCGCCAATGCCGGAGAAAATTTTCGATGAAGAAGTGGACGAGGACACCGGCGAAGTGGAGCTTTCCACCAACACGCGTGAAGTGGAATATCCCAAGGATTTTCTGCCTGAGCATTTTCCGCATACGGCCTGCATTTTCCGTGACCCCAAAGGCGCCTGCACACTACAAAAACTCAGCATCGAAAAAGGGCTTGGTGGCTGGCATTACAAGCCGTTTGCGTGCTGGTTGTTTCCGATAGAGCTCGAACATGGCGGCAAACCCTACATCCATGTCGCGCATCACTCCACCGATGAGTATATCGATGATGAATACCCAGGTTTCGTAGGCTACACCAAATGCGGCACCGAATGCAAAAGCGGCGGCCAGCCCGCCTATAAAATTCTGGAAGGTGAAATCAGCGCCCTCTCGAAGTTGCTGGATCGCGACCTGATGGGTGAGATTCTCGCTTACGGCAAACAACAAAATCTGATCGCCGCATGAAGAAAGCCGTCATTTTCGAAAGCACGGTGGAGGCGGACTGCCCGCAGGTGGAAATTGACGAGCTACGCGAGAATAGTGAAGAAATCGGCGCCGCCCTAAAGGCAAACGGCTACTCGGTAAAGATCATACCCTTCTCGCTCGATCTCGTTTCAATCCGCGCGCAGATTGAGAAAATTAAACCCGATGTCGTGTTCAATCTCGTCGATTCGATTGAGGGCAAAGGTAACCTGATCGCCATAGCACCCCTTCTGTGTGAGCATATGGGTATCCCCTTCACCGGCGCGGGTAGCATGGCAACAACCCTCTCGTGCGATAAACTGATTACGAAATCCGTGCTCAAAGCAGCCGAGCTTCCGACCGCCGGTTTTGAAACCGAAGCGCACATACTTGAGAAACGCACGGAACTTACCGCACCGTACCTCCTCAAATCCGTGTCCGAACATGCATCTTTTGGGATGTTTGCAGATAACGTGGTGCAGACACGCAAGGAATTGCAGGCACGTTTTACCGAGAAAAAGGCCAAGTTTGGTGGTGAATGGTTTGCGGAAGTTCTACTCGAAGGTCGCGAGTTCAATATCTCGATTATAGCTACACCGGAAGGCACGCGCGTGCTGCCACATGCAGAAATCCTGTTCACTGGGGACTTCCCAAAAGATAAACCCAGAATTGTGGATTATACTGCGAAATGGCATTACGACAGCCCCGAATGTATCGGTACTGTGCGGCATTTTGCGTTCCAACCGGAAGATGCACCACTTCTTAAAAAACTCTCTGCGTTGACCGAAAAGTGCTGGCATACATTCGGATTATCCGGTTATGCGCGAGTGGATTTTCGTACTGATCTCAAGCATCAACCGTACATCCTGGAAGTCAATTGCAACCCGTTCCTCACCGCGGAGGAAGGTATGGGCGCAGCTGCCGCACATGCTGGGTTTTCGTTTACGCAGCTCATCGGCATGATCGTAGAGGATGCGCTTTCCCACCACCGCGTGCGCAGCAAGATCGCCGCATGACCCCAGCGCTTAAATGGCGTGACCGCCTCAGCAAATCAGATCTGGATACCATTTACCAGTTGGTGAAAAAGACCGGCGTGTTTTCTGAGGAAGAGTGCAGTGTTGCCCGCGAACTCGCCGAAGACCGACTCACACGAGGCCTCAATTCGGATTATCATTTCATGGTGGCAACGGTTGCGGGTGTGGTTGCTGCCTATACCTGCTACGGGCGCATTCCCTTTACCGATGGACGATTCGATCTCTACTGGATCGCCTCTGACCCTGATATCGCACACAAAGGCATCGCCACCCGACTGTTATCAATCAGCGAAGCCCATATGCGCGAACTCGGCGGCAAAAAACTCTACGCCGAAACCTCCTCGCGCGAAGTGTATACGCCTGCCCACCGGTTTTACGAAAAAAACGGCTTCTCTCGCGAAGCCATTTTCAAGGATTTCTACCGCGAAAACGACAGTAAATGGGTGTTTGTGAAGGATTTGTGATAGTTGATAAGAAAAAATTAACGCGGTTGCACTACGATAAAACCAGCAAAAAGGTAGTGTATGTCTGAAGGAATGACCCGACGTGATGTGCTCAAAATTCCTGCTGTTATAGGCGTTAGTGCACTCGCAGATAACGCTCTGGCTCAAACACTCCATGTGACCATTTCAGCAGCGGATTGTCGCACGATCACGCTTACCCCAGCACAAGCCAAAACATTACTGAATCAAAAGCTCGATACGTTCATGGATGACCCTAACGTGCGAAAGTACCTCAACGAAAAATTTGGCATCGGTGCATTGAAAATCTTTTTCGCGCACAAAGCAGCCGATATTCAGGTAAGCAATACGCTGAAAGAATTTGGCGAAAAGAATCCATGGGATACCGATGAACCAAAACAACGGGTCATCACTTGGGAAAGTGTGGTTTCACGCTATCAGGCGCGTCTCAACCGATTTATGCATGAGAAACTGGCACCGGGTTATTTCAGCGCCATACAGAAGGGGCATGGAACGTTATCCGAGCAGGATAGACCGTTTTATGCCAATCTGGCGGAAGCGGCAGGATATAAGGATGCCGCAGCGTTCTTCGGTCAGGATAAATCCGCGGATGGAAAAAAGATTCCGTCGCATCAGCGCCCCATGATGCATTTCGGGCATGCGATTTCTCTCATACATCCTGCACTTGATCCGTTTGAGATTTCGATAGATGATTTACGCAAAGTGGGGGTTCAGTCTATCTGCACGACGCCATCGCATGTCGAAAAACTGCATAAGTCTCCACCCGCGAAGAATTGGCGTTAAAGCACCGCCTCCATGAGCGGTTTGCTGCCGCTTGGCAGGGTAAGTCCCAGACCCGACACTTGGGGTAGAATCTTTGCATAGAAGAAGCGCGCGGTGGCAAGTTTTTCGGTGTAGAATGCTTTATCTTTATCCATGTTCTTATGCGCGGCATCGGCCATACGCGCCCAATAAAACGCCATCACCACAAGTGCGAACATCCGCAGATAATCGGTGGCTGCGGCTGCTCCATCCTCAGGATTCACGAGTCCCGCACGCGCGATATAGAGCGAAGCCTGCTGGAGATAACCGATGTTTTTCGACAGCGGCTTCAAGAATTCCTGCATATGCACGCTGTCCTTATGCGCGGCGATGAACGCATCGACCGGATGGAAGAACTGACGCAGATAACGTCCCGTATGCGCCGGTAATTTGCGCCCGACGAGATCGAGCGCCTGAATACCGTTGGTGCCTTCGTAAATTTGCGCGATGCGCGCATCGCGCACATACTGCTCGACACCGTATTCTTTCACATACCCATACCCGCCATGCACCTGCACCGCGAGATTGGCAATATCAAACCCTCCGTCGGTGAGATAGGCTTTCACGATCGGCGTCATGAGCTGGACGAAATCATCTGCGTCTTGCTTGACCTGTTTGTCCTCGCTACGATGGGCGATGTCG
>CAZFOM010000011.1:0-10889 GCA_964520155.1 uncultured Rickettsiales bacterium
GTTTACTCACACCGCGCGCAGTCTTTGACACGATCGGCGGGTTCGATGAAACCTTGCTGCCGGTCGCTTTCAACGATGTGGATCTGTGCCTGAATATCCGCAAAGCCGGATATGAGATTATTTTTTGTGCAGAATCGGTGCTTTATCACCATGAGTCGCTCTCACGCGGAAAAGAAGATTCTCCTGCCAAAAAGTTTCGTGCCTACGGCGAAATTCATGCCATGCAGACGCGCTGGAAAGATACGCTCACGCGCGATCCGTACTATAATCCGAATCTCTCGCTAGAGAGTGATACGGAAATCCGACTGGCGTTTCCACCGCGCCTCTCCAAACCCTGGTAGAGCCTGTACCCATGACTGTGTTTATCACCGGACAACTCTGCTTTATTCACGTTCCGAAAACGGCGGGCACGACGCTTCGCAGTATTCTGGAGCAGCATTTTCATGCGGACGCAATAGCACCCCGCGAAAGCGATCGCAAGCAACGGCCTGAGTGCTATTTCCACCTGCCTAGTTTGGTGGAACAGGTGGGGTTTGAGCGATTGCACCGATCACTCTTGATCCGCGGTCATCTGCCCTATCACGAGTTGCTTGGTGTTCTTCCGGAGCGCCCATTTGCCATCACGCTCCTGCGACACCCGATACGCCGTGCGTTATCGGAGATTCTTCATCACCAGCGACACAATCAGGCGCGTTTTGCTCATCTTTCGCTGGAAGAAATGATTCGTCATCATCCCCAATGTTACCGCGAACAATGGCGTTATTTTGGTGCGACATTATCCGAAGCGATCACCACCCTTGAAACCTTTGATCATGTGGGTATTCAGGAGTACTTTCCCGACAGCGTCGCACGGCTTGCAACACAGTTGCACTGGCCTGTACCAGAAACATTGCCGATCAAGAACCAAGCCGATAACTATCCCTCTACACTTTCGCTCGAGGCGCTTGACCTGCTCATTCAGGCGCTTGAATCCGATATGGAATTTTATGCTAGAGCGCTTGCACGCTTCAAAAAAACAGCTTCTTGATTTTCCCCCCTTCCGGATCGGTATTCTCTGACGTAGCGTGAGGGTAATCTCATCTTTACGCAAGGAGCACCTCATGCCTACTGTTTCTGATTTTCAGTCTGTTATTAATTCCATTGCTGCTACGATACCCGCAAGCGGCACTACTACCGCTGCCATTGATCTGGGTGGCACCTCGCTAGTGGGCATACAATTGCCTGCGTCGTTTACCGGCACCGGACTTTCCTTTCAGGTGGCAACCACCCTGAGTGGCACCTATCAGGGTGTCATTGATGGCAGCGGCACCACACTGCTCAAAACGATTGCGGCGGGTAAATATCTGATGTTGGATCCTTCGGAATTTGCCGGTATCCAGTTTTTGAAAATTGTCAGTAACGCGACCGAAGCCGCGCAGCGTGACCTGACCCTGATCACCCGTCCTGTCTAGGAGAGCGAATCATGCCCAACCTTATCCGATTGCTGGGTGGACTTGCAAACCCCGTGCGTCATTCAAGCCTTGCGTTGTGGCTGGATGCGACGGATGCAGCGAGTATTGCCAAGTCCGCAAACCGTGTCAGCCAGTGGAACGATAAAAGCGGGAAGGGCAACCATGTCTCGCAAGGAACCGGTGGGCTGCAACCGCTTTATGTCACGAGTGGCATCAATAGCAGAGCCGCGATTCAGTTCTATGACGATAACGCACCAAAGCTACTATCGCGTGCGGATAATGCCACGCTGGACTACACAGAATTTTCGATCTTCGTCGTCTGCCAGCGTGTGCAGGTTCTGGTTGGGCCTGAACGTATCGCGGGAAAGTTTTCGGTTAATTCGCCTGCGAACCAGCGTGAGTTTTCTGTTGCAATTATTAGCACGAATCTTTTCCAATGCTCGACTTCTTCTAACGGCACTACACCGGATGGGATAGCAGGCGTTTCAAGCCCTATTACGGTAGGCGCGCCGGTGATTCTCGATGCGCGCGTATCGCAACCCTACGCCAGTGCAACGGCGGTGCGCAGCCGTAAGAATAATGATGCAGCCTCGCAGTCCAATGGCAGTATTCCTGGACTGTATAATGGATCATCGCCATTTCATGTCGGAGCGATGGACGGCAGCGCGCAACCCTTTGCAGGCTATATCGGCGAAGTGCTTTTCTACACCTCCAGCCTTGACGACAGCCGCCGTGCAAAAATTCTCAAATATCTGTCCAACAAATGGGGAATCGCTCTAGCCTGATATGAGTCGGGTTAGCACCTCGGCTCCCTCGGACTGTGGGAAGTAGGTTGCGTATTGCGTGGCAAGCGCTTCGAGTTCGGTTTGTATCTCGGGTGGGTATTCGCGAAGAGAACGCTGCGCTGCGTCCAACTGGTCGCACCGGAATATCCGATTGCCTACCATACGCCAGTATATCGTACGCTCAGACGAAGCAATGCGCAGTTCCGGCTGCGCAGAAACCTCTATCTCCGATTCCAGATTCAATAATAAAAATAAATACGGAACGCCCTGCATTTCGCGCGAAACTCCCATGTAGGGACGAAGACAGGCGACAGTCTGAAAATGCACATCATTCGATTTGGTGAGCTGGAATTGATACGGCCCGCCAACTAACACAAGGCGAGGATGCAGCAAAATTACGACATCCATATAGGCAGCAAAGTTGTGCATTAGAATAATTCCATATTATCAATAATAATCTGTTTTGACAGTATCTTACTTGGCCTATATCACAGTGTCCCATAACGGTACAGTGCTGGGTTATGGCATCGCTTGCAGGCAGTTTGTTTGACGAATACTCGACCTTGAATTCAAAGGAGAAGGCCACTGCAGCTGCGGCTATTGGCAACCCCTCCTTTGATGTATTTCATTTTGATTCTGGCGATGCTACTAGCGGAAACGATGCGTTTTTTCTGTCTCGATCCGGTGTAAGCCCTGACGGATCCGGCGGTGTGGACATCGTCATCTCATCCGTTTCTGTGACCCTTTCCGGTGGCACCGAACATGCCGTATTGACCGGCTCGGATGATCTGATTCTGAAAGGCAACAGCAAAGCGAATCTGCTGATCGGTAACGATGGAAATAACCGTATCGAAGGGCAGGGCGATGCAGATACCATTTTTGGTAGTGGTGGCAATGATACCTTGATAGGCTCCACGGCCGCCGATCAACTCTATGGTGGCGCAGACGATGATTATGTGCTGGGTGGATCCGGAAGCGACAGGATCTTTGGCGGCGAGGGTAATGATACGCTGTTTGGTGAAAGCGGCAGCGATGTCATTGATGCAGGTAGCGGAAACAATACGGTAGATGGTGGCACCGGCAGCGATGTCATCACCAGCGATCTGGGGAATGACTGCATCATGGGCGGCAGCGGGAACGATACAATCAACGCCGGCGGCGGTGAAGATACCGTCTGGGGCGGCAGCGGAGTCGATCATTTCGTCTTTGGTGATGGTGCTGGCACTACCCGCATCATGGATTTCTCGCTCTTAAGCGAAAAGATACGCGTCGAAGCCGATATCAATGGCACCGGCATACACACCGCTCAGGATGTCATGTCGCACGTTTCAAGCGACACTAGCGGCAATGCCGTCATCACCTTCGGCAGCCGCGTGATCGTGCTCGAAGACACTCAGGCCACCGACCTGCATTCCGGCGTATTCGTGATTGAGTAGGGCTGATCGGCTATAAGCGATTTTTGTGTGATCTGTTCAATCTAAGGCTTATAGTGACAAATGGTGGAGGTGAACGGAATCGAACCGATGACCCCAAGCTTGCAAAGCTAGTGCTCTACCAACTGAGCTACACCCCCACACAGGTCTTACGCGAGCACTGCTTTGCAAGATGTTTGCGCTGCAGGCTTCGCCTTCCGCGTGGGCTAGTGCTCTACCAACTGAGCTACACCCCCACACAGGTCTTACGAGAGCACTGCTTTGCAAGATGTTTGCGCTGCAGGCCTCGCCTTTCGCGTGGGCTAGTGCTCTACAAGACTTGAGCTACACCCCCACACAGGTCTTACGAGAGCACTGCTTTGCAAGATGTTTGCGCTGCAGGCCTCGCCTTTCGCGTGGGCTAGTGCTCTACCAACGCAGGCTCAAGCTCTCACACAGAACCATTAGAATAAAAATGTTTACTCCAAGGAGGCGAAAAACTAGCGATTAAAGCCGGTTAGTCAAGCGGTTTCTGGCAGATCAGGCAGCCCTTTGTGTTTGGGTCTGTTTTTCTGCCTCCAGCGCCCAATCCACGCGCAGCATGGAGGCAGGAATATGCTCGAAATGTTCATAGCAGGTCGCCATGGCGTAGTAGATGCGTTTGTAGTCAGGGTTATTCAGATCGCCGCGTTTTGGCAAATGCTTCACCCATTCATCCCCATACTGTTGTTTGTATTTCTGATGAATTTTTGCGAGCTCCTTGCGCTGCGGATCCACTGCCTCACGGGTTTTACGGATCTGATCCTGTAAGACGGAGGGCAACTCGCGAAGTAACAGTTCCGAAGGCTCAGTGTTTGCATCCTTCTCCTTATCTGCAAGCACTTTACCATTCAGATCACGATGTATCTGAATCAAGGCTCTGCTGACGCGCTGATATTCGTTTTCAACCATCGCCATTGCGCGTAAATTTGCGGGTACGTTGGATTTGGTGAGTAATTCGTCCAGCGTGTAGCTGGTGACGCTGCCTTCACCGGACACGGTGACCGTCACTTTCCCTTCCTTATACTCGCGCGTTGCGCCCAGAAATTCCCACGCCGTATTCATATCGGCATTGGCAATCCCGAGTGTAACGCGGTTGATAGCATCCTGCGCTTTAGGACTTGCCTGATAGAGACTCAGCACATTTTTGAGCCCCTCTGCATCCAGCTCTTTTTGCGACGCGTTAGTGTAAAAGAATTCGCTCGCTCCCATATACATGGTAGCGCACGAGCCTGCGTGATTGAAACTGGCGCCGAATCCGATGGCGCGCATTTCTTTGGGATCGAGTTTTTTCTTCTCAGCAGCAACGCGCTGTTGCGGACGATCGGCATAGGAGGTGATACCGCTGTAATTGGCAGCAGAATCCTCGAGAAGAAGTCGAATCTCCGGGCTTTTATACCAATCCTGATAGGCATTCGACCATTTCATCAAACGGGGTTCCAGCGCCATCCAGACATGATCATCTTCGATTGGCAAACCGGCGATATTACCCATATTGAGTCGCATCATGATTTTTTTGTCTTCCTTATCTAGCTCGTTCCCAAATACTCCCATATGTTGTGACACACGCGCGCTGAGCACCTGTTCTGCTTTGTTGGCATGTGATGAGCGTGCGGCTCTCAGCGAACGCCCCTGAATGGTTTCAATGAGTGCCGTGACGGGCTGTGAGCGATGTGCACCACCCCCCGATCCAGTATAATCGATCAACAGCACGGGGGGATCCATGTCGAGCATATCGCCGTAGGTTTTTTCAAACGTTTTTTGCAATAATGCTGCACCTGCAGGACTTGCGGATTTCAGAAGGTCGCTGCCTGCACCCATGATAATTTTCTTGGCTTTTACGATCCGCTTATCATCGCCTTCTTTAAGCTCTATACCACGCTCCAACTTGGCCTGTGCGACGGTAAGCGGCGCAAACGGATAGAAGATGGGGCCACTCGTAAGCGGGGTGCTGCCCGCCCATGGCAGATTGGTGGGGGTGCTCGGATTTTCTACGGTAGGGTGCGTGGGATCAAAGCGATTGATCGCAGGATCCGTCGCAGGTGTTAATCCGTTATGGTACTCGGCAAAATACTTGTTGCTGTATGCTTCGCGTATCAGGTTGCTCATATTCAAAACAGGGGTACGATGCTCGAGCAGCGAAATAATCTCACATCCTTTGCCGTGCACTTTCTCTGGCCCCATGGCACGCAGCATGAAAAAGGCATCCAGCATATCGGTACTGTTCTCACATTCGGCGATCAGGTAGTGCGGAATCGCCTCCGGATGTTCTGCGGCGAGCTTGAAACTGGTAAGCGTGTTATATAAGTTGCGCGGCATTTTAAGCGATTCTTCCAATCTTTTCATATCCGCTTCAAAATCTACATCTCCAACGTTCCCGATTTTTTTATCATCCTCCAACCTATCCTTCTCTTCTTCGATATTTTCCATTTTCTTTTTTGCATCGGCGGCTATCGCTTCGATGCTTTTGCGAAGCGCGGCTTGTGTTTTTGGGTTATGCAACCGCTCCAGCAGAACTTCAATCAGCGGCTTGCGAATGCTTTCTATAAGCTCGCCTGCATGATCCCCTTCTTTGATGATGAGATCTTGAACTGACGAGAAATTCTCCGGCAAAGTGGTTTTCTTTGTCAGTTCAGCAAGAATAGGCTCCCACTCTTTCTTTTCTTCCAGTTTTTCAAGGATAGATGCTATCACGCTGCGGTGCATATCCTTGTTCTGGCGAATCTCCACACGCATTGCGCGATCGCCATAATTCGCCGATTGCACCAGCAATACATCAAGCATACTCAGGCTCGGTGGCGTAGTGTTGTGAGGCATATACAGGGGGTAGGTTACCCCTTTAAGTTCACGAATGTTCGCAAGCTCATAGAAAAGATCAATGGTTTCGCCATTTTTCTCTGCCGCGTATATATCGTCCTGCGTCTCGCGTTTTGCGTAGAGTGATTCCAACAATGTTTTGGATGATTGCTGCACGCCCTGAATTCGATCAATACCGCGATTGAGGTATTCCTTATATTCTTGGTCGCCCACCTGACGCATCAAGTGGCACACCAGCGAGTTCATCCGGTCAATGGCAATTTGCGTATGGTATTGCTCGTTTCCGGGAGCATGGATATCAAGTGTTGCCGGCACGGATTTCGGAAGCCCTTTTGCATCGCGATCCTGTTCCATTTTCACGATGATATCAGCCAGTTTCAAGCTGTAATGCTGAAGCATGGCAATACGATTGCGCTTGATGCCCTCCTCAAGCAAACCAGGCGTCATATTGGGTTTGCTATCCTGATCGCCGGGTGACCAGGTATAATGATCGGTCAAAAAGTTGAATCGGGATAACTGCTCGAGCGTCAGGGGCTTGGTAAAATCTACGCCCATTTGTTCTTTGCCTGTGTCGAGTAGTGACGACATGACAATAGGAATGGAATCGAACGCGCGCTCTGAGAAAAGGATGTTGCGTGACATCTCCTGATCAATAATCATTCCCTTGTTGGGGGGATTCATTGCCAGAAAGAAATCCTTCATCTTTTGTTTGATTTCGGATTGGATCTTTTCATCAAAACGCACCGTGCCACCGGTTGCGCGAATCTGGGTAGAAACTGTCTCTGCGATCACCTTATACAGTTCTGCTTCCAGCGGAATTGCGGTGGAATCGAGCGGTTCTGTGGGGTGAGGGGTCTGGGTTTTGCCTTTCGTATAGGAGGGCAGGCTTCCCAAAATGAAGTCAAACATCTCTGCCTTTTCTTCTTGAGCGAGCGGGTGCCCTATCTTTTTTTCGGCTGCTTCCAATGCGCGGGTTGCTAGACCCCGAAAGCCTGAAAGGGATTGCCCCTCGTGCAGTGAATAGCGATTGGCAACAGAGTCATAGGACATTCGCGTGATGAAGGTGGAAAACATGCGCTGCTTTGAGGCGGCGATATCCTCATCCATGCTGGATAAATGTTCTTGCACATCTGGATCCTGAAACATCTCATTGACAATACCCGCAAGCGCATCGTCGATAACCGATCCCTGAAGGGGTTTATTCTGAATCTGAGTAGTGAAAGTTGTATCCGACATACGACCTTACGATAATGGGTTGAAACCAACCTGTATCCTAGCGCAGGAACCCTTAATGATCATTTGAGGAAATATGAAGATTCGGTTAAGCCGCGCGGGTGAAGGTCGGGCGTAAATCGTCCGACAGGGCGGGGGTGAAACGATACCGATCTTCTGAGAAGCTATTGATTTTGAAAACTTCTTTGATCCGATGTTGAATCAGATGGTGCGCCATCATGCCGCGCGCTTTTTTGGCAAAGAAGGATACGATTTTGTAGTCCTTTCCCTTCTGTTCCTTAAAGACCGGTGAGATCCATGGTGCATCAATTTTTTTCGGGTTGACGGCCTTTGCGTATTCTTCGGAGGCGAGGTTCACCACGAAGCGTTCTTTCGCAGGAAATGTTTTTAACTCACTGTTTAACTGCTCGGTGATCGAATCACCCCAGAATTGGTAAAGATCCTTCGTATTGCCGTGTGCAAACCCACACCCCATTTCGAGCCGGTAGGGCTGCATGAGGTCGAGCGGTTTGAGCAAGCCATATAATCCCGAGAGAATACGCAGATGTTTCTGGGCAAATGCAAGATCGGCCTTGCTGAATTGCTCCACCGCAAGCCCTTCATACACATCGCCCTTGAACGCAAAAATTGCAGGCCGCGCATTGGACGGCGTGAATGGAGTAGAGAAGGCGTGGTAGCGATCATGATTGAGTTTCGCGAGTTTGGGACTTAACTCCATCAATGCTGCGATCTGTTTTTCGCTAAGTTTCCTGAGCGATCCGATCAGTTGCTTTGCCTGCGAGAGAAACACCGGTTGCGTGACATCAAGCGATGGAATCGCGGATTCATAATCGAGTGTTTTTGCGGGCGAGAGCAAGATAATCATGATCTAAAAATCCGTACAGCGTCCGTTTTTTTCCCAGTCGCCATAGCGCGTGGGCTCGGGGCCGCTCTGCCCGCCGATTTCCTTTACCGATTGTGGCGTAGGTTTGGGAGCTGCGTCAGAATGCTGTGGATTCACAGAAGGGCTTTGCGGGGCTTTTGGTGTGCTCATAAAACCTCATTACATAAGCTAGGTAAGGTAAACAGGAGCTAAAATCAACGTCACCCGATAAATAAATACTATTCATGCGCAGCGGCGGGCGGTATGTGTGGCGCATGAAACAGAAGCCATCACGCGTTACGCCCAAAGCCCCCTCCAAAACTCCACTGAGTGCACGGTGGGCGACTGTGCTCACGCTCGAATCGTTGTTGCAGCGCGGCACTGCGCTCGATCAGGCGTTTGAACAGGTACTTCATACGGTGCGTTTATCCGAGGTGGATCGCGGATTTGCTTACCGTCTGGCGAGTGAGACGATTCGCCACAAAGGAAATATCGAGGCGATACTGGCGCGTTGTCTGCACACGCCACTGAATGACACGCAGCAACCTGTGCATTATGCGCTGATGATTGGGGTGACGCAACTTCTGCTTCTGGATACACCACCCCATGCCGCGGTCAATGAAACGGTCGAAGCGATCGCGCAAAGCCGTTTCAAGGCAATGAAAGGGTTGGTCAATGCGATATTGCAGCGCATCACGCGCGAAAAAGAGGGGTTTCTGCTGCAGATGCGCGATCCGAAACTGCGCTTACCGGAATGGGTAAGGCAGCGGTGGATAGAATCCTATGGTGATGCAAACATGCAGACGATGTCGGATCTGTTGGTACATAAACCCCCGCTCGATCGAGTGTGGAAAGATGCCGCGCGCATCTCAACCAAGAATCATGAGATCGTGCTGACTCCGTGCACGACACGTCTGTTAGAACACGCAGCCGTGAATCAGTTGGATGGGTATGAGGAGGGCGCATGGTGGGTGCAGGATGTGGCGTCCACGCAGGTGGTCAAGGCGCTGGGTGAGGTGAACGGCAAACGGGTGCTCGATTTATGTGCGGCGCCAGGCGGCAAGACCGCGCAGCTATTATCGCTCGGTGCCGAGGTTACCGCTGTCGATAGTTCCTCCAAACGGCTTTCAGTACTGCGTGAGAATATGCAACGTCTTGGATTTTCGCCGAAGGTGATCACTGCGGATATTTCGAAGTGGAAACCTGATGGCGCGTCTGATGCGGTGCTGCTCGACGCACCGTGCAGCGCGACGGGTACATTCCGCAAACATCCCGAAGTCTTGTGGCTTAAGAAACCAGAGGATATTGCGCGTATGGCGACACTGCAACGCGAGTGTCTGGATGCGGTGCTGCGCTGGCTGCCAGAAGGTGTGCCGCTGGTCTATGCGGTATGTTCCTTGGAACCCGAAGAAGGCGAGGGGCAAATCGAGCGATTGCTCAAGGACTATCCCTCGCTTGCGTTGATGCCGGTAACGCTTGATCCGGTCTTTTTGCCCTGTATTCAACCCAATGGCACGGCGCGCCTGTTACCCACGCAGCTCATGGAGCAGGGCGGTAATGACGGGTTTTTTATTGCCAAGTTGGTAAAGTCCTGAATTCGCCCAATTTACTTGAACCGAAACCACCAAACTGGTAGGAATCCTGCCATGAAACAGCCGGTTCGCATTGCTCCTTCGATTCTCTCCGCCGATTTCGCGCGTCTGGGAGAAGAGGTGGCTGCCATATCAAAAGCCGGTGCGGACTATATCCATGTCGATGTGATGGACGGGCATTTTGTGCCTAACCTCACCATTGGCCCGCTGGTGGTCAAAGCGATCAAACCGCACACGACCAAGGTGATGGACGTGCATCTGATGATCGAACCGGTGGATCCCTATATTGCCGCGTTTGCTGAAGCCGGTGCGGATATCATAACGGTTCATGCCGAAGCCACCACACATCTGGAACGCACGCTGCAACTGATCAAATCGCATGGCAAGAAGTGCGGGGTGTCGCTGGTGCCGAGCACACCACCCGAACAACTCGCGTATGTCATGGATGTGGTGGATCTGATTTTGGTGATGACGGTGAATCCAGGGTTTGGCGGTCAGAAATTCATCGCATCGCAACTCGATAAAATCCGCATTCTGCGAACCATGATTGATAAAACCGGACGCACGATTGATCTCGAGGTGGATGGTGGCATCAACGCACAAACTGCCAAACAAGTGGTGGAGGCGGGAGCCGATGTGCTGGTGGCCGGATCGGCTGTGGTTACCGGAAACGCAGCACAGTACGCGGAGAATATCCG
>CAZFOM010000011.1:10899-21428 GCA_964520155.1 uncultured Rickettsiales bacterium
CCGCACCCTCAGAAATGGTTGATCCCGATGGACACCGCGCAAGCACGGGTTCGGCGCACGGACGACGCAGAGACAGCCTCCGCGGGACTGTTGAAACACTGGGTATATCAGTTTCATTATCTTATCCCGCGCAGCAGCCGTGAGTATCGATTAAATCCCGAATGGCAACAGCACAAACCCAATCTCATTCCTGAAGGCGATGCCATCCGCGGTAAAGCGCTGTTGTCGCGCGAGTTTCGCTTTTTTGGGGAATCGCATCTTATCAAGTCGGAAACCGATTGGCATCCCGAGCAGGCCAGCGCGCTGTGGATGATGAAAGCACACTGTTTCGACTGGATCGGTGATCTGCGCGCGTTTAACGACAGCCCCATTGCCTCGAGTCAGGTGCGGGAGTTCATTCATTTATGGATTGAGCGTTCGCGATCGCTTCCAGGCATTGTTCGTCACCCCACTATTTTGGGGCAGCGCATCTCGCACTGGATGATCCATGCGGATTTCGTTCTCGCCGGTACGAGCCAGCGGTTTCAGCGCCGTTTTGTTCGTTCGCTTGCAAAACAAACGTTGCTGCTTGCGCGTGAGATTGAACGGTTGCAAGGCAAGGCCAGCATCCCTGCGATTCAAGGTCTATGCTTTGCCACCGCCGCACTCCCACATGCCGAAATTTTTCGCCCACAAGCGCTTGCGGCTCTCCTGCGTGCTATCAACACCCAGATTCGTCCTGACGGCTTGCATGTGTCGCGTTCCCCCTCCATGCAGCTCGAGCAACTCGAATGCCTTATCAATCTGCGACCGTTGCTTGCGCAATGGAAAGTGCCCGAAACTGAAACGCTGCATCGCGCGATTCAATCCATGCAGCAGGCGTTGTCGCAACTGTGCCATGCGGATGGCAAGCTGGCGTTATTCAACGATTCCATCGAGGAGCGACCCGATCGTATTCGTCAGGTGATCGCGGCGGTGATGGCGGAATCGCAGGGAGTTTCGCAATGCGGCGGAATCATCCGGCTTCGCGCGGATAAGACCCTTGTGTTATGCGATACAGGGGTCACTAATCCTCATAGCGCCCATAGCCATTTCGGCACTTTGTCGCTTGAGATCAGTGATAGTCTTCACCGCCTCGTGGTCAATTGCGGTGCTTACCGTGGCCCAAGCGCAGATTGGCGTAAGGTCTGCAAATCCACAGCGGCGCACTCGACACTCTCCATTGCCGATGAAAATACCTATCCGTCCGATCAGCAATCGGTGTTGAGTTTTCTCCATGAACCGCGTGTCGAGGTCAAATTTCCCGAACATGCAGGGCAATATGAATTGAAGGTAAGTTACAACGGAGGCGAGCAGCGTTTCGGCCTCATCCATATGCGTCATTTGAAACTGCACAAAAACGGTAACCGGCTTGACGGCTTAGACGAACTGCAACCTATTCACACCGAAGCTGAAACGGTAACCCATCCCGTTACTATCCGCTTTCATCTGCATCCGCAGGTGAAAGTTACCCGTGTGCAGGGACATGCGATCACATTGGCATTACCTTCCGGTGCACATTGGGTGTTTCGTGCCGAATCAGAACAACCCCCTTCCATGGAAGAAAGTATATATGCAGGTGAGGAAGGTAAGCCTCAACGTTCCAGCCAGATCGTCTTGAACCTGTCGGCAAGCAGCAAGCTGGTGACACCGGTGCACTGGTCGTTTGAAAAAAATCCGCCTCCAGCGCAATCAGGTGCAGCACTGATTTGAGACACGCGACCCCCTGTCCCAAAATAAAAAACAACCAAAGGTTGATCTTGTTTTACTATATACTACCCTTTTTGTTACATGTGATTTACTCAAAACAACACATGTCGCAAAACAGTAGATTTCAATGCCACGCACAATTCTCATCGTGGAAGACGATTCTACGCAGCGCAGCATTATAAAACATGTTTTAATCGATAAACTAGGATATAAAGCCGTTGCGCTAGCGCGTGTGGAAGAAGCCATCCACTACCTGAATGATCGGCGCACCCAGAATCCGGATATGTGCCTTCTCGACTATGAACTCGAGGATCAGACGGCACTGGATATTCTTGCGCATCTGAGAAAGACGGGACTCGAAATTCCCTCCATCGTGATTACTGCGTTTGGTGATACGGAACGCGCTATGAACTGTATGCGCGCAGGAGCAGATGATTTCCTCACCAAGCCTGTGCAGATCGAACGCCTCAATATCTCGATTCGAAATGCTTTTGATCGCTATTCATTGCGGCGTCAGTTGCGCATGATGGAACAGCGTGATCAGAATGTGCCACAGTTTGAAGCCATGATTGGAAGAAGCGAAGCATGGTTGCAGGCGGTGGAGTATGGTAAAAAAGCTGCGGCCTTGGATACCTGCTTGCTGATTGAAGGTGCCGAAGGGGTAGGTAAATTACTGTTCGCGCGCACCATTCATGCGTCCGGCGCACGCCGCCGGCAGCCGTTCGTGATTGTGGATTGCAAGGCAAGCGCCGAACAGGATATGGAAACAGTATTGTTTGGTGTGCAGGAAGGCGTGACGTTTACGCGCGGTAAATTTCACGAAGCCGAACATGGCACACTGTATCTCGCGCATGTGGAAGCGCTGCCACTATCGGCGCAGGCGCGGTTGCTTGCTGCCATACAGGATCGGGAAATTCTGCCGGTGCAGGGGGCGCAGGCGCAGAAGTTGCAGGTACGGCTCATCACCTCGAGCGATGGCACGCTCGAAGCCCGCAGCCAGCAGGGAGAGTTCCGCAGCGATCTCTATCATCGGCTGCGCACCATGCATGTACGTCTGCCATCGCTAGAGGAGCGTCGTGACGATATTCAGTTGCTTGCGCGTTATTTCTTGCGCCGAGAATCCACGCGAATGCGCAAGGCTATTGTCGGGATTTCTCCTGCAGCGCTCGGGTTTCTTGCTGCCTCGCACTGGAGTGGCAATGTTCGTCAGCTTGAGATGGTGATCAGCCGCGCGGTCATCTTGAGTGAAAAATCGGTGTTGGAAGTGGAGGATTTCGACCGCAACGCACCGGTGGCACATAAGTCCGATTATCCCTTTGCGGAAGAATTCGGGATGCAACCCGCAGAGCCTTCGATGGCGCAAAAGGAATCTGCCCGCTTGCGCAATGCAATTCTCTCACTCGTGGATGCCAACGGCAGCATGAAGCGCATGTCTATGCTGGAAGCGGAGACAATACGGTTCGCGCTACATTACTACGGGGGACATATGTCGGAAGTCGCGCGCAAACTCGGGATCGGACGCTCGACACTGTACCGCAAGATCCATGACTTCAATATCGAAACGCCGAAAGGGTTCGAACTCGATCCTCAGACGGTGTAGCCCTACATCTCGCGGGAGAACCATACCACGCGGCCTAGGATGAGCAGGTCTTTCACGGGGCGCTCGTAGCGGGAGTATTTGGGGTTGTCTGAAATCACCTGCGCGGCAGGTGGCACGGTTTGCGGGATATACTCAATGCGCTTGATGGTGATGCCGATCCCGTCATACAGCGCAAACAGCCCGGGTGGCGTGGGATTTTTCTTGCTGGTATCAATCAGCACCACGTCGTTGTGATGGAGCGTCGGCTCCATGTCGTCCCCACGCACAAACAGGATTTTCAGATGCTCCGGCGAAGACTGGATCCGGTCGCGTATCCAGGACTTGCGAAAGAAATATGGACTCGCATGTTTGTCTGCGGACGGCTCCCTGCCAGACAGGGTATGCGCGAATGGGGCAATCGCAACAAACTCGCTCTCAGGTGGTACGGATTGCGACAGCAGATTCGTATGCGATTCTTCTTTGCCGAGCAGATAATATAGATCAATCCCCAGCGTCTCGGCAATTTTTACGAGCTTTACCGAGGAGGGGTTTTCGGATTTACCGTTGAGTATGTCATACACGAACGACGGCTTGAGTCCCGCCCGCTTGGCAAGCTCCATCGAGCTGATGCGCTGCTTGCTCATGACCTCTTTTAACCGGTGTGCGATGGTTTTTGACATAGTAAGCCTAGGCCCTGTAATTCCTGCAATTTTGGTTTTATTGAATAAATAGTATCATTACATGCGTCGGATCTTACCACAGTTATGAAAAATTAACCATTCGTAAATAAAATATGCGTAAGACAGAGGAAAGCAACTACGGAAACCGGCCGCCAGGGGGAAAACTATGTCTTTGAAAGAGCTACGGATTGCAGAGCTTCTGTGCACACGGCTTGTGCATGATATCACCGGGCCCATCGGAGCGGTCAATAACGGCGCGGAGTTTCTCAAGGAGGAGGGCTCTGACATGCAGGATCAGGCGATCCAGCTGATCGTCAGCAGTGCGGGTGAAGCCGTCAACCGCCTGCAGTTCTACCGCAAAGCCTATGGCCGCATCAATGATGACGGCGAAGCATCGCTCGCCGATAATAAGAAAATCGCTACCGACTTTTTCGCCGGTACGAAAATGACCCTCGACTGGCCGGACACCCATACCGATGCCGCCGGATTTTCCGTCAGCCGCAAAATGGCACGACTGATTCTGAATCTATTAGTGATTCTCTCTGGCAACTTGATTCGCGGGGGCACGATTGCGGTGCGTGTCGAGCGTTGCGAAAAAGCGGGATACGATATGGAAATCACATTGACCGCCACCGGCAGCACGGTGAAGTTCGACAAGGAACTTGAGCACGCACTCAAGGGAAGCGTGGCGGTGGATGATCTCTCGCCCAAAACCGTGCAACCCTATCTTACGCGAATGTTGGCGGAAGATATTGCAGCAGAGCTACAGTGGCACCATAACGACACAACCTGCACGATGACGATCCTGCATCGGAAGCCATCGCTTTAGTTTATCCATCGCCTATGCTACGGATGATGATATTAGCCAAATTACGGGGAAGGCAATGGATGATCTGATCAGTGAATTCATCACCGAAACCAGCGAGAGCCTCGCGGTACTCGATCTCGAACTGGTCAAGCTCGAACAGAATCCGAACGACAGCACGATTCTTGGCAACATCTTCCGCCTCGTGCATACCATTAAGGGCACCTGTGGCTTTCTGGGGCTTCCACGCCTGGAGTCGGTGGCACACGCCTCTGAAAATGTGCTCGGAAAAATTCGCGATAAAACCATCGAAGTGTCGCCGCAGGCTATTTCACTGGTGCTCGAGTCACTCGATGCGATCAAGGCGCTGATGGCACATCTGGGTCAGAGTGGCGCGGAGCCGGAAGGGGACGATAAGGATCTGATCGCTCGCCTCAATGCCTTTGCCGAATCGAACGGACAGGTAGCAGGCGCACCTGCTCAGCCTGAAGTTGCACCTGCCGCTCCGGTGGAAATGTTGCCTCCCGCTGCACCCACTGCTGTGCTTGCAACCCAAGCACCTGCGCCGGTGGAAGCCAAAGTGGCGACGGATGTGTCGTCCAAGGCCAAGGAAGTTGCTATCATGCAAGGCCTTGCAACCGATGCCAAACAGGCACCACCGCCTGCAGGGGGCGGAGCCGATCCGTCTACGCAGAGCATCCGTGTCAACATTGATGTGCTGGAAAATCTCATGCAGATGGTGAGCGAGCTTGTGCTCACGCGTAACCAGTTATTGCAGATCGCGCGTACGCGCAGCGATAATACCTTTATGGCGCCCTTGCAGCAGCTCAGTCTGATTACGACCGAATTGCAGGAAGGCATCATGAAAACGCGGATGCAACCGATCGGCAATGCGTGGTCGAAATTCCCGCGGCTCATTCGCGATCTGTCGCATGAATTGAACAAAAAAATCGAGCTGCGGATGGAAGGGGCGGAAACCGAACTCGATCGCCAACTGCTTGAGCTGATCAAAGATCCGCTCACGCATATGGTGCGCAACTCCGCTGACCACGGTATTGAAATGCCAGCGGATCGGGTGGCGGCAGGCAAAGCCGAAACCGGTGTGATTACGCTGAGTGCGTATCATGAAGGCGGCCATATCATCATTGATATCGTGGATGACGGGCGCGGCCTCAATATCGAACGAATCAAACAAAAAGCGATCAGTAACGGTATCGCAACGCCTGAGCAGATCGCCCTGCTCAGCGAACAGCAGATCATGCAGTTCATTTTCAAGGCCGGTTTTTCCACCGCGGAAAAAGTCACGAGTGTTTCCGGCCGTGGCGTCGGCATGGACGTGGTGCGCACCAACATCGAAAAAATCGGCGGCACGATCGAACTCAGCTCCGTTTTCGGCAAAGGTTCGAAATTTCATATCAAGATTCCGCTGACACTGGCGATCGTGTCGGTGCTGATTGTGGAGGCGGGCAGCCAGCAATTCGGAATTCCTCAGATCAATGTACAGGAGCTTGTGCGCGCTTCTGCTGATCACGAACATCATATCGAGCGGATCAATCATGCGCCGGTGCTGCGTCTGCGGGGTAACGTCATTCCACTGATTACGCTTTCCCGCGTGCTCGGTATGCCTACTGCTTCCGATATTGACGAAGAAGAAGCCTTTATTGTGGTGTGCAAGGTGGCGGCCTATACGTTTGGGGTGATCGTGGATCGCATCTTCGATACGGAGGAGATCGTGGTCAAACCGGTATCAAGTATGCTTCGACATATTGATGTGTTTTCCGGCAATACCATTCTGGGCGATGGCAGCGTGATCATGATTCTCGATCCAAACGGGTTGGCACGCGCCACCGGTCAGGAAGAAATCAGCAGCGGTAAGGACGAGGTCGATGCCAAGCAGCAAACGACGCAGGATACGATTGTTAGCTTCCTGCTGTTTCGCAGCGGCGGTACGACGCCGAAAGCGGTGCCGCTCGAACTTGTTTCGCGACTGGAAGAGGTGGATTGCAGCAAGATTGAGCATTCCGGTGTCTTTCCGGTGATTCAATATCGGGACGATCTGATGCGTCTGGTGACCATGCGCTCTGATCGTGATATGCCGACGGAAGGATTGCGCGATGTCGTGGTGTTCAGTTACGATGGCAAGGTGTTGGGACTCATGGTGGATGAAATTCTCGATATTGTCGAAACGCCGTTCTCGGTAAAACTCGCATCCAAGGAGCCAGGCTATCTCGGCAGCATGGTCATCAACGAGAAAACCACGGATATTGTCGATGTGGCACATCTGCTGAAAGACATTGTGGATACCGATATCCAGCAGGCCTCACTGAGTCGTCATCATATGCTGCTGGTAGAGGATAGCCCGTTCTTCCGCAACATCACTGCGCCGTTTCTGACGGCTGCGGGTTACTCCGTCACCTCCGTGGGAAGCGGGAAGGAAGCGCTCAAAAAACTGCTCGATCCCAAACTGCATTTTGATGTGGTGGTGACGGATATTGAAATGCCGGAGATGAATGGATTTGAACTGATGGAGGAAATCCGCAGGCATTCCAAAATCATGGATATTCCCGTGTTTGCGTTTACCTCTACCATCAATTCCGAGCTGATCGAACATAGCCGTCGCGTTGGCTTTCGCGATTTCATTGTGAAAACGGATCGCGGCGCACTGATACGCGCCATCGCATCCACAATGAATGCAGAAAAGGTGGTCGCATGAGTAACACCCGCGCGTTAGTTCCAGCCGATACCCGACCCGCACTGACAGGCGTGGCTACAAAAAAACATCAGGACTATGTGACCATGCGTCTGGATGGCCAGATGTTTGGCATTCCCGTCCTGTTCGTGCAGGATGTGCTGCGGGGGCAGCGCATCGCACCAGTGCCGCTTGCACCCAAAGAAGTGGCGGGTTCGATGAATCTGCGCGGACGTATCGTCACCGTCATTGATATGCGTATTCGTCTCGGACTTGAACCTAAACCTTACACCGGCAAAACCATGAGTGTGGTGGTAGAACATAACGACGAACCCTACAGCCTGCTGGTCGATTCGGTAGGCGATGTGCTGAGTCTGCCGCTCACGCAGTTTGAAAACAGCCCCGCCAATCTGTCGCCCGTGTGGCGCGGTATTTCTTCGGGCATTTTCAAACTCGAACAGGAACTGCTCGTGATTATTGATGTTGCCAGTCTGCTGAAGGTGCCCGAATGAGACACGGATTTTTGCTGCTTTCGTTGTGTGTGCTGTCGGGTTGTTTTGGCTATGTGGCGCCGGATAAAAACATTAGCATGTGTGCAAAAATGGGCACCTGCCCCGAAGAAGAAAAGGAGGAAGATCCCCTGTGGTGTGAGTATTATGGGGTCTGCCCTAAGGAAGAGGAAGCAGCGCCATGAAAAAATCCTGTCTCGTGGTGGATGATTCCAAAGTGGTGCGCAAGGTGGCGCGCAAGATGCTGGAGTCGCATGGCTTTGCAGTCGATGAAGCCGAGGACGGTCAGCAAGCGCTCGATGCTTGCCGGCGGAAGATACCCGATATGGTGCTTTTAGACTGGAACATGCCGGTGATGGACGGGCTGACCTGTGTCAAGTTAATTCGCAAGGAATTTGGCACGGACAAGCCGATTGTGGTGTTCTGTACCACCCATAACGATTTCAAATTTATTGAAGAGGCAATGCAAGCCGGTGCGAACGAATATGTGATGAAACCGTTTGATGAGGATATTCTCCAAAGCAAACTGATGCAGGTAGGTTTGCTGTAATGACCTCCGACATATCCGCTCCTATCCGAATCATGCTGGTGGATGATTCCGCGATTATTCGCGGGCTCATGACGCGCGCACTCAAGGATGATCCGTCGTTTCGGGTGGTGGCTTCTGCGGCAAACGGCGCGATGGCGCTACAGATCCTTCGCAATGAAACAGTCGATGTCATTCTGCTCGACATCGAAATGCCGGAAATGGACGGTATCACGGCGCTGCCTCAACTACTTGCGCTGAAACCCGCTGTCAAAATCATCATGGTATCGACCTTGAGCCACCGTGGTGCGGAAATCAGCATGAAAGCGCTCGCACTCGGCGCAACCGATTGCATTGCCAAACCCTCCTCACGAAGCGATCAAAATGTCACTGAACGTTTTTATCAGGAGGTGAGGGAGCGCATTCGCGCTATCGTGGGTAACCGGCGAAACAACGAACCTTCCGTAACGATAGATCCTCCAAAATCGACTGTGCAGCCGGTTGAGCAAACACCCGCAAAGCCCATACCGACAACACCGATGCCTACCGCAAAAACCGCTTTGTCGCTACCTGCACATTCGGTACATGCGCTTGCAATTGGCTGTTCCACGGGGGGACCGCAAGCGCTGCTTACTATCTTTGGCGCGCTGAAAACGTCGCTTCCGCATGTCCCTATTTTCATTACGCAACATATGCCTCCCACCTTTACCACGATTCTTGCGGATCATCTGGCACGCGCCAGTGGCAGGCCGTGTGTGGAAGCGGTGCATGGACATATCGTCAAAGCCGGAACCGTCTATATCGCACCGGGTGATTTTCACCTGTGTGTGGATCGTATAGAGGGGCAGCCAACCATCCAGCTAAACCAGAATCCACCGGTCAATTATTGCAGACCCTCGGTCGATCCGATGCTCGATTCGCTGGTCGCCACGTACGGCAAGCATCTGCTGGTGGCGATGCTGACAGGGATGGGACAGGACGGCCTGGAAGGGTGCACTCACGCACACCGAGCGGGTGCCACCATTATCGCACAGGACGAAGCAAGCTGCGTGGTGTATGGAATGCCTAAAGCTGTCGTTGATCATGGACTGGCCAAATCCATTCTGCCGATTTCCGAAATCGGCGCGTACCTCATTCAATGCGGGGAGGTGCGCTGATGCGGCAGGACGAATTTGATTTCATCGCCCACGCGATCAAGAAACGCTCCGGTCTTGCGCTCACGGCGGACAAAATTTATCTGCTGGAAAGCCGCCTGCAACCGATTGTGCGTGCGGTAGGCTGCTCGAATCTTTCAGAGTTTGTGAATCTCCTGAAACTGGGTGCTGCGGAAGATCTGTTCATGGAAGTCACCGATGCCATGACCACGAACGAATCCATGTTCTTCCGTGATAATAAACCGTTCCAGCAGTTGCGACAGGTGCTGTTGCCCCGACTCATGCAAAACGGTGGGCAGAAATTCCTGCGCGTATGGAGTGCGGCCTGTTCCAGCGGTCAGGAAGCCTATTCGGTGATCATGTCGCTGCTCGAAGAAAGCCACACCCTTGCAGGTTGGAATTTCGATATTGTCGGCACTGATATTTCCCCGCGCGTGGTGGATAAAGCCAAGCAGGGTATCTATTCGCAGTTTGAAGTGCAGCGTGGGTTACCCATCCAGTTGCTGCTGAAATACTTCCATCAGGTGGATAATAACAACTGGCAGATTCATGAGCGCCTGCGCCAGATGGCGAGTTTCCGCGTGCATAATCTGCTTGAGGATTGTCAGGTGCTGGGCAAATTCGACATTATCTTCTGCCGCAATGTGCTGATCTATTTCGATGAGCCAACCAAAAAAGCGGTGCTTTCCAAACTTGCCAGCGTGATGAATCCGCGTGGGGCGCTGTATCTTGGTGCATCAGAAACCATACTGGGGCTTACCGATGCGTTCAAACCGCTCGATAACGAGCGTGGATTGTTTGTGCTGGCATAAAAAAACTCCGCCACGGAGGGCGGAGTTTTTCATTACGCAATATAAGC
>CAZFOM010000011.1:21438-22347 GCA_964520155.1 uncultured Rickettsiales bacterium
CCTCAGTACTAAACGGCGAACCATCGGGATCTTTCAGCACATAGCCGCGTCCCCATACCGTTTCGATATAGTTGTCGCCACCGGATGCCTGCTGCAATTTCTTGCGCAGTTTGCACACGAATACGTCGATGATTTTGAGTTCCGGCTCATCAATGCCACCATAGAGGTGATTGAGGAACATTTCTTTGGTGAGCGTGGAGCCTTTACGCAGGCTGAGCAGTTCCAGAATACCATATTCCTTGCTGGTCAGGTGCAGCGGTTTGGTATCCACTTCCACCGAACGCGTATCGAGATTCACCGTCAACTTGCCGGTGCGGATCACGGATTCGGAATGACCTTTGGAGCGACGTACAATTGCTTGAATGCGCGCGATCAGCTCCCCTTTGTTGAACGGCTTGGTGAGATAATCATCGGCGCCATATCCCAGACCTTTGATTTTCTGATCCGGACCGGAAAGACCCGACAGAATCAAAATAGGGGTTGTGATTTTTGCTGCGCGGAAACGGCGAAGCACTTCGTACCCGTCGATATCGGGTAGCATCAGATCGAGGATGATAATATCGTAGTCGTAAATTTTTCCGATCTCGAGACCTTCTTCGCCGAGTTCGGTCGTGTCGCAGATAATGCCTTCCGAAGCAAGCGAGAGCTCAATAGCTTTTGCGGTGGATGAATCATCTTCAACGAGCAGTACGCGCATGGCAACCCTCCGTGTATTGTTTTTTGTTAACTTCACTTTGCTCATTAAACAAATGAGCCCCTGTAATGGTTAACATATACATGAATTGTTAACGTTAAACAATAGTTAAAATTGGAACGGTTTTTGCAAAAATCCCATCCATTAACCCGAAGCAGCCCAGATATGTGCAAAAAAGTAAAACAGAATCAAAAGGTTGAATAGGGTTTGCCGGA
>CAZFOM010000011.1:22357-29446 GCA_964520155.1 uncultured Rickettsiales bacterium
GGTGTGAAATAATTGTTGAGGCTCAATTGGAGCAGTTGCTTGCTGAAATTAACCGCCTGCCGACCAGCCAGATGGCAGGTAAAGTCATCTCGATTAAAGGATTGTTGATCGAGTGCACGGGTATTGAACGCCTGCTCAGCATCGGTTCGCGCTGCAAAGTGCTCGCGAATGGTTCCCATTCTCGTGATGTACCGTGTGAAGTGGTAGGGTTTCGTGAGGATCGCGCGTTACTCATGCCGTTCGGCGCGATTGAAGGCATTGGTCTGGGGGCGAAGGTCGTTCTTTCGGGCAGCGACTCGGCGGCTTACCCGGACAGTTCGTGGCTTGGTCGCGTGGTGGATGCGATGGGCAATCCGGTAGATGGAAAAGGCCCACTTACCAAGGGCGTTGCGCCGTATCGCATTCATAACGAACCGCCGCCGCCCCACGCACGTCAGCGCGTGAAAGGTAAAATTGATCTCGGACTGCGCGCACTCAATGTGTTTTTGTCATGCTGCCGCGGTCAGCGTATGGGAATCTTTTCCGGCTCAGGGGTCGGTAAATCCATCATGCTGTCGATGCTGGCAAAATACTCGAGCGCGAATGTGAATGTCATCGGGCTGATCGGTGAGCGCGGCAGGGAATTGCAGGAGTTCATCGAGGATGATCTGGGCGAAGAAGGCATGAAGCGCTCGGTGGTGATCGTTGCCACCTCCAGTGAATCGGCGCTGATGCGTAGGCAGGCCGCGTATATGACGATGACGGTGGCCGAGTATTTTCGCGATCAGGGCAAGGACGTGCTGTGTATGATGGATTCGGTGACCCGCTTTGCCATGGCGCAGCGCGAGATTGGTCTGTCGGCAGGCGAACCGCCTACGAGCAAGGGTTATACCCCGACCGTGTTTGCCGAATTGCCGAAACTGCTGGAGCGCGCAGGGCCTGGCGGACACGGGCAGGGATCGATTACGGGATTGTTCAGCGTGCTCGTGGAAGGTGATGATACGAACGAACCGATCTCGGATGCGGTGCGCGGTATTCTCGATGGGCATATTGTACTTGATCGCAACATCGCGCAGCGCGGACGTTATCCCGCGATCAATATCCTAAAGAGCGTGTCGCGTACCATGCCCGATTGCAATACCGCCAATGAAAATGAACTTGTGCTCAACGCACGCGCATTGCTTGCGACGTATGACGATATGGCGGAGATGATTCGGCTTGGTGCTTACCGCAAGGGATCGGATCAGGAGGTAGATCGCGCGATCCAATACCATCCGGCGCTCGAAAAATTCCTTGCGCAGCGCATGGAAGAAAAGAGTGAACTGAAACAGGATTACATGGATCTCGCGGCCATTCTCGGGATGAAGGATTGGCAGCCATGAAAGCGCTGAAAACCCTGATCCGCCTGCAACGCCGCACCTTGAATGAACTGCGCAAGCAGCTCACCGATCTCGAGCGCCAGCGCGCGCAACTCGTGCAGGCGTCGCTGCGCCTGAGTGAGGAGTTGCAGCAGGAAGTCGAATTTGCGACCCGTATGCCCGAAATGGGAAATTTCTTTGGCAATTTTTCCAAGCGCATTCAGAAGCGCCAGCAGGATATTGCGACCGAGGTGCGCAAAATCGATGTGAAGGCCGATGACGTAAGAAGGCAGATTGCGGATGCTTTCAGCGAGGTGAAAAAATACGAAATCGCACTTGAGAACTGGGAGCGCGAACAGATTGCGCAGGCGAATCGCAAAGAAACCATCCTGCTCGACGATATCGGTATCCAGCAGCATGGCCGCCTGTTTGAGGAGGGAGGTGCTGCCACATGAAAAAATGTTGGCCTTTGCTGGTATGTCTGATGGTGCTTCCCGCGTGCAAGGATTCGGTGGGCTTGCAACGTGAATATGTTGCATCACGCGATGGCTGCCGTGAACTCGCCGAAATGAAAGTGGGACTTTACACCGCGCCCAGCGGGGTTCCGGTGAGTGAGCGCGAACGTAATCAGATGCTGCTTCGGATATTCAGCGAATGTATGCGTGGGAAGGATTGGGCGGTGGCGAAACCCAAAGAACCTGCCAAGCCAGATGCGCCGCCTGCCAGTGGCACAGGGGGGGGGCAGCAAACCGCTGGTAATACCCCGCCCGTTGGAAACACACTGCCGATCTCTTCTGCGATAGTTAAACCTGGCGCGCAAGCCGCTGCCCCTGCACCTACCATTATGGCTGCACCACCTGGGACGCAGTTTATGCTAGTGCCCGTAGTGCCGGCACCCATACAGACAGAGGCTCAACCACAGGTTCAGCCTCCTATGCAGCAAGTGCCGCCCGCTGTCTCCAGCTATCAACCAGCACCAATACCATCACCTGCGCCTCGTGCGCAAGCCACCGAGCGGCCTGCTGCTACAACTACGCCACTTTCATCGAATCTCGAACAGATTATTGGTCGGGAGTAGTTAATACATGTCATGCCAGCGAAGGCTGGCATCCAGTCTTTGCCGTAGTCATTTACCTTTATCTGATTCCCACTGGATACCGGCTTTCGCCGGTATGACAGTATAAAATACTTTGAAACGTAGATCTTTCTCTCTTCCTCTCCTCAAGGGATAAGGTAGGGGAATAGGCTCTCAAAGAAAGAGGAAATGAGTACTTTCTCCCTCTGGGAGAAGGACGGCGTAAGCCAGGATGAGGGAAGAGAAGGTGTCTACTAAAAGTTACGGATAAAAACGACATTTACTCATTTGATTTCTCTGTCCAAATCCAGCCTTTGCGGCGGAACCATCCGAGCATAATAAGCACGATGCTGAGGATGATGAACCAGATCAGCAGGTAGCCATGCGGCCAGCGTAATTCCGGCATGTTAAGCGGATGGTTCGTGTCGAAATTCATGCCGTACACACCGACAATGAACGTGAGCGGCATGAAGATCACCGAAATGATGGTGAGTATTTTCATCACCTCGTTCATTTTGTGGCCGGAGAGCGCAAGATACGTATTCATCAAGCCAGAGGCAACATCGCGGTAGAACTCGGTCAGTTCGGTGATCTGTACGCACTGATCGTGGCAGTCGCGGAAATAATGTAACACCGCCGTATTCACATAATCATAATCGTCATGCGCCATGACGTTAATGATGTCGCGCATCGGATAAATCGCACGGTGCATATAGAGCAGATCCATCTTCACCGCGTGGATGTTGCGGATCGTATCGCGCCCGCGCTCCATGATGACGTTGGTTTCGAGCGCCTCGAGCTTCTGGTTGACGCATTCAAGGATGGGGTAATAACTATCGACAATCGCATCGAGTACGGCGTAGGCAAGGTAATCTGTGCCGTATTGACGAATTTTGCCCAGCCCGCCGCGAATGCGATCCTTGATGAGGTTAAAACAATCTTCAGGCTTTTCCTGAAACGTGATGACGACCTTCTCGCGCAGAACCAGACTGAAATGCTCCGTATCAAACTGCTCGGCAAACTTCCCTTGTTTGACAATCAAAAAGAGGTAGTCTTCGTACTCCTCGACCTTCGAGCGATTGCTGATATTAAGCACATCTTCGAGCACCAGCCGATGCAGGTTGAAATGGTTTCCCAGCGCCTCAATCGTTGCAATATCCTTAAGCCCTGTCACTTTCACCCACACTGTCGGCCATGCGGCCATGACCTCTGGGATTTCCTCAACGGAGTGAATTACCTTTTCTGTGTATCCGTTTGTGCCATATCCCATCACCGAAATATGGGTGCTGAGCTGCTCGGGTGGCGCAATCAGTGTGCCTGGCGACGTTCCAGGCGGGTTTAGCGGACTTACGACCGGAAAATGCTTGCGCTTTCTCTTGCGGCTCAATTTTTTTGCACTTTCCACCATGATCCGTTTTCGCTATGCGTTGCATCCATGTATTGTCATACCAGCGAAAGCTGGTATCCAGAATCAACAACTCTATTACTGGATGCCAGCCTCCGCTCGGATGACGTTACTGCTTTATAACGCTTCGTTAAACCCCATGCCACAAGAAACACCGCGCATCACCTGCACACGCCGCATCGAGTTCGATGCCGCGCACCGCGTCATGGAGCATGAAAGCAAATGCAAGCACCTGCACGGGCATCGCTATGCAGTGGAGGCAACGTTCGTGGCGGCAGACGGGTTGGACACGCTTGGCCGCGTGATTGATTTCGGAGTGATCAAAGAAAAACTTGGCGCGTGGATTGATGCAAACTGGGATCACACAACGATCCTGTGGGACAAGGATAAACCGCTTGGTGATGCGATTGTGTCCCACACCAAACAGGCCATTTACTACATGCCAAACAACCCCACGGCAGAGAATATGGCGCTGTATTTGAAAGAAATCATCTGCCCACAATTATTTGCCGGCACGAGTGTAACCTGCTTAAAAATAAAGATTTTTGAAACACCTAATTGCGCGGCGGAGGCGCAGTAATGTTTTGGTAAAATCATAAATTGCCAAGCGTAATAAAACCTTAACGGTTTTACGTTAATAATTGAGGTCATAGTAACAAAGGTAAAATCTATGACCACACAGGACGCCACCCCCGAAGCGTTACAAAGAATTACTAAAGTAACTGAACGCACACGCCATTTTTTTGTTGCTGAGTTCTCACCTATTGAGAGGCAGATGCTGAATAATGAAGGCGGTATACTGAGTGAACAAGACATCGAATCCGCACAACAGATTTTTGATCAATTTCGAAAGCCATTGGAAGTATTGAGCGACAATAATCTTGAACTGAACAACCCTGTGCATAAAAAGATAATCCGAGATGCTATCGCTACGCTTTATGGTTTTGAAATTTTACCCGGTGCAAGACGAAGTGGTATTGGCGATACCGTAGAAACCTTTCTGTCGAACGAAGAAAACAAGGCAGGCTTTAGAACACTCTATAAGATGTGCGGTGGAGATCCGAGATTGTTTGACGACCGGTCTTTTGCGGAGCTTGAGCTGGCAACACCGAAAAAACCTGACCAACCAAAAACGGGGCTAGCACCAGAAAATTTATTCACGAGGCGCGTTGCGATTGTTGCCGGTGCAGCCGGTGTTGCTGGTCTAGGCACGACGGCTTATCTACTGAGTAAAAGAAAGGATTTTTCTTTTGATATTCAGGATGAAGCCATCGCACAAAGGGAATTAAGAAATGGGGTTGGCACCTCCTTGAGTGCCGAACAGATGCATGAGGTGAATGCGTTTACTTCCATCAATCTAGGGGAAGAGGCGGGTAAGAAACTGTTTCACCAGAAATTATCCCAATTGGAAAAAAACACCAATCTCTCGAACGAACACATTACTAAAGTTATTGGTAAACTCTACATCACGGCGCTGAATACGGATAACAAACCGCTTGCACTGGAGTTGGCGGAGCATAGCGAGTATTTCCCCAAAATTTCGTATGACTACAAAGATAACAGCCTCGGGTTTACTGAAAACAAGTCTAAAAACTACGTTCAACTTGCGAATGAAGGATTCACGAATGACAATCGGGATATTCCTGATCGACTGAGAATTGTAGCCATGAGCCAGCCTGATTGGGCGGATGAATTACGAGAAAAGGTTGAACTGCGCCAAAAACAGGGCACACCTAAGCACTCAGTGCCCCAACTTGCTGAAGTGCAACCCCAAATGGGGCGTAGAGGATTTTTAGATCGATTAACAGGTCGCGGAGAACCTTCTTCAGGAAATAGTCGAGCTTAGGGATTCAGTCTTTCTTTGTTCAAACCACCGTCAGTTGTTTTAGTGAGATTTTAACATGACACCAAAGTTGGATAAAAAAACGATACAGAACGCAAAATGGCTATTGGATGCTTTGCCAAAGGTGTGGGAGCAAGATTTGCCTGACGCGGAAATAAGGGAGGTTGTATTTCTTCAGACTCCTGATCCGAAGCAGTACTTTGAGAAAACACCGGGCTACCGTTATCTGTCTCCTATCGTGAACGAACTTCAACAGATTGATGTTGCGAGACTGGATACATTACATAAACATCCTAAGCAGGCGGAACGTGTACGGCAGCTTGTGAGATCTATATATTTACCGGATGCGGATCTGGAGGCTAGAAGCACTCTGGATAGGCTTCGAGATATATGCGCGAATTGGTATGACAAACCTTATGCATTCAAGGCGTTATATGTGGTAGCAGGTGGAAATCCCAAGGAATTTGATCGCAAAACATTTCGCGATACGAAACCGGAGTCGGACTTTACTACCGTTTACCGTCGATTTCTTGAGGAAGTACAAACGCAGTTTCCGCCGATTGAGAAACCAGATGGAGCGTTGTACACGGATGCAGGGATTCAGTATCTGAATCGTATAGCCGAACAATTAACCTCGGCGGTTGAGAGCGGCATGAATACGCCGCAAGAAAAACGCGAAGTTCGTGCGGCCTTGGCAACGTTATTTGGAGATCATGCTAAGAGCCGTTTCGATGATAAGAGGTCACAAGAGGTTTTTGGTATTGGACTCAATCGTAAATTGACTTTGTTTCTTGATGAAAACGTGGGGGCGAAAGATCTTGCTGCACGCTTGTATGAAGAAGCAGGTGGCGATCCTAGAGAATTTACTGCTCGCTCATTTCGCGATTGCATTCGAGGCACTCAAAAAGCAGCTATGGCTGCCAGCCGTTAGCTGTTAAATCCGTATTCATGGATACAGTCTTTCTTTATTCCACTTATTCGCATTTTTCTTAAACACAATCCGGTCGTGCAGGCGGAAGTCGCCCTGGTGCCAGAATTCAAACGCACTCGGAATAAGTCGCCAGCCTGACCAGTGGGGCGGGCGGGGCGGGGGATTTTCTTCCGTGTATTTACCACGCAGGTCGGCCACTTTGCGCGATAATGTCTCTCTGGAATCCAGCGGTTGCGACTGATTCGACGCCCACGCACCGATGCGGCTCAGTAGTGGCCTACTGTGGTAATACGCATCGGCTTCTTCATCGGAGACCGGCTCGATCATTCCTTCGATGCGCACCTGTTTATCCAGCGGCATCCAGTAGAAACAGAGCGCTGCGTGTGGATTGGCTTTGATCTCCTGACTCTTACGGCTATCGAGATTGGTGTAAAACGCGAAGCCTCGCGTATCGAACTGCTTGAGCAGCACGATCCGCACCGACGGCTTGCCATCCGG
>CAZFOM010000012.1:0-29400 GCA_964520155.1 uncultured Rickettsiales bacterium
CTCTATATACCTCTCCGTACACACAGCCAGTGCGGATTCATACGCATTGATGATTGGTAACGCCAATTTCGTTCGTTGTTGCACAAGCTCGTGATCCTTAACCGCGTCGTGAAAGTATGGTTTCTCGATCTCATCGATAAGGTCATGCACCAGATCATGCATACCAAGCATAGCATCGTAAATCGCTTTGTATTCGTCTAATGTGGTGTTTTGCATAGTATAACTCTACGGAACTTCTGTTAAATATCCATTAATTCTTCATCGTGCTCTCTTCTGCGGTTCAGAAGGAGTTTTGGATGATTTTTCAACCATTTCCACAGCATTTTCCAATGCGATACGCAAATTGTCACAAAAGAGTAACATCGCTTTGGGTTTCGGCGCGTAATCCGAAAAAACCGGCGCAGGATTGTCCGAGAGATTGAGTACAATCAAATCAGGCTTTAATCCGATAAGACGAAGCAACCGATCTTTTACTTCCTGATGCCGAATTTCCTCATGATCCCATAACTCTATACTTCCCTTGCGTAATGCCACAGCAATCTCTGTACACCCCCCCATTACCACGCCTTTGCGTCCAAGTTGCTTGGCATATTGCTGCACCACCGATTTAATCAGTTTTCCGGCGGCGACATAGTCATTTCCTCTCAACACATAATCTTCTATCGCCTGATCGATTTTCTCCTGATCCTGTTTCGTCGGGTACAGGTATGTTACATCTTCCCTTCCCAGTTGGTTTGTTACTTGTTGAATTAAGGCATTTTCAAGTGATGCCGATGTTGCAAGCACCAACACGCGCGCGTGGGATGGAATAGATTGGATACCCTTTTCAACAATATGAAAAGTCGGTATCTTTTGCTTATTCACACGGTCACCAACGAGTGCCGGTTGAAACAGATGCATGGTATTGCACGCCATGACGACGGCATCCGGTTTTATGCTGAGGAGCCGTTTACGATCTTCAGCAAGTTGCGGCAGAGGGTTTTTCGTAAAACTATACCCGTCGGTGCTGATTTCTTTCAGAAACGTTTTCGCGGCATTTGGCGTTCTTGCTGCGCTATAGAGAAGTGCGTCTCCGTCATACATGTCGCACAACTGACTGAACGCATCATTCCCTGACTCGGGTCCCATGCCGCCGTGAATAGCAATTAACGGTACTTTTTCTTCTGAATACTTTTGGCTGTAGATGGGCAGTTTAAGTCGTCGTGATTGACGCTTTGTATCGGTAGCCGAATGTTCATGATAAATTGATTCAAACACATGCTTTGCAATATGTAGTATTTTCTGTTTTCTCTCTGATTCGCTTTCGTGTCCTTCGATTAAATCCTCTCTTGGCAGCGCGCGAACAGGAATTTTGCTTTCCGCGCTTGAAACGAACGGTTGCATGTGGGCTTCCGGGTAAAATACCAGATCCGTTTCGAGTTTTCGTAACAACTCCGTATCTTGCAATATAGCTCGTTCGGCTCGATTGCTTTTTTTTGTTCTTCTAAGAAGACAAACATTCGGATGGGACAGGCGTTTTCCTTGTGACCCGTGCTGATTGATCAGATCGATAACCGCCTGATATATGGCGGAGGCTAATGCTCCATCTTCTGCTATAATCCCTATATTATTTATATCTTTCATTGCGTTAGGTGTGCTTGATGATTTCTATGCTTAACATACCACAAGATCGTTAATTTTTCGTCATCAGATAATACATGAATAAAAACGAAAAATTAATGTATTGGGGCTATTATTGGGGCATGGATTTCAATGTATGATGCACAGACTACCACCTAACGCATATCTTCACGGCGAGAATTTCGGGCCAGGATCTACATTTCGTAACAAGCCATTGGTCTTGTTTGTATGTGATCCGGCTAATAAAACATTCGATGATCTGAAGTATTTTTTGGAACAGGGGAATCCCATTAACATTGAAACTGATCTCGATTACGCAAGAGAGCGGTTATCAAGGAAACCTTTAGATTTCGCCGCTATGATTTTCAAACTAACACCTGAGATGCTTGGTAATTGTGAAAAAGAAATCGAATACTTCATGAACGCAATACGCCGCGAAGGACGTGACGTGCCAATCGTTCTGGTGATGCCCAAAGACCATTGGGTGGATCCGCAACTTGCCTCTTTGCAGTACACACAGGTGTCGGACGATATTACCCCAGAGCGCCTATACAGTTTGGTTGATTCCCTAATGCAGCAGAAGCATAAATCGAGCAGCGTCGCCGTTTAAGCGGTGCGAATACTTAAAAATCGTCGCCCGTCATTTGTAAAGGGACAACTGCTCCGCCGGTAGGATCAGTACCCCTTGAATTCCGCTGCGGTGAGGTTGCCGTCGGGTTGATAGAAGGACATCCAGAAGCTGAACGACACGTTCGGTTTTTTCTTCGCGGCGTTGCGGATGCGCTCGCCCCACCAGACCGGCGGCTTGACGGTACAATGCGCGTTTTCACCGTTGGGGAGAGTTTTCTTTGCCGGATAGCAAGCGATATTCGCATAGACGAATTTATCAGCATAGCCAAACAACTCATCGAGCACCCAGGGAATATCCTCCTCGGTGATGTGTTCCAACACGTCGGTGCAGATCACGCCATCGAACGTGCCGGTGGGCAGCGTGGAATAAGGAGCGTAGCCGGCATCAAACAGCGTGAGTTCGGGATTGCCGAGAAATTCCCGCATCGAGGGCACCACACCCACACCCGGGACATTGATATTGCTCACCTGATACTGCAATCCTTTCCCGCATCCGTAATCGAGCATGGTTCTGGCACCGGTGCGCTCGATATGCTTTTTGATATTCAGCGCGTTGCCTGGCATTGAATGGCCGCTGAACATCATCTGTGGGGCGATGTTTTTGGACGCATCGCCGTGATCGTGCATCTGACGGTACATGGTGAGCAGTTCTTTATAGCGCGGGCTGGGGTTATCACGCGTATAGGTATTCATAAGCATCTCGTGGTGGGTTGATGGTTCAGGGTCAGGACGTGCACTCTACGCAAGGCGTAAGGAATTACAACTATCACTTTTGTTTAGTCATTTATCTTTAGAATGCCCCATTGCTGCAAATGTGTAATTTCTGCGCTTCCGTTACGCATGTACTTGAACGTACACTTGCGTTACGGTTCTCGAAATTACACATTTTCGCCGTATGGGGCATTCTAAATTCAAACGACTATACGTCGCGTACCTATCCATGCCGCGCTTTCTTAGCACCCGCTCGCGCGGCAAGCTCGCCTGCCACCTGCTCGATCACCGGCTGCCAGCGACCGTAAGCGGTCTGCCGGACAATGCGCACGGTACGGTAAAACGGGTTGTCGCTGCGCGTAAGCCCCCAACGCCAATCCGCCGCCGCAGACAGCATCAAGGTGGTAGGCACTCCCAGCGCGCCGGCAAAGTGTGTGGCAGCGTTCTGGATCGAAATCACCTCATCCATTGCAGCAATCTGCACCGCAAACCGGTGCTTCTCGCGTACCGGATCAATCCCGTGATCGCTTATTATGGTAACCCCCTGATCGCTCGCAAGCGCAGCAATATCCGCATCATGATCCATGTATTGCAAGGACACGAAACGGCAGTTCGGCGTGCGCAGAATCGGAAGCCACTGGTCAAGGGGGATGCTGCGGATATAACCCGTGATCGGATTGATCGTATGCCAGGAAATTCCTATCAGCCGTTGATCGCTTGCGCCCTTGTACTTGGCGCGAAGGGAAGCGGTGAGATTCGTATCCGCTTTCATGTGCGGCGCATGTTCAGTCGGACGATAGCTGCCGATGCCAAATCGCATGAGATCCCCAAGCATACAGTGGTAATCGAAATCCTGCTTGCGAATATCTGTATTCAAAGCAGCTGTCATAGGAATCACCTTCACGTCAGGGAAAGATTGCGTGAACCACTCGATCATAGGTTTGTACATTTCCAGCGTGATGCGCGCGCCCATCGCCAGAAGCGGAGGGATGAATCCGGCAAACATCACAATGTCGCCCACCCCCTGCTCCGAACTCAAAAGTAACCGCTTACCCTCAAGTGGCTGACCTTCCCATGCGGGTATGTCGTATTGCCTTGCATCTTCTTTCGACAGCACATGCACGAGAAGCGAAAATACCGAGGGATCATCCGGCCCTTTCATTTTGATGGTGAGCATGGCCTGTGCGTTAATCGCATCCTTATATTGCGGATCCAGCGAAAGTGATTTTTCAAATGCCGCTTTCGCGCGTTCATGCTGCGCCGTGTGATCGAGTGCTACACCGAGATTATATTGCATCTCAGCAGATTCATGCCCAAAGGCGATGGCCATTTCAAATTGCGCAATCGCATCTTCAAGCCTGCCCTGATATTGTAACGCTAGACCATATCCGCCCAACTGATCCATATCCAGAGTGCCTTGCATGTCTTTCAAACTTTCGTAAAGCGGGAGCGTCTCGGCATACTTGGATTGCTTGCCCAGCACGGTGATAAGAAGTTTCAGCAAATCTGGCGTCTGCGGCACGATCGGCATCAGATTTTTGATCAGCCGCTCTGCCGTTGCATATTCCTCCTCTTTGAGCGCCAGTTGCAGCCGCATCTGGAACGCCTGCGCGTATCCCGGGCTGAGCGCCAGTGTGCTATCCAGAGCAGTTTTCATGCCCGTCACATCCCCAAGCGCCTGACACACCATCGCCATGTTGAGCGCATAGTGAGGATTCTGCGGATCAGCCGCCACCGCCTTCACAAACCATTCGCGCGCCGGTGGCAATTCTCCCGCCTGATGGTAGAGAACCCCCATCAGGTTGATGCCGTCCGCATACTGCGGATAATTCGCGAGCAGCTCCTGACAGATTTTCCTGGCCTCCTCACGCTTGCCACCTTCAAATGCCACAAACGCCAGATTGAAGTGATCGGTCGCAGATAGCTGCGCCTGCTTGGGTTGATTTTTGGAAATAATGCGCACGTCCTTATCTGCAAACAGCAGGCGCTCGCGCTCACTGAACCACAGATCGGCATAATCGGTGTCTTTGTAGGCATTGAAATACGGCCCGCCCAGTGTGTAGTGCAGATTGGAAATGTCTTCGGCAGGAATTTTTTCGTACTCCCCCACCAGAAAATTCCAGCGCACGGGGATCTCACCTATCAAATGATCGCCATCCAGCCATTTGAAACGATGCAGCTCCAGCCCCGAGGCGGTATTCACAAACTCTGGCGTCAGCGCTTTGCATTTCGCGTTGTTAAACAGCATCACCGACGACCAGTTTTTCTTCTCATAGGTCGTTTGCACCTGACCCAGAAACTTCTCGCCGGTTTTGGGGGTGTAGTCATGCTTTACGCACATCACGGCATAGCGCTCATCCCGCAGTTTCCAGAGATTTTCCATGTCGTCGAGCACCAGCATGTCGCAATCCATGAAGATCGACCAGCCCTGATACTCGCACAGATACGGCACCAGAAAGCGTGAAAACGCAAAATCGGTGGATTGCAGCGCGTTGCGCTCGCGATGGAAACTGTCTTTGAGTTGGGTGAGCATCAACGGAGCGATCGATACCGGTTTGCTCGCGCGCGCGAGAATACTGTGCGCCAACACATGATAAGCAATCGTTTCTTTTCCATCGTAGCCGATAAATACCCGAATCATACATCCTCTCCGTTTTCGTTAGCCTACAGCTAACAGGAGCATGTTTTTACGGCAATGGGTATGATCTAGATCAAGTAAATAACTGTATCATCAGGCAATTTTTGCCTAGTACAGACAATGAGCTACTGGGCTTCTGTTGCTTGCACCGTAGCATCGGAGAGGGCAAATACGATGATCGCTTCACGGGTAAAGCGGTACAAATCCCGCAGAAACATTTTGGGAGAGTACAGATACTGCTGAGCACCGAGTTGCGTAGAATGGAAGTTGCTGATCTCGGTGGTGCTTTCTAATACACGCCAGAATTCCTTTTCATCCCCATAAATAAATTCATAACTATTAAAATCGGGGGATCTTGCTTCCGCAGTGGGCGGAGAAACAATCTGCGCAGGCACGGAAGGGGGGATAATGACTGGAGCAGAGGGTGGAGGTTGAACGGATGGAATAGATGGCGGTTCAGTAGAAATCGTGCTGATGTCTGGTGTAGGAAATCCCGCCCAACCATCTGGAGACCATCCACCACCAGAGCTTGGCGCCGCGGAACGATACAAAAAGCCATTTCCTGTACCCAGGGAAGGGCATGAACCCAGATAAGTACAACTGTATCTCGTATAGTTGCTGGTCAGTGTGCCGACACTATCGTTGCTTGGCGATGTGCTGTATATGAGAAAATTGCCGCCTCCCGTAGAAAGCGTGCCAGCACCCAGCAGTGAGTTGTTTATAAAATTGCGTCCGGATGCCAGAATGATGTTATTTCCCGCAGCGCTGCTGGAAATCCCGCCCGCAGCTCCGAGCACCACATCACCCGATCCGTTGGTGTTGGCCACAAAGGTTCTTGCTCCCATGGTTTGAAGCCCGTTGATATGAATGTTGGCATCGCCATTCACTAGCGTTACGGGAGAATTCCACGATTTTGCATTTGCTGTAATTGCGCCTTTGCCATCGGTGCGGCCGATGGTGAAGTTTCCGGCAGTAACCTTATCCAGATCCACGCTCGAAAAAGTGAGACCACCAGCGCCCCCCGCTAAACCAATACTGGTTGTATCGGTCAAGGGACGAATGTTCCAGGTACCAGTGGTTCGTCCCGAAAAATTATCAAACACATAACTATCAAATGTAAGCGTTACATTGCCGGTGGTGGAGACATCTCCGATAGCGTTTGCCAAACTGCTTGTGAAAAACCCTATATTCCCCACACCGCTACCCGTGCCTGCTCTCGCAGTAATATCCTTAGTGCCGCTCACGGTTCGTATGGTACCGCCATTCAGAAATACTCCGTAATTATTGACGCTAGCCCCAGCGCCTCCACCGTTTCCAGTAACGCTGATGTTTCCTGTTCCAGTCGATTGTACTGTACTACCTACCAGCCTGACACCGTGCGACGAACCTACCGTAGAAGCAGCACTGCCGTTTCCGGTGATGGTAATATTTCCATTTTCGCTTCGAACCAGATTCGAATTCATAATACCGACGCCAAAGCTGTTGGCGCCCGTCGCTCTTCCTGTTCCGGTAATGGTGATGTTAGCGTTGCGGTTAGCAAGTATGGAGGAGGTTGTGGCTTCCCCCATTACGACCCCCGAGCTGAATCCACTAGGAGCAATTCCACTGGTTCCATTTAACACGATGTTGCCGCCCTCAGAATTCACAAATGCCGGTGGGCCATTATCGGTGCCGATATATATACCCGTGTTGACTATTCCTGCTGCACTGGAGGTACCACCGGTTCCATTAAGTGATATCGTACCAATTGATGGATTGGTTTGGGCAAGAGTGCTGCGAATTTCGGCGTTGTTTGCTACTCGGATGCCGACATTAAATCCCGTGGCGTCCGCCCCAGAACCGCCGGCTACACCAGTCATGGTGATGTTGCCGGTTCCATCGGTGCGGATGGTGGAATTATCGGAATAGATTCCGTGGTTATATCCTCCTGCCGTACCTCGACTGGTTCCTGAAATGGTAATGGCACCGCTTCCCATGGATCGGATAGTGGAACTATTTTGTAGGGCAACCCCCAGTGCAACACCAATGCTACTGAATGCACTCGTTCCGTTCAAAATGATATTGGCCGCGCCTGTGGATTCTATTCTGCTCGAATTATCCAGATGAATTCCGTTGCTGCTATTTCCCGTTGTTGTCGGGCTGGTGCCGTTCATTACTATATGACCGTTGATACTTCTTATAATAGTATTCGAATCTACGAAAATTCCATGGTTCTGATTCGAAACTCCTGACCCTCCCGCAGTACCCTCAATGGTAACGGATGCTGCATCAGATGTAGTGCCTGTGGATTCGATCACCGCGCCACTTTGAATCTGAACACCATAATTTTCTGTACTTGTTCCGTTGGAATTGCCGGTAACGAGAATATCACCGCTTCTGGATGAAACTCGGGTTCCGGAATTTTGAATCAGCACTCCCACATTGCCCGTTGTTCCCGCACCTCCGGTTCCGCGAACCCTGACGTTTCCTGTCGTCGCAGAGGTACCGGTTTGCTCAATGACGGCTCCATTTTGTATCACCACACCGAGGTTGTTTCCGGCAGAAGATGCACTGCCGTTTCCAGTTACATCAATCGCTCCATCGACCGCTTCCACTTTGGTTCCGGCACCATCGACCAGCACTCCGGTATTATTATTCGCTCCCACACCTCCGGTTCCTCGGATCGTGATATTTCCGGTACCCGATGTTTTGACCGTGGTTCCAGATACCAGTTCCACACCTCGCAATGCTGATCCCGCAGCGAAGTCGCGACCTTGACCAATGATGGATATATTACCGCCCTGAGCATCCAGAGTTGCACCCGTAAGCGACACGCCTGGATTCAGACTCGCCGCAACCGAGCTTCTCGCACCATTCGTCGTTGGATCAAGACCACCACCAATTGTGATAGTGCCACCGTTGGTGAAAATTCCGCTCCCTGTGGACATTGCAAACGCACCTTGTCCCGAGTTATCCTTGTCTGCGTGCATCGTCACATTCAACGCACCTGCATTGGACACTATTTGTACACCCGTGTTTAGCACGATCGAATCTGCCGCACGCACCAGCAGTGTCGCGTTGCTACCCGTCGACTTCGTGATGTTATTGGCAAACGTGATGGTACCGGCTTCTGAAGAAGAACCACCGTTTTGGGTTTCGATCGTCACGCTAGTGCCGCCATTGAGTGCCGCTTCAATGGAACCGGTAGTAAGTATAGATCCATCCGTTGTAGTATCAAAACGTGTAGGTGACCCAACCGTCGTGCTGATATTCGTGTTCGCACCGTCTGCCCCAGTGCTGATGGTAATGTTGTTAGGATCGAGCAACCATGTTCCGGCGTTACCTTTGAGAGCGGAAGCATCCACCATACCGATTGCTGTAAGAATCTCCTTGCTGGACGTTTCAACAAAGCCACCATCGCCCGAAGATTTTCCACCCATTGCCATGATGGAGCCATAAAACTTTGTTTGCTCGTCCGACCATAAGATAGCACGGCCGGCATCACCGCTATGCTTTGCGCTGACATCAATGGATGCTTCTTTGTCCATATACACTTTGCGTGCTTTCTGAATTCCACCACGATTCGTATGATAAGACTCGAGTAACTTACCGCTTTTACCCGCCTGCACCGTCGAGTTACCACCCGCGCGCGCTCTCTCTGGCTTCACCGTACCAGTGTATTTTCCACCCAGATAGTCGCCGCCCACCAGCACCTCACCACCGCCACGAGTGCCTGTAGCATCCAGCTTCGCGCCGGCATCCAACCCGATACGATCTCCGAGAATATGTATCGCTCCACCCTTGTTACCCGATGCGTTGATTTTTCCACTCACCAGAACCGTTCCGTTCTTTCCGGTTGCTGTATGTGTCCCTGCCTGCGCGATCACGATTCCCGCATCTCCTAATGCGTTGCTGACATTGATATCACCCGAGATATTGATTGAACTATCAATCACGGAATCCGCAGCGGCAGTAGTAAGGGTTACGATTCCACCCTGTGCATTAATCTTACCGGAATGATTTACGAACTGATCTTTAAGAGAATCTGTTACATCGTATACAATCAATCCATCGCCGTGCATATCGAGAGTGAGGGTATCTGCACCGCCCAGCTGCACCTTACCCAGATTAGCTTGGATCGTACCATGGTTCTCAACACCCGGGGCGACTAACGCGATCCCCCCTCCTTGTTTAGCCGTGATGGTTCCATGGTTGATGATACGTGCATCTGCGTTTCCGCGTGTGGCGAATCGATAATTGCCAGCCATAAAATCGTCATTGGAAATATCTGCAGTAGTGGCGAGCATTCCACCAACATCTACTTTGCTGTTCTTACCAAACACCATCCCGTTCGGATTGATCAGCATGACCTGTCCGTTTGCGGTGAGCGATCCGTCTATCCGAGAGGAGTCAGCATCGTGAATTCGGTTCAGCGCAATGCCACCGTCCGGTTGATTGAACACCACCCCTTCGGCCTCACCAATATCAAATTCCTGCCAATTGATTACCGCCTTAGGGGTGTGCTGACTCACGGTAAGTGTGTTGCCATCTGCGCGAATATCCCCAGAACCAACAGCGATGACCCCTCCCTGAGGAACCGAGAAGCTAACTGCCGGCGTAATGGTCAGCGAAGTGATCGCTGCGTACGCAATCACTTTTCGGTAAAACAGCTTGAATTCTTTGTAGGTCGTTGGAAGCATTTCGAACTGAGTAAAAATGGTGAATCACTCAGTATTCTACCCTAAGTAGTGTGAATTTATCGTTAACAACGAAGATGAGGGGGGGATGATAAATAACCCACTGAATAATATATTAATTATCATATGTTGAATTGGTCGGGTTTATACTCTCAACCACACCGGACAGCCTTAACACATTTTTAAGAGCTTTTGCTTTCTTACAACGCATCTCGGTGAGTTTCATAAGCTGAAAACATACCCCAAGCCGTACCCTCACTTTACTAAGATATTATTGGATTGTATCGGCTGAATCTGGACAACAGATGGTATCAGACTATGTCGGATAGTGCGCTTGGTGACCCCAAGGCGACGGAACTAGAACTAAGCAAGGTGTTAGAGAGAATTAGAACAGATTCTAGTTTAAGGCTCCTCATAGTTAAGATGGGTATGAAGCTGAATTTTAACCTTCAAAGTCTCCCCACTTGGCATTAGTTTCGATCAAATCTTTGTATTTTTGCTCATTCTTATCAGGCATAAGCTCCAATGCTTTTTTGGGTAATCTATATTTTACCCAACGATGTTTAGGGAACATCCGTCTCCAGAGAATACTTTTTTTGGGAAAATGCTTCTCACGGTATTGCTCAATTCGTTCTATTGATTCGCGTATATAGCGTGAGTGTTCTCTTTTCCGAAAAGACGGTATTTCAAACGCCAGTATTTAGAGCCCTTTGGGGAAACAAGTAGATATAGGCCCCCACCCACGGGCAGCTTGTAGGCCTTTGGCTTAGGCTTGGCCTTCTTGAGCTCTATTTCTATCACCCTGTTTTGGGGAAACATTTTCCATCCCTCCCAAATGTTTCCCCATTTATTTCCCCAAACCAATCAGATTTGGTTGGATGGAGATGGATGAAACTAGACAAAACGCTAGCCGGAAATCATTGGAAAGTCTAGTGTTCTTGGATGATATTGGATTTCTTTGTACCAGTAGCCTGGCGACCCCTACGGGAATCGAACCCGTGTTCCTACCGTGAAAGGGTAGTGTCCTAACCGCTAGACGAAGGGGTCGTAGAAGGCGGGTAAAAACAGGGGGGTACTTTCACCAGCTTGTGTCTGAATAGTCAACAGAAAAATCACACGCGGCCAAAGTGCGGTTTTTAATGAAAAATGAGCCGCTTGAAAGAGAAAAACCGAGCTCGAAAGGTGCCAGGGTGAACCGACGAAAAACGCATTGTCATGATGCGAGTGCGACATCTTCAATCGTAAACTCGGCGGTTTCATTTCCCTGCCAGCGATTAAGTTTGACGTGCCCCACCACATGCAACATCGTCCCCATGCACTCAAGCAGGGTGTGCCCGACCGGTGTATCCAACGCGCGAAACGCAACGGCTTTCAAGCCCGATCCTCCCGCCTTTGCATCCACGAGAATGGCACGAATATGATTCTCTCCTACCCTGTCGGCTTTCACGACTTTCACCTGCGATAACAGAATGCGCGGCGTCGGATTGCCGGCGCCGAACGGTGCAAGCTGATCGAGCATTCGCACCAGCTCCGGCGTGATGGCGGTAATGGTGGTCGCTGCATCTATCGACAGGTGTTTTGGTCCGGTGATGCGATCACGATACGGTTTCATCCATTGCTCAAAAAAAGCGCGGAGCGCATCAAGAGAAGGTTCTGCTACCGTAAATCCCGCCGCCATCGCGTGCCCACCACCACCCAGCAGAATACCCGCCTGATGTGCTGCAATGACCGCCGCGCCGATATCCACGCCTGTCACGCTGCGCGCCGATGCTTTGCCGATCCCTTTGTCGAGCGCGACCACGGCCACGGGTTTGTGAAACACGTCTTTGATGCGACTCGCCACGATCCCAATCACGCCCATATGCCAGCGCGGCGATGCCACTACGATTGCAGATGCATCGGCAGGCTGTGCGTGCGCCTGCTGCATCGCTTCTTCCAGCACCATCGCTTCGATCGCTTTGCGCTCCTCATTGTAACGCGACAGCACCAGCGCCAGTTCCTGCGCCTCAAGTGGATCTTCGGTGGTGAGCAGCCGCACCCCAAGGCTGGATTCTCCGACCCTGCCACCTGCGTTGATACGAGGGCCGAGCACAAATCCTGCATGATATGCCGACGGCGTTTCATCAAGCCGCGCCGCATCCATGAGTGCGGCAATCCCTATATTGCGCCGCCCCGCCATCACTTTGAGTCCCTGCGATACCAATGCGCGGTTCAGACCCGTAAGCGGCACGACATCACAGATCGTGCCGAGGGCGACGAGGTCGAGTAGCTCGAGGAGGTTGGGTAAGCTTTCAGGTTTCAGCTGCCAGCTGCCAGCTTTGGGAACTTCTTCACCTGACAGCTGAAAGCTGGAAGCTGAAAGCGCCTCCTTCAACTTCTTATTCAGCGCCACCAGAAACAAAAACGTCACACCAACGGCAGCCAGTTGCGTATGTTCGGAAGTTTCATCAAAGCGGTTGGGATTGACCAGTGCCGCACATTCGGGCATCTGCGGTTCGCCTTTGTGATGATCGAGCACGATGACATCGAGACCCGCCTCTTTGGCAGCCTTGAGCGGCTCAAAAGACAGGGTGCCGCAATCCACTGTGATGATCAGCTTTGCGCCTTGCTCTTTGAGTGTGAGCAGTGCATTCGTATTCGGCCCGTAACCTTCTTTCATGCGATCGGGGATATAGACGATCGGGTTGATTCCCAATGCGCGGAAATAGCGCACCAGCAGCGCCGAGGAAGTCGCGCCGTCCACGTCGTAATCGCCGAAGATGGCGATAGTGGAGTTGTTAGTTGTTGGTTGTTGGTTGTTAGTGCCTTCTTCACTAACGACTGACGACTGGCTACTAACAACTTCCTGCGCTACGCGCAGGACAGCTTCCGCCATCCCCTTCAAATGCAATGGATCGGGCAGAAATTCGCGTAGCGTAGGTTTGAGGAAGGATTCGGCATTATCAGACAGAATACCACGCACACTAAGCAATCGCGCCACTATATCTGGAACACCTAATCGCTGGCTAAGCTGCAGTGCCTCGCGCTCGTCATGCGGCCGTAGGTGCCAGACTTGGCCAGATACAGACGGTTTTACTTTAGTATACTCTTGAATATCAACCACTTGTTTTTAGCTCCAAGAGCCATTCTGACATCATTTTGTAACATGTAAATGCTACTATGTCGCACTTGTTTTTGAGAAAGAGGAGAGGCGATGCAACCAGAGATGAACGATCAGGCGCGTTTTACTACGCTGCGCAAACTGGCTGAGCAGATACCAGTCTATGTACTGGATATTCCTTCCGAAGCGTCTGGCGATACGAAGCAAATTCGTCCAGTAACTATGTTCGTATCCTCAATCATTATGCAAGCAACGAATTCAGCGCTGTCCATTTTGATGATCTGCCGAAGGCTGTATATGCTGAAATTGCAAAGGCAGGAAAGATGGATTCGACTGTTCATTATTTCATGTCTCCGAACGCACGGTATCTATGCATGCAAGTTATTAAAGCCCATCAGCAAGAAAGAGTTAGCGACTACACCGAACTAGATAATTCATCGTTTAGCTGGAAAGACCGATTAGCCATCTTCATGCTTAAAAAGACACATGGCGTAATGTTGTGGGAAGAAATTCTGAGCGCTGCCAGAGCAAAAGAAAAAACCGATGCCATCGTAAGCATGGTGCGCGACCAGCTTGTCAAAGCAGTCGATCCGATTGTGCTAATGCAATATGCGCAAAATGGTCACAGCATCTATGTCACGACAGGAGAATATATTGGTTCATTCGCTGAGCATGTATTGGCGGATTTTAGTGATTTTAAGGGCAATGAAGTGACTGTAGGTGTCCACACAAAAAATCACATCGCAGTTGCAAGGATACAGAATCGTGTACCCCAACATACGGGAGAATATGGCGCTTCCTCTGTGATAGCACATGAATTTGGTCACTATCATCACACGGCGGAAGCAAATAGCGATATGATGGTTGCTACACAAAAAGACCTCGCTTTCGTAAAAGAGGCGCTGCATTTTATCGGGTTAGAGTGTTTATATTTACATTCACTAAATTTCCAAATTCATAGTCATATTCTCGCTCTGATGGGTCTGCCGCAGAAACGGATGAGCAACAAAGATAAAATTGAGGCGCTATTTGATATACGTGATATTTTCACAGCAAAGATTGCAAGGTTTATGGACCTTGATGACGTTGATGTGGCATTCGCCCCATACTACGCAGAGTATCGAAAAGAAGCGCTGGAAGGTTATCCGACTTCTGACGAGCAACTCCTTGAGATCCCTGCGGTGTTGGAAGAATTATGTTATCGCTTTCCCCGCCCGTTGGTACGGCATTTTTTGCCGCATACGTTTGAGGTCTGCGCACGTTCCTATGACGCGCTGTATGCGCAGTACGAAAAACCCGAAGAAGCGTTACGCAAGGGCGGCTTTGCCCTCATTCGTTGGGACGAGCATCACTGCAAACGCACGGATCGCAGCGAACCGCATTGCCACGGCGCATGGGTGGACGGTCCTTGGGTGGAGACAGAGCGTATGCGACGCAAAATTCAGCCTCAACAAAACATCGCCGAGCGATAGTTATTCCTCGTGTGCAACAAAAAGTTTGATTCTGTGAATTAGGTAGAGCGGTAGATTAACTCTGCTGGAATAACTAAGAACTACCAACTAATTCTTATCCACCCAGGTTTTGCGCACGAAGTTATGTTCAGCATCCACCATGCGCACGGTGCCGGTGCGTGAACGCATGATGATCGAGTGGGTGTAGGCACCGCCGGAGAAGCGCTGCACGCCGCGCAGCATGGTGCCATCCGTCACGCCGGTGGCGGCAAACATCACGTCACCCTTGGCGAGTTCGTCCATGGTGTAGGTTTTGTTCAGATCCTTGACGCCCATGCGCTTGGCACGGCTTTTTTCTTCCTCGGTTTTGAACAATAAGCGTCCCTGAAACTGGCCGCCGATGCAGCGCAGCGCTGCCGCAGCCAGCACCCCCTCCGGCGCCCCGCCGATGCCGATATACATATCGACGCCGGTGTTCGGGCGTGCGGTGGCAATCACACCTGCCACATCGCCATCCGAAATGAGTTTAATACGCGCGCCGGATTCGCGCACCTTCTTGATGATCTCCGCATGGCGCGGGCGGTCGAGGATACATACCACCAGATCGTCCATGTTGCATTTTCTCGCTTTGGCAAGATTCTTGAGATTGGTGATCGGTTTTTCATCAATATCGACCACATCCTTGGGCAATCCGCCGCCGACGGCGAGCTTGTCCATATATACATCCGGCGCATGGAGGAATCCGCCTTTCTCGGCAATCGCCACCACCGCCATCGCGTTCGTGCCGCCGGTGGCGCAGATGGTCGTGCCTTCGAGCGGATCGAGCGCAATATCGACTGCGGGGCCGGTTCCGGTGCCGACTTTCTCGCCGATATAGAGCATCGGCGCTTTGTCGCGCTCGCCCTCGCCGATGACGACCGTGCCATCAATCGTGAGACCATTGAGCGCTTCACGCATGGCGTTGACCGCCGCCTGATCCGCCGCTTTTTCATTGCCACGCCCCATCCAGCGCGAGGCAGCAAGTGCCGCCGCTTCCGTCACACGCACCGCTTCAAGCGCAAAATTGCGATCCATGGTGTAGGATTCCAGCGGAGCCGATTTCATTTTGGTTTTTGCAGCGGTCATAGCAACCTCTTGGTTAGAAATTCAGGAAAATTTCCGTGACTTTGATGTTCAACGTTTTTTTGATATCCAAAGGAATATCCTTGGATTCCACGCGGCGATCACCGGTGAGATGATCAGCGTAATATCGAGATGCGGCAGATTTTCCTTCGACCACATTGGGATCTGCCGCAAGCGTAAAGCCCACATGCTTGGAAAACTTGCCCATGCAGCACGCACCGCCCATCTCCCAGCCCATGCCGATGAAGCCCACCGAACCGCCATGAAGTTGTTCTAATTCTTCAAGCGTGGTGCCGATACGGATGCCCTGTTCGGTCTGCCAGGGAGAATCGGTGCGATGGATGCGTATCAGTTCAGGTGCATCGAACGAGCGCCATCTATAGTCTGCTTTCGTGTAGCATGGATGCTCGGGCGATCCTTTCCAGAAAATAGCGATTTCTTGCGGTCTGCCGCGATGCGCGAGCGTCGCCAGACGACAGGTCTTGGCGTCGTAAGCAATCGCGCCGTCCCATAATGGGGTGAATTTCATTTCCTGCAGATCGTCATAGTCGGTGCCGGAAGTAATTTTTCCTGCTTCCGACACCACCATCGGATTTTGCGTATCGATTAAAAATGGCTTGGCTTCTTCTGCGCGCGCGTTGGAAGTTAAAAAAATGGCTGCAATCATCATGGTCATGCCAGTAACAACTGGCATGATACTGGATACCAGCTTTCGCTGGTATGACAGATGGGACACCATAAAGTTTTGCTTCATACTTCCTCGATACGGATCATGCGTGGCGTTTCAAGCACGGTCTTAAGCTGCGCGATGCGAGACAGTGCTTTAAGCATAGAGCGTTCCAACGTCGGGTGCGTCGTCATGATGATTTGGACGGCGGCTTTTTTCCCCTCTCCCTCTGGGAGAGGGTTAGGGTGAGGGAAGGAGTCAAAATCTCGCTGAATAAAAGAGCGCATCGAGATCTGTTCGTCGCGGAAGATGTGCGTGATGTCAGCAAGTACACCCGGGCGATCCGCAACGCCCAAACGCAGATAGTAAGAGGTTTGCAGATCTTTCATTGAGGCGGGTGGTTGTGATTTGAGCGATTTCACCGGAACCGTGAACGGATGATACTGCGCGCCGCTTGCGATATTCATGATATCCGCCACCACCGAAGATGCGGTGGCGCCTTCGCCAGCACCCATGCCTTCAAACGTAATACGTCCTACCGCATCGCCTTCGACAATAATCCCGTTATAGGCAGAACTCACACGGCCAATGGTCGAAAGTTTGGGCACCAGCGCCGGATGCACACGCTGGAGAATGCCCTTCTTCGTCTGACGCGCAATACCGAGCAGCTTAATCACATAGCCCAATTCATCCGCATACTGCATATCGCGGATGGTGATCGAGCGGATGCCCTCCACATGCACCGCATCGAAATCGAGCGTCCTGCCAAAGGCAAGCGAACTTAGAATGGCGAGCTTATGCGCGGTGTCGGTACCTTCCACATCAAAAGTCGGATCGGCTTCGGCGTAACCGCGGTGCTGAGCCTCCTCGAGGGCTTTCTCAAAATCTTTTTTCTGATTCCACATCGTGGTCAGAATAAAATTGCAGGTGCCGTTTAAGATACCGATGATCTGCTTAAACGCGTTGGATGCAAGCCCTTCGCGTAAACTTTTGATGATCGGGATCCCACCCGCCACCGCTGCTTCATAGGCAAGCACGGCGTTGTTTTTTTCGGCCAGTGCTGCGAGTGCCAATCCGTGATGGGCAATCAACGCTTTGTTCGCCGTCACCACATGCTTGCCGTTTTTGAGTGCCGTTTCCACGAGTGCTTTGGCCGCACCTTCCGAACCGCCCATCAGTTCCACCACGAGATCCACGTCCGCACGCTTGGCAAGCGCCACCGGATCATCCACCCAGAGGGTTCCCTTCAGGTCTATATCACGTTTTTTCTTTTTATTGCGCGCCGACACCGCCACGATCTTCACAGGTTTTCCCGTGCGCTGCGCGATCAGGGTGGACTGTTGCTGAAGGATTTTGACCGTACCCGTTCCCACGGTACCAAGTCCGGCAATGGCGATATTGAGTGAGGGTTTCATAGCGATCTTTCCTGCTTATTTTGGGACATCAATCTATCCACCTCACTTCGGTACATTTTTGAAATTGCGATCGCAACCTTACAAAATGCCTCTACATCTTGCCTGCTAAAATCCGTAGTTCCGCCAAACGAGCCTATTGTACGGGTGACTTCCTCCAACTGCACAGGCACTGTTTCTATGGAATCTGCCTTAGTGACAATATCTAATATGCTTTCCAAAATATCTCCGTGAACAGCAAATTTCTCTTTGTCTTGTTTGAGAGCATTTAGAATTGATTCGCGAGCCAGCCTTCGAATCTCTTCGGGTATTTGTTTTGTAGATGTCTGTCGTTTCAGCCTCCCGATCATGCAGATGCTCTCTTCTTTGTAGGCTTTTTCTGATTGTCACCTTGCAGAAAATGTTTGATATTGCGGATCGCCTGACGAAGGCGGTTCTTATTTTCCACCATCGCGATGCGTACATGCGTATCGCCATACTCACCAAAGCCAATGCCGGGCGCGACGGCGACTTCAGCCTCTTTGAGCAGCAGTTTGGAAAATTCAAGCGAGCCGAGATCTTTATATTTTGGGGGCAGCTCCGCCCAGATAAACATCGAGGCTTGCGGTGTCGGCACCATCCATCCGGCGTCGTGCAGGCCTTTCACCAGCACATCGCGGCGTTCTTTATAGAGTTGCCGCACCTGTTCCACACAATCCTGCGGGCCGTTGAGCGCGGCCGTTGCTGCCACCTGAATCGGCGTGAAGGCGCCGTAATCGAGGTACGATTTCATCTTGGTGAGCGACTGCACGAGATGTTTGTTGCCGGCACCAAATCCAATGCGCCAGCCCGCCATCGAATAGGTTTTGCTCATAGTGGTGAATTCAATCGCGATGTCTTTTGCGCCTTTGACCTGTAACACCGAAGGCGGTGGGTTATTGTCAAAATAAATATCACAATAAGCGAGATCCGAGATCACATACACCCCGTGGAAACGGCAAATATCCACGACTTCTTCGTAGAACTCGAGCGACACGCATTCGGTCGTCGGGTTGCATGGGTAATTGAGAATCACCGCCACAGGTTTGGGGATCGAATGCTTGATCGCGCGTTTGAGCGCATCCATGAAATGCACTTCCGGCGTGATCGGGATATAGCGCAGGCTCGCTCCGGCCAGCATAAAGCCGAACGGGTGGATCGGGTAGCTGGGATTGGGTACTAAAATAATATCGCCTGGCGCGGTGATGGCTTGCGCGAGATTGGCAAGCCCTTCTTTGGAACCGATCGTCACCACCACTTCGTTGTTTGAGTCGAGCTTCACGCCAAAGCGGCGATCATAGTAGGCGCACAGCGCTTTGCGAAGCCCCGGAATACCCTTGGACTGCGAGTAGCCGTGGGTGGTTTCATCGAGCACCACTTCGCGCAACTTCTCGACAATATGTTTTGGTGTGGGCGAATCGGGATTGCCCATGCCCAGATCAATGATGTCCCGACCTTCTGCGCGCATTTTGGCCTTTGCGGAATTGACTTCAGCAAACACATACGGCGGCAGTCGTTTGATGCGGTAAAAATCGTCGGTCATAGAAACACATGCAGAATGATACCCGCCATTATTGACAGAAATGGCTCTGGTGCAAGGATTTAAGGGGAATGATGTGAACTTAACGCGCGTAGGAAGAACGTATGCCTGCGCGGCGCGCCGAGTAACGATTATCCGCGAGGAATCGGACGTTACGATCCGGCATCGCTGCAGGGGGCTGTAAATGGATGGGTTCCATCGATTGCCCCGCCACCCCGTTGGGGAATGATTCACCCGCCACTCCTGGCGCTGGTGGTGTCAGCTCGATCGGTTCCAGTGGTGGCTCCATGCCGGATGGAGGACGCAATTGGATAGGCTCCATGGCCGCCTGTTCGCCGGGCAACGGTTGTGGAGCAGTCATGTCCGAAGGCATTGGTCTCGACGGAACTGGCCTGCGTTCGGACATGTGTATTTTAGCATCCGATTTGTTTTCTTCGTCGAACATACGCTTAAGCCAGTTGGAAAACTCCGGATCCGGCTTTGGAGTGGTTGCAGCAGGTGGAGCGACAGGAGGAGTCACCGTTCCTGGCTCAGCAAGCGCCATTGCCGGAGGAGCAGAGGTCATCGGTTCGGGATTGGTAAGGAGTTCCCGACGCATGTTCTCTGCCAATTCGCGCTCAGCTAGCATATTCTGCATTCGTGCATCGTAGTTCTGCGAAGGTGGAAGTGGCGCGGGTGCAGGTGGAGTGGCAGAAAGTACCGGATACTCATCATTAGCTTGCGCATATTTTTCCGGCACGGATACAGGTGGCAAGGCGGTGGGCGGAGTTACGGACGGCAGCGGTTCCGCACTGGCAACCGGCGGCACAGGCGCCGTCATCATCGTAGGCGGTTGCTGCATCATCTGGATATTCTCAGGCGGCATTCTGCGCGTCTCTCCCGCTGCACCCGCTTCACGCGTGAACACATTGCCCGACCATCCCGCAGAGGGTGCCGCCGCCGATGCCATAGCTACCGGTGCGTCCGGTGCAGCATCTCCTGCATAGTCACCGCGCTTTGCCTCACGATCCACCGATTTAATGCCTTCGTTCAGATAAGGGTTCTCGGAGACTATTTTCTGGCTTTCCAGATCGGTATTGGCACGAAACAGAGCGCCCCCCGGATTAAGCACCGGCGCACGGCGCGCGGTCATCGGAGTCATGCCGGTATCAGGCACCGTACGTTCACGGTCGGTCAGAGAATAGGTGAGGTTTTTCGTATAGCTACAGCCACCCAGCAAGGGAAGGCTTGCGGCAAGGAAGACACTGGCAAGAAGTTTGATGCGAAGCGAGGATGTTGTTTTTCCGAACAATGCCGTCATGTTTCATCTCACCGGCGCGTAATCAGCGCCCCTTTTTGGTTCGTGTTGCCCGCACATAAACCTATTGTTTTATAATAGGATATGGATAGATTGACCCGATATATACTGTTTCTTAAGCCGGAAAGATATAACGACACCCGTCAAAGCCTTGCAAGCAGTTTTTCTAGCTGCGAACATTTGCTATCACTTATCCCCATTATTCACAGACGCACGAGTTCCTTTTCATGTCACATGCCTACGATCCAACGACTTTCACACGCAATATGGCCATGGTTGCCGATCAGTGCCAGCGCATCATGCATGAGTTCATTGCGCGCCAGCGGGTCGATAAACCGCTCGAAACCGGCGACCCCATGCATATCAGCGGCGCGTTTTTGGAGCTGTTTTCGCGCATGATGATTGATCCGGCGCGACTGTGGGAAGTACAGGTCGCTTTCTGGCAGGATTATATGAAGCTCGTGCAGGCTACCACACAGCGCTTTCTTGGCGAAAAAACTTCGCCCGTGATCGAGCCGGATAACAAGGATAAGCGCTTCAAGGACGCCGCCTGGAATGACAATGTGCTGTTCGATTTTATCAAGCAGTCCTATTTGCTCACCGCGCGCTGGATGCAGAAAACCGTCAACACAACGGACGGACTTGATAGCCATACGGCAAAGAAAATTGATTTCTATACCCGTCAGTTCGTCGATGCGATGGCGCCGTCCAACTTCCTCATGACGAACCCCGAAGTGCTCAAGGTCACGCTGGAATCAAACGGCGAGAATCTGGTCAAGGGATTACAGAATTTACTCGAGGATCTGGAGCGCGGGGATGGCACGCTACGGATCAGCATGACCGATTACGATGCCTTCAAAGTCGGAAAAAATCTCGCCATCACCAAAGGCAAGGTCGTCTTCCAGAATGATCTGATGCAACTGATTCAATACAGCCCCACGACCGAAAAAGTGCACAAAACGCCGATGCTGATTGTTCCTGCATGGATCAACAAATTCTATATTCTGGATCTGCAACCGGAAAATTCGTTTGTGAAGTGGTTGGTCGAGCAGGGCTACACTGTATTCATGATTTCCTGGGTGAACCCGGACGAAAAACTCGGCCGCAAACGCTTCGATGATTACCTGCTCGAAGGGCCGCTCGCAGCACTTGACATCATCGAAAAAATCACCGGTGAAAAAGAAGTGACGGCCACGGGCTACTGTCTGGGCGGCACCTTGCTTGCCATCACGCTCGCGTACCTGAAAGCGAAGAAACAGGGCAACCGCATCAAGAGTGCGACGTTCCTCACCACCATGATTGATTTTTCGGAAGCGGGAGAATTATCCGTGTTTATTGACGAGGAGCAATTGCAGGCGCTCGAAAACCGGATGGAATCGACCGGTTACCTCGAAGGCAAGGACATGGCCGTGACCTTCAACATGCTGCGCGCCAATGATCTGATCTGGTCGTTCGTGGTCAATAACTATCTGCTCGGCAAAGACCCCTTCCCGTTCGATCTGCTGTACTGGAATTCAGATTCCACGCGTATGCCTGCCACCATGCACAGTTTTTACCTGCGCAATATGTATCAGAAGAACCTACTGATTACGCCCGATGCCATTACGCTTGCAGGCGTGAAGATCAATCTGCGCACCGTTGATACGCCTGCCTACTTCCTGTCAACGCGCGAAGACCATATCGCGCCGTGGAAATCCACCTATGCCGCCACCCAGATTTTCAAGGGGCCCGTGAAATTCGTGCTGGCCGCTTCAGGACATATCGCGGGCGTGATCAACCCTCCGGCCAAACGCAAATACTGCCATTGGGTGAATGACAAATCCCCCGCGTCTGCCGATGCGTGGCTCAATTATTCCAAGGAAGTAGCCGGCTCCTGGTGGGATCACTGGCACCGATGGAACCAGTCCTTCAGCGGTAGCAAAGTCGCGGCCAGAAAACCAGGCGGAGGGAAATTCAAACCGTTGCAGGATGCACCCGGGTCATTCGTCACCGTGCAGGTGTGATGAGTCGTGGGTCGTGAGTTGTTAGTTGTTAGTTGTTAGTTGTTAGTTGCTGGTTACTACTTACCCAGTAGAGCCGTATTTGGCACAGGGGAATTACGTCGGCTTTCAAGCTGCTCAACAAAACTGCCGGTAGCAGAAGGCACAGCGCGGCCGGTGCGCTCGACAAATGAGCTGTCCGCAGGTTCTTCGTGCATCCCCAGCGTTTTCTTTGCCTGCTGCCAGGCGTGAGAAACATGTGCAGCGGCTTCCTGCGCCTTCTCATGCACCGTTTCTTTGGCTTTGCTCAGCGCTTCTTTGGCTTTTTCGACATGCGAGCGCATATCCGGTTCAAGCGGTTCTACACCGGATTTCTGTCCGTGTGCCGCGTAGGCAAGTTCGGATACCAGCACACGGCCGTTATTGATATCTTCCGTTAATCCCGAAATGTTGAATTGCGCGTCGTATTTCTGCAAGATCGCCTGCATCTCAGGGAATTTCTGATCGCGCACGAGCTTATCAAACCCGACGCCGTAGCGGTCTTTCACCTCTTCATCAATTGTGGGATGCGCTTTCACAAATGCGCCGAGCACCTGCTCGGGCTGGAGCCTGCGCCCCTGTTCACGAATATGCTGCAATTCCTTGATGTATTCGTGTGCTGTGCGTTGATTGAGTCCAGTGATTTTATCGCCGATATAATCCGTCAGCGGTTTGGCAACGTTGAAGATCAGCGCTCCGAACAATCCCTTAATCGCAATGGCGGCAATTGGCAGCTTGGGCAATATAAATGCGAGTGGCGCTTCAAACCCGATTGCCGGAATTCCAACGAACAGCAATCCCACCCCCACGGTTGCAAGCACGGCACTGGCAACCCAGGATTTCATGCGCGTGGACACCATTCTGTCATTCACCTCAACCGCCTGCTGAAGCGTCGGATTTTTTGCCGCTGCATTGCGCAGATCCTCGCGCGTGATCTGGTCGGGATTGAATCCTGTTTGCGCGGCGATCTCGCGGCGATATAGCGCAATCATGCGCTCTTCTTCGCGGTCATGCTCCAGATCATGTAACTGCTTGGACAATACCGATCCCAGCATCAGACCAACCGCGGCGACCGGCCATGCAACCAATGCCGCACTACCGGTTGCAACTGTTAGCAATGCCGAGGAGATACCCGACAAGGTGCCGCGCACGGCCTGTTCTGCCGTCCATAACGACCACCTCGTTGCCTGATACCGTTGCTCTTCAAACATGCGTGAGTGTGCCCTGCACAGAGTTTTTCACGCCATCATTCTAACAGTCATAGTTTGATAAAGTATGAAGATTCGGTGACATTTTTGATTGGTTATGTTTGAAAATCAATTGCTTGTGGTGGTTTTAGACGAAAGTTACGACACTATCGTCATTGCGAGAAGCGCAGCGACGAAGCAATCCAGAACGGACTGGATTGCCACGCTCACGATGTTCGCTCGCAATGACGTACTCTGACTTATTTATACGCCTTGGCGAGCCGCACATAGTTCTGTTCAGACACCGGAATAAACTCCGCCTCCTCTGTCCGTAAGTCACGGAAGAACTTTGCCGGATTGCCCGCCCAGAGCTGTCCTTTCGGAATGCGCTTGTTGTAGGTGACGAGCGCACCTGCCGCCACCATCGCCCCCGATTCCACCACCGCGCCATCCATGACGGTGGCGTGCATCCCGACAAAACACCCGTCTTCGAGTGTGCAGGCGTGCAGCAGAACGGAGTGACCAATGGTAATGCCCGAACCAATGGTCGTGGGGCCGGTGTTGCTCGTGACATGCACCACCGTGCCGTCTTGAATGTTGGTGCGCTCGCCGATACGGATCGTATTCACATCCCCGCGAATTACACAGCCAAACCACACGTTTGATTCTTTGCCGATATGCACATCCCCGATCACCACCGCACCAGGCGCAATGAAAGCCTCAGGATGAATCGTAGGCAGGATGCCATTAAAGGGCAGGATGATCGGGGTCATGGAACCTCACGGAGTGACAGGATCGAGGTAGGCAAACACCCATCGCCAGGATCCTTGGTTTTTTTTGAACTCAAAATTGCCGATGCGCACATGGCCTGCGAGAATCTCCTGATCATTCCACTGATCGAAACTCACAATCAGCTCACGCATAGGCGTGGGAAGTTCCATCTGCGGAACATCGGCGGCAAGCAACCCCTCCCACAACAATCGAAACTGCTCAGGCGTGTGGAGGATTTCCGGATCCATATCCGAGCGCCCGCGCGTGACAAAGGGAAACTGCGCAAGCGGCAGGATGGCCTCCACATCATTATCTTTTACGGCCTCCTGAAAAGACTCAAAATAACGCATGAACTCCTCGCGCGTGGAAGGTTCAGGTGTGACCTGCGCCGCACACACCGGAAACGACAACAGCAGCACACAGGCAAGCAGCCGTATCATGGGAATATCGCCACGCGGGGAAGCCCCAGCGTTTCCTCAAACCCGAAGCGTACATTCATATTCTGCACCGCCTGACCGGACGCGCCTTTGGTGAGATTATCAATCACGCTGACGAGGATCGCGTATCCGGAAAGCGCATCCTCAAACACATTCATCAGGCACAGATTCGTGCCGCGCACCTGATGGGTGGAGGGAAATACCCCGGGCTCCAGCACCTTCACGAACGGTTCCTGCTTATACGCCAGCTCCAACGCCTGACGCAAATGCATCACCGTTTTTCCGGATGCGAGCTTCACATAGATCGTGGACAGAATCCCGCGATTCATCGGCACCAGATGGGGCGTAAACCGCACCCGCACCGGCACGCCAGCGGCCGCGCTCAACCCCTGCTCGATTTCGGGCGCGTGGCGATGTTTGCCCACACCATAGGCCGAAAATCCTTCGTTTAATTCCGTAAACAGATTCGCCTGCTTGGCCGAACGGCCTGCTCCGGTGATACCCGATTTGGCATCAATCACGATACCATCCGGTTCAATCAGTTTTTCCTTAAGCAGCGGAATCAAGGGCAATTGTGCAGAAGTGGGGTAGCATCCGGGACATGCGATGATGCGCGCATTTTTGATGGTCATGCGCGCCATTTCGGTAAGCGCATACACGGCTTCTTTTTGTAGTTCGGGTGCCAGATGCGCATGGCCGTACCACTTGGCATAGAGCGCGACATCGTGCAGACGAAAATCCGCAGACAGGTCAATCACCACCACGGTTTTTGGTAGAGAAGCCACCACTTCCTGTGTCGTGGCATGGGGCAGGCAGCAAAACACCACATCCACGCCGGTATAATCCACCTCGTGCATGGTGATGAGATCCGGCAACCCCAGATGCGCCAGATGCGGATAGACCTCAGACACCGGTTTTCCGGCCTGCGTCTCGCCTGTAAGCGCGCGAATCGTTACCTTGGGATGCACCGAAAGCAGGCGCAGTAGCTCCGCACCTGTGTACCCGCTTGCGCCCAGAATCACCGCATGGATCATGATTCTACCCTTCTTCGATTAGATGACCATAACCACCATGGCCACAGCAGATAAAACAACACGAGTAGCTGATTAGCAAAGTAATTATGTTTGGCAACGTCCACATACCCGTCCCCCATCAGAGATACAAACAACACCGCATGAAGCAGTGTAAGTACAACCAACAGCAAAGAGGTGGAATCTTGGATCTGGCCGGTGCGTTTCCATTCCCGATACGCGATGAAGGGTAGGATACACCACATGAGTAATGCCACCAGCCACGGGAAGAAATAAACGGCAAGCGAAAGTTCTCGCATCGGGTTCGCTATGCTCCACAGCAGCGGAGCATCGAGCGTGTGAATCTGCGTATCGGGCTGTCCTTCCACATGCCCTAGACGCCGATGGTTCCACAGCGTGCCTTTGAGCAGAAACGTCTGGTAACTGTCCCACCAGATCTCGGGATGTTTCAGAAACTCGAGCACGATGCGGGCATGGCTGAGACTGGCAATCTCAGGGCAGGGATGGCCGTTCGTCATATCGAGTTTATGCCAGGAGATACCGCCATACGCCGCGCAGCGATCAGGCAGACCCAGCGAGCGCGTAACTTGCAGCGGCTCCGATACTTCGGCAAGCAACACCGTATTGACCACATTGGTGAGGTTACCATAAATCGCGGTCTCGAGAATGCCGCTGGTCTGGTTCATTTTCTGTGCGGGCAGACTGGCACATGCGAAAAGCGCAACGAGAAGCCACCATCCCTTGCCCCAGCGATAGCCGCGCATCAAGGCAGGCAATAGCAGCGCAAGCAGAAGCACGAGCGGCATACTCTGAATTTTACTGGTGCCGAGCAGAAATAGACATAGTCCCGCTACCAGCGCCTCCCATGCTTTCGGTTTTTGCACGGTTACGCGAAAACGCACAGCCAGAAACACCATCCAGCCACCAAACACATAGAGATAAAGCAGCATCGGAAATTCATAATACCAGCTACTCGCATAGAGCGTGTTGAGCGGATCCGTCAGGATCACCGCGTAAATCAGGGTGTGGATCAGCGCAGCAATTTTGTGATAGCGCCATAACCCATAGGTGATGGCTGCCGAAAGCAGCATCAACAGCATCGCCTGCGTGATGCCAACCCATTGCAGCGAGAGATAGACGTCCCCCACCACCGAGCGGTGGACTTGCGCGACCCACGCACCCAACTGCAGTGGAATCAGGGCACTGCTGTAATAACAGTCACGCCAGTTGCGCGCCTCCCCCCGATACCAGCGATGCGGCTGGTCGGGATGTGCACCCAGCGCCGTCGTCTCGCCCACCGGCCACCAGCCCAGACAATACTGCGCGCGCACCATGTCGTAGTTATTGGCAAACGCAATCATGGGGTTGTGCAGCACCAATCCCCACAGACGCACGCTGCCAAGCGCAAAGAGGGCAAGCAATGTAATCAGCAGAATGGAACGGTGTGTCATCAATAAACCCATAACAAAAAAGGCACCTCGGAGGGTGCCTTTTGTATGCAGTAAAAGCAATTCCGATTAGCGTTTGCTGAACTGGAAGCTACGACGCGCTTTACGCTTGCCGTATTTCTTGCGTTCGACCACGCGCGCATCGCGGGTTAAGAAGCCACCCTGACGCAGGATTTTATGGAAGGTCGTATCATAAATATCGAGCGCACGGGAAATGCCATGGCGCAGCGCGCCGGCCTGACCGGACAAGCCGCCACCGGTGATCGTCGCATCCACATCGAATCCGCCGACGCGATCAATCGCCGCGAAAGGCTGATTGACAATCATGCGCAGCACAGGACGCGCAAAGTATTTTTCAAAGGCTTTACCGTTGATGGTGATTTTGCCATGCCCACGCTTCACCCACACGCGCGCCACCGCATCCTTACGGCGACCCGTGCCATACGAGCGACCCTGCGTGTCGAGATGGGCGGGAAATTTTTCTTCGGTCTTTTTTTCTGCGGCTTTTTTCGTCGCCATAACAATCCTCGTGACTATGCCTTCCAACGATTAGCGTTTGTTTTTCGGGTTCTTGGCAGCCAGATTCAGAACTTCCGGCTGTTGTGCCTCATGCGGATGCTGGGTGCCAGCATAGACCCGCAGCTTGCCCAGTTGTTTGCGTGCCAGCGGGCTTTCTTTTGGCATCATACGCTCGACCGCTTTTTCGATGATACGGTTCGGATAACGGCTGCTCAGAATGAATTTGGCCGTCGGCGACTTCACCCCACCCGCATATCCGGTGTGGCGGTGATAGATTTTCTGCTCGACCTTTTTGCCGGTGAGCTTCACTTTTTCCGCATTGATGATGACCACATGATCACCGGTGTCAATGTGCGGGGTGAACATAGGGCGGTGTTTTCCACGCAGCAGCAGCGCGACACGGCTGGCCAGACGACCCAGCACCATGCCCTCGGCATCCACAACCCACCATTTTTCTTTTACATCACCCGGTTTGGCAGAATAGGTTTTCATAACAGATAATCCGCAGTCAGATTGGCGTTTTTATAATTTTCCCTCAAGCGGGAAGGACGGGGAACATAGGTGAAGGGGGGGAGCCAGTCAAGCGGAAAAGCAGGTGCGATTTACCCTATTGTTCCGGACATACTTTCAACGACATGCAACCAAAGATCGCATCTATGTTAAGTTTTTGAATTCCAAGGGGAACCAAGCATTGCCGGAAGCGCACCAGATCGTGCCGGATATTGCGAAAACTACCCTCCTGCAACTGGGGGTCGCCGGTTTCGAGCAGGCGGGTGAAATTCTGCCCCAGATTATTCACATTGGGAGAAACCAGTTCCGCGCAAGAATCGCCGGAATAGCCGCCGCGGAAAGCCAGCACGATGTTTTTACCCAGATAGGTGAAATTCCCATCGGCGCGTCCAAGATCGCGCACTTGCAGCAGGAAACAATTATCCCAGATAGCGGCGATCGCGTCCGGATCAATGTCGCTTTCCACGGGCAGCGCGCGCTCACCGCGAATCTCTTCCCAGTATTGAAGTAGCTGAATGGTTTTGCGACGTTCCGGAAAGACATCCGGTTTTACATCCAGATTCGATTTCACACAGATGCCTTCTATGTTTTACGTTT
>CAZFOM010000013.1:0-1604 GCA_964520155.1 uncultured Rickettsiales bacterium
GTCTTCACCCATGCCGAGCTGCTCCGCACGCGCCTGAAATTTCGCCGGATCCTGCGTAAGATTCTGTAACTCCGCGAGCGCCGCCTGCATCTCAGGCGAGGGTGGCAAAGGTGCCGCCGCAGGGGCAGTATTGGGCACGGCATTCATGGCGGGTGCGACTGGCGCAGGTGTTTCAGGCATGTTCCCTCAGCGTAATGTGGCTATACTTCTTATGTGTGCACACCATAACAAAGCAGTGTTACAGATTTATTAAGTATGCGAAAAAACACGGATATTTTTTACACACCGTATAACAAATTGACTTATATATATAATCCTTATCATTTGCATCCAATTTCTATTGAGCATTTCAACGTGCGTGATTGTGATCTACCATCACTATCCGGGTAGTAAAAAACGCGCAAAAAGGCTCTTGCCTTAGCTTTGCGGGTGTTTATAGTGCCTTCAAAATACGCACCATCGAGATATACACGAAAATGAGTGATTTATTCAGTAATGCGAAGAAAAGCCCTGCCAAGGATTCTTATACCGCACAGGATATCGAGGTTTTGGAAGGGCTAGAGCCAGTCAGACGTCGCCCTGGGATGTATATCGGTGGCACAGACGAATCCGCCATGCACCATCTGGTCAACGAGGTGTTCGATAACGCGATGGATGAGGCGGTTGCCGGTCACGCCACCCGCATCGAGATGGAAGTACTCGCCGATAATATCATCACGATCCGTGATAATGGTCGTGGTATCCCGATTGATCCACATCCAAAATTCCCGAAGAAATCTGCCCTCGAAGTAATTCTGACCACCCTGCACTCGGGCGGCAAATTCTCAGGCAAGGTGTATGAAACGTCCGGCGGTCTGCACGGGGTGGGTATCTCGGTTGTGAACGCGCTTTCCGAACAGCTCGATGTCGAGGTCGTGCGCGACAAACAAGTGTATATTCAAAGCTATTCGCGCGGAGCGGCGCTCGATAAGCTGAAGAAGGATGGCACTGCACAAAATCGCCGTGGCACCACCATCACTTTCAAACCAGATCCCCAGATTTTTGGCACAAAGGCCAAATTCCGTCCTGAAAAACTGTATAAATTTGCTCGCTCCAAAGCCTATCTATTTCGTGGCGTGGAAATTCGCTGGTCATGCGATCCGGATCTCATCAGTGAAGGAAGTGAAGTACCTGCGGAGGATACGATCCACTTTCCTGGCGGCCTGAAAGATTTTCTAGGGGTTACCGTCGAGGGCAAGCACATCGTTTCCGCGCAGCCCTTTGCCGGCGAAATGGATTTTCCGAACAAACAAGGACGTGTCGAGTGGGCACTGACCTGGATTCAATACGACGATCCGCTCGGCCGCTCCTATTGTAATACGATTCATACCCCCGAAGGCGGCACGCATGAAAGCGGGTTCAAATCGGCTATCACCAAGGGGCTCAAAGCCTATGGCGAACTGGTGGGCAACAAGAAAACCGCACAGGTGACCGGCGACGATATTTTTGGCTGCGCGGTATTTATTCTTTCGGTGTTTCTGCGTGATCCGCAGTTTCAGGGACAAACCAAGGATAAACTCGTAACATCGGAAGCCTCGAGGCTCGTGGAAAATGCGGTGCGTGAC
>CAZFOM010000013.1:1614-29378 GCA_964520155.1 uncultured Rickettsiales bacterium
GCAAAGCACCCATTCAGAAACTCCGCCTGCCTGGAAAGCTCGCCGATTGCACGAGAGGAACGAATAAAGGTACCGAAATTTTTCTCGTGGAAGGAGATTCGGCAGGTGGTTCCGCCAAGCAAGCGCGCAACCGTGAAACGCAAGCCGTACTCCCATTGCGCGGAAAAATCCTAAACGTCGCCAGCGCCACGTCCGATAAAATCCGCGCCAACCAAGAGATTGCAGATATGCTACTTGCGATCGGCTGCGGTACCGGAAGCCATTACAGCGAAGATTCGCTGCGCTACGAACGCGTGATCATCATGACCGACGCGGATGTGGATGGCGCCCATATTGCCTCTCTGCTCATGACTTTTTTCTATCAGGAAATCCCGCAACTGATTGATGGCGGGCATTTGTTCCTTGCCGTGCCGCCGCTGTATCGCATCACGCAGAGCAACATTACTTATTACGGACGTGACGATCAGGACAAAGATCGCATCGTAAAAGAACTGTCAAAAAAACCCGCTAAAATCGAAATTGGACGTTTCAAAGGGCTCGGTGAAATGACCGCACCGCAACTGAAAGAAACAACCATGCAACCAGGCAAGCGCACCTTGCTGAAGGTTACGATCGCACCTGAAGAAACCGACGATACCCGCACGCGCGTGGAGCATCTGATGGGTAAAAAACCGGAGTTTCGTTTTCAGTTCATTCAGGAAGAAACGGCTAAGCGCGGCAAATCCATCATTGAACAGATGGATGTGTAGTCTTCCATCGTTTAATTTAGACTATCCATCCTCTCTTCCGTCATCGCGAGGCCTTTAGGCCGTGGCGATCCAGAACAGAAGGTGGATTGCTTCGCGTTCGCTCGCAATGACGCCGCAAGCAGCGGAGAATACGACACCCTAAGGTAGACAGAATCTTGAGATCCCGTGGTCAAGCCACGGGAAGACGGAATGAAGGCGGAGATCAAGCAACTCTTGATTACTCCTCCACCCCCAGCGCTTTTTGCAGATTGTGATCTTCCAGTCTGCCTAACCATCCCGCGTATTCCCACACCGACCAACCAAACTGATATGACTCGAGTGTAGATCGCACGTCAAACAAGTAATTGAATACGGAGGTTTTATCCGCCTTGTTTGGAAAAGCGCCAAACTCACCTGCCCAGACCTTTACCCCATAGCGCTTCGACCATTCGTAAAGCTGCCCCAGTTTTTCCTCGTGTTTCTGGCGGTTCCACCCTTCCTTGCAATACCAGTTCACCGCCTCTTTCTGATGATTCCCCACCGCTTCTTTCACCATCAAACAGTTGGAGTCATAAGAAGGATAGGTCAGCGAATCGATCGGCGCCGGCATGTCCGTCCAGTCGGCGCCCTGATGGGTAAACACAAACGGGTAATAGTAATGAAATCCATAGATTACATTCGGATCCGAAAGCGGAAACGTCATACTGAGTGCATCATGTCCCGATTTATCATCGGCGGTGGCAATGATCGTATGGTTAGGCGCATGTACCCGAATCGCGGTTACGAATTGTTCCTGTTGTGCCAGCCAGAGATCATTGGCTCTGGGAAGGAAACCCTGACGTATATTTGGGTCATACGGGTTGACCCACGCATCCTTCGTCATGAAATAGTAGTTGTTTGGTTCGTTGATGGTTTCAAATAACAGACGGCTCGGGTCATACTGCGCAAACTCCCTGCCCCAATGCCAGAAAAACGCTGCCCACTGCGATACATAACCATCTTCGTAATAGAGCTTGGCTTTGACATCATCCCGCGCCATGACCGCTAGCACCACCGCCATGTCATGTGCCAATGCAACTTTTATAATACGGTGAATCTCACCCAAAAATTGCGTGGCTGTGGGCGTACGCCAATTCTCCTCCTGAAATGTTAGGTTTTGCAAGAAAGGATAGGGAGAAATCGCAAGCCGTATATGGGTAAATCCCATACGCCTCAATCGGGCGATATCCTCATCCCCAATCTGATTGGTCGGTGCATCCAGATGGATCAGTTGCCCATCCTTCTCCTCCACCCAGAAATGGATATTCACACCACGTTTGAGAAGGCTATAGCGGTATTCAAGTGCCCCCGCATCAAAAGCTAAGGATGGGTTCACAAAGGACAGTATTGCAAGTAGCACCCACGTAGCGCTACGGATACATGGCAAACGTATGATAATGTGTTTGATCATTGAAGGGCTATAGCCGATTTCCTGTGACGTTCAAGCATTCTTGCGAGCATGCTCAAGCTGGGCAATACTTCATCGCCGGTTTGTTTCTTCATGTTTGCGATAGATTTATGTAAATCCGCTATTAAATTTTCGCCCGATCTTTCGTTGATTCGATCCATTTCGGTTGCAGCACACACTAGTTTAACCCCTTGCAGTGCGGGGTTGTAAGGGTTTCTAGGGTTGGGTAGTTCCGCGATACCCATCATTTTTTCAAACGATTTCGTATCGCGATTGAGTGCGTTTACTTCTTCTAACACAGCTTCGGGCGTTGTTTGTGGCACAAAGAGATAGTACATGTTTCCCTTGCCTTGCGGCCTAAGCAATAGACTTCCTGGCATGTTTTTAGCAATCGCTCTCACTGGTGCAATTACTTCATTCACCACGTGATTACATCCATCGTGACCATACTCTTCATTAAGCCCCGCAAAATTCTCCACAGAGATCGCCAACATGTAGGATTTTTTACCTGGTTCGCGCTTAAAATAGGGTTTTGATTCTTGGTAGCGATCCACGAGATCTGCAGGGTTGTCATATATCACACCATTGGAAGAACGCGCTTCTTCATAGGCAGCATACATCTTTTCCATCAACTCACGCGATTCACCTGTTAAACCCAAAACATCACATTTCTTTTGGGTACGAAGTCCACGTTCGGTTCTAGGGTCTACCCAAGACCAACTCGCTTTTTTGATATCGTCCTTAGTGATTTTGACGTCATCAAATGGAAACTGGGTTGCCAGTAAATGTTTTTCACTTCTCACCAGAACGGAATGTAGATGACGTATAGATTCTCGCGTTTTAGTCAGACATGGCTCATGCATGCGCACCACCATACCTTTCTCGTATTCCAACCCGTCTCGAATGCCATCCGCAGGCATTTGAGCATTTCTCCTCTCACCACGCCCTTTGCCATGACGTGCAGCCCGTTTCGTATGCCCCACCTCACCTTCTCGCCGCTTCCATTTTACTTCAGGAGATTCTGCCTTTTTTGCGTTTATATCTGCTTCCATCTTTTCCATAATGGAAAGCATGGGTGAGCGCGATCCGTTCAAAACAACATCGTCACTAATGACCGAATGCGTAATAGCAATTCCGTAACCGCGGCGATCACGATCCGTATCATACTTTTTATGCATGACCTCGGTCAGATTTAATTCCATCGCCAACTGCCTAACGCTAATTTCGATATCCTTGATGCTATGTCGCATCATCTCATCAATTGTTCTAGTGTCAGTTCTTTTTCTACGCACCACCATGAGTGCAGATATTTCATCTCCGCCATCTTGATAAAAGAAACAATTATCTTTCATATGTGGATCAAGCATAGCAGAAGCAGACTCAAGACCATGCCGGAATATCTCTGCGGTTAACCCCAACACCATGTCAGACTCTGAGCTTGCATCATGATTTGCATCTTTGCCATTAATTTTCTGACCATTAAGCAGAATGTTGAGACCTCTGAGATTGGAAATATCAGCACTGACTCGAATCACTTGTGTTTCATATTCCTCGTTGTCGGTGCGGGATCGCAAATGTCGAATGGCATCTTCTAAGTCAATTCGCCATGAATCTCCGTTCAAAAAACCGGTGATTGGGTTCAATGGACGAATGGCACTGAGTAGCTTCGCAAAAGCCGCATAATGTTCGCCACCATCAGAATCAAAACACTGAGCCGCATATTGTTGCAAAAACGGGTGCAGTGCAAACATGGGAGGAGGAACCTCTTTACCACTTGTTACTGTGCGATTTAACTCGAGTCCATCCATTTCGATTCCATGCGAATAGGTAGGCTTATTCTAGCAATCTATTGTTAAGATTAGATAAAATCTAAAAATCTATATTTTTCAGATTATTAGCATTCGTGCGAATGAATTCACGCTCCTCTTCGCGCATAGGAATCAGCCCTTGGAGCGCCAGATATCCTTCCGGGCCAAATGCCGCTTCGGAAGTATATTCTCTGACAAATTCGCGGATTCCAGGAATGAGATCCGCATGACCATTTTTGACATAAATATAGAGGCTGCGTGACACGGTGTATTTCTGATCAAGGATGTTATCGAAAGTGGGTTGCACACCATTGATATGGCTTCCTTGCACCGCACTTGCATTTTCCTCCAGAAACCCAAACCCAAAAATTCCTAGCGCCATGGGATTACTTTTGAGTTTCTGTACGATGATATTATCATTCTCACCTGCATCAATATAGATGCCATCTTCTCGAATCAGATGGCATCGTTTCTTGCGCTCTCTTTCCTCCGGATACGCTGCCTCAAATTCAGAAAATGATTCACACGCTTTTTCCATAAGCAGTTCCACAAACGCATCGCGGGTGCCGGATGTGGGCGGGGGGCCATAAATCTCGATTTTTTCATCTGGCAGCGCCGAATCAATCTGCCTCCAGTTTACAAACCGGTTAGGCTCGAGTTTTCCATTCACGGGAATTTCTTTTGCCAGCGCCAGAAACACCTGCGCTTTCGTCAAGCTGAAATGCGGTGCATCAACGCTGTTTGCGAGCACAATCCCATCAAACCCGATCGGAATCTCGGTAATGGATGTCACCCCGTTTTTCTTACATTGCTCTAACTCACTGGATTTTATTTTGCGCGAAGCGTTCACCATATCAGGCGTGTTGGGGCCAACGCCTGAACAAAAGAGTTTAATCCCTCCTCCAGTGCCAGTTGCTTCAACTATTGGGGTCTTAAACACCCCGCTTTGCCCCAGACGTTCGGCCACCGCAGCCGTAAACGGATAGACGGTTGAAGATCCCACTACGCGTATCTGCCGTTGCCCCTGCGAATCCGAAAAAGAGATAAACACGAGCGCCAGCAGCGTGATGATAGCGATTGCAATCAGTCCAGATTTACTCACTTGTACCCCTCTATCTCATGCGAGAACTTAGGCTGAATACTCTGTAAAAGTCAATTTGACTAATCCAGTGATAGTCTTAATGTATTGTCCAACTCGCATAGGAGACATTATGTCACATCAGTCCCGTTCGTCCGGATTCAGCTTGCTCGAAATGAGTATCGTGTTGATTATTATCGGCTTACTCGTTGGTGGCATCATGTCTGGGCGCGCCATTATTGAGTCTTCCAAACTCAAGGATGTGATGGTGGAGATGGATTACTACCTCACTGCCACCAAAAGTTTTCAGAGTATGTATAATGGCTTGCCGGGGGATCTAGGTAATGCCACCAGCATATGGGGAGTGTTGCACGCAACACCTGCAACGTGTTTTACGACCATCGCTACCGGCAAAGCCACTTGCAATGGCGATAACGATACGCGTATTCAGACCTGGAACGAGCAATTCCGTTTCTGGCAACATCTGAAAAATGCGGATCTGATTAAAGGATCATTTACTGGTACCGGCGATCCTGCGGGTGGCCAGAATCCGAGCCGCGCAAACCTGCCGGAAACCGCTATTGAAGTCGCATTCTTTGCGGTGAAGTTTCTAGATGTAAATCCAGGCGGAAATTATTTTGCTGGAAACTATGGCAACGTATTTACCATCGGTACCACCTCAGGCACAAGCAGCGAATTTCCCATCTTCAGTGCAGAACAGGCACAGGAAATCGACAGTAAAATGGATGATGGAAAACCAGGAAGTGGACTAATCCGCTCACATGTGAGCACCTCCAGCACCAGCCCGAACTGTGCAACCACCGCGGTCGTATCGACGGCCACGTACGATGTTGCAAATACCTCAGCAAGACTCTGTTCGCTAGTTTATGTGCCAGGGTTCTAGATATTACTCATCGTTACCGAGAAAGTAGCTGCAACATTTTTTGCTTATTTGCATCGGACGCTTGAGAAGCGGTCGCGAGATCTGATGGCGTGCGTCCCTGTTTGTCGGTGTGTTGTTTGTTCGCTCCTTTAGATAGCAGGTATTCCGCTACGTCCACACGCGCAGCAAGCGCTGCATAGCCAAGCGGCGTGACACCAAAACGATCGGCAGCATCCAGTTCTGCGCCCGTATCCACCAGCATTTTTACCGTGTCGAGATTACCTACATAGGCAGCCATTCCAAGCACGGTATTACCCAGCCGCTCGCTCATCACGTTGGGTAGCGCTTTGTGTTTCAGCAAGGCTCTCACTGCTTCCGTTTGATTGGCGGAAACCGCAAGCCACAACGCCGGATCTCCCTGCTGACTGAGCACGTTCGGATTGGCACCGTATTTCAGGAGTACGGGCACAGCCTTGCCCTTGCCGTCGCGGATAGACCATAACACAGCATAATCCAGCTTGACCCCCGCCTTGTGCGCAAGTAGTTGATCGAGCACTTCGGGGAAGCCCTTGTATACGGCAACCTCTGCCAATGTGAATCCTTCGTTTGTACGAATATCAGGACTTGCGCCACTCGCCAGCAATTGTTTCACGACTCGCCCCATATTAGAGCGCACCGCTAGTTCGAGTATCGGAATCGTACCACCGGTATTTTGCGTATCCGCACCTTTCTCGATGAGTGTTACGGCAATCTCTTCAAATCCTTTTTCAACCGAGCGATAAAGTACGGTTTTGCCACCACTCAACCTGCTATTTACATCCAACCCTTGCTCCAGCAGTTTTTTGACCACATCCACCGCGTTGTTTTCCACTGCTTCAAGCAACAGCGACTGGTTTACCGCATCCACCTTCGCGCTTTTGGATTTGAGCAAAGCAAACAGCTCGGAGTTAAACGGTTTCATGGCGAGCACCATTTGTACGGGTAACTCATCATTTCCGCGCACAAAATCCGGATTGGCACCACGATCAAGCAATAGCTTCACAATCTCGGGATGATTTCCCTGAATGGCCGCTTTCAACGGCGTAAGCCCCGATACATCGTGAATATCCACTTTGGCTTTCGCATCGAGTAGAGCCGTCACTATTTCACCATTTCCCGATTGTGCCGCGGCCATGATGGGAGCAAACGCGCGGCGATCCGCCAGATCAGGATTGGCGCCATGTTCCAGTAATAATTTCACTAGCGCGACATTTTTTTTCTGTGCTGCCACCAGCAAAGGGGTTTCCGCGTTATTGTTGCTAAAGTTGAGCGCTTTTGCTTTTTGATCCTGCTGGGTTTGTGCATCCAGCGTGATGAGGAGTTTTGCGGCATCCAGTGATCCTGCCTCCGTTGCATAATGCAGCGGTGTTTTCTGCTCGTGATCATAGATAAATGCTAAGGCACCGCGCTCGCTCAGCGCGTTAATCAAAGCGATATCCCCTTTTGCAGCGGCAAGCATCAGGGCAGTTTTTCCTGTGCCATCCTGCACGTTAATCGGCGCTTTATCGGAAGGCGTGCCTAGAGGGATTTTCTGCATGAATAAAGTGGTGAGCGCTTCATTGCCTTGCGAAATCGCAGCATGAACTGCAGGCATTCCGTCTTTGTTCTTGGTAACCGGTGACATGCCTGCCACAAAAAAGAGCTCCACCGCGGGGATATTGGCTTTCGATACCTGTTCGACAAACGCATCTTCCGTAAAAGCGATGCCCATCGCTTGCAGTTGTTCTTTGGCTTTCTCGGCAGGATCCCCGCAGCCGGTGATACAAACCAGCACAAAGAAAATCCCTAGAATACGCGAAGATAGCGATTTCATAAACGCCTCATAAAAATGAATAACAAATGAAATAGAGGAAAATGCGCGTCGAGGAAATAGGTTTATCGTGCGGCTTGCGATTGACGCATTTTGAGCGTTTCGATCACGTCCTTGCGCGCAGGGGTATCAAGCGTCGGCCATGCCTCGATTTCGGAAATGGTGCGATAGCATCCCAGACAAAATCCGGTCGCCGGATCCATCGTGCATACCTTGATGCAGGGGGAAGGAATGCCGCTTGTGGACATAGTCACTGTTAGCTAATTACCGTCCAGGAGTTAGCGGAGCACGAGCAGCAGGATTCAATTTTGCAGGATCCAGTGCGCCCGCACCACCCACCGTCTGCGCCCAGCTTGGAGGATTGGCTGTAGGTTGAGCAGGGATATCTGTCGAGAGAGATGCCGGTGCAGATGACTGCGGGGTGGCGGTTTGCGCGGGATTTGCCGGAGCCTGCTGAGCCGCTTTTGCTGCATCACGCGCCGCATTTTCAGCTTCCGCTTCGGCGCGCAGGCGATCCATTTCCGCTTCTTCCTGTTTCGCCTTAGCTTCATTGATTTTGGCAATGTCCTGCCCAATGGCATTGATATCTGCACGAATTCCGCTGGCAAGAATATCAGCGTAGGGTTTACCCGTCACCGGACTGATCAGTCCACTTTGCGCCTCGATATCTCGGAACGTGTTTTCCAGCACCTTCAGTGGTTCGCGTGTCGTTGAAGATAAAATATCGGACACAACACCATACTGCCCATTCATGCTGGCTGCAGCAATCGCATGTTTCAGAAGCGCCACTTCTACAACCGGTGCATCTGCTCCCTGTTTCATCTCGCGGCGATGTTGCTTCACATGTTTGAACGCTTGTTCATTGGTGAATGCCAGTTTTCCCTCATCAATTAACGATGGAATCTGGCCGATCTGCTCTTTGGACATCTTTGTAAGGAGAAATTCTGTCTTGAGCGCATTCTCAAGTTTGCCTGTTGGTTGCTTGTTGAATGCATCGGTTATAGCAACAAGCTCTGCTAACGGATCACGTTTTTCCTGATTAAATTGCTGAACGTAAGCAGCAATCAATTCATGGTGAGGTTTGTTTTCCAGTTTTGCTTCTGCCGTTGCTGGAGCAGCAGCATCAGTGTAGGCATTACCCACTGGCATCTGACGTGCGGCTTCAAGAATTTTACTCATGTCGGGTGTTGCTGGCGGCGGATTGGATGATTGCGCCTGAGCATCCGCTGGAACCGCTTGTTCACTTGGTGGAACCACCGAAGAGGACGATACCGCCGCAGGCGCAGGTTCCGCAGAACTGCTCGCAGGTGTAACCCCTGCCAGTTCATCTGGTGTTGCAGACTGTCCAGATACAGGTACTTGCGCTGGTGGAGTAACCGATTGCTTGTTATCCAATTCAATAGGCATAGCAAAACCTCACTTATTTCGCATCATGGATTCGTTGTTGTCAGCACCGTATCACACGACTATTACGGTATGATGACAATCATAGATTTTTTTCGTTTCGATGCAAACTGCCGCCATACCCGATAATCCTCTGAATATGCCTGATTATATCCGCCTGCTCAACCCCGAGCAGCGCAAGGCGGTGGAAACCACGCAGGGGCCAGTGCTGGTATTGTCGGGTGCGGGCACGGGAAAAACGCGTGTGCTTACCACCCGTATTGCCCATATTCTTGCCAGTCGCCTTGCTTTTCCAAACGAAATTCTGGCCGTGACTTTCACCAACAAAGCCGCGCGGGAAATGGCTGAGCGTGTGGCGCACCTGCTCGGCGATTCGCAGCAGAAAAACCTGCATTTCATGGGCACGTTTCACTCGGTCAGCGCCCGAATTCTTAGAAAGCACGCGGAAAAACTGGGCTATTCCTCGAGCTTTACGATTCTCGATACGGATGATCAGATCCGCCTTATAAAAGCACTCTGTGAGGAGCACAATATCGACCCCAAGCAGCACTCGCCCAAAATGCTTCTCAGCGTGATTCAGGGGTGGAAAGATCGTGGACTTGCGCCGGAAAAAATTACGGGTGAGGATGCGCTCAAAGGAGGGGGCAAAGCGTTGTTACTCTACCGCGCGTATCAGCCGCGCCTGAAAGCCCTTAATGCTATGGATTTCGGCGATCTGATTCTGCTGAATCTCACCTTGTTTTCGGATTTCCCCGAAGCACTTCAGGAATATGCGGGACGGTTCCGCTACATTCTGGTGGATGAGTATCAGGATACGAACATAGCGCAGTATCTCTGGCTGCGGTTACTCGCACTCGGACATCGTAATCTCTGCTGCGTCGGGGATGACGATCAGTCCATCTATGGCTGGAGAGGCGCAGAGGTGGGAAATATCTTGCGATTCGAGCAAGATTATCCGGGTGCCACCGTCATCCGGCTTGAGCAGAATTATCGCTCCACCAAACATATTCTCGGCGCCGCCTCAGGCCTCATTTCGCATAACCGCGACCGGCTCGGCAAGACCCTGTGGACGGAAGGCGAGGAAGGCGAAAAACCCCGCATCAAATCGGTATGGGACGGGGATGAAGAAGCGATTTTTGTCGGTGAAGAAATAGAAGCGCTGCAACGCGCTAAATCGCGTCTGAGCGATATGGCGATTCTGGTGCGCGCCGGATTCCAGACTCGCGCTTTTGAAGAACGTTTTTTGAAACTCGGCATCTCCTATAAGGTGATCGGTGGACTGCGTTTTTATGAACGCGCCGAGATCCGAGATGCAGTTGCTTATCTTCGCGTCGTGCATGAGCCGAACGACGATCTTGCGTTCGAGCGGATCATTAATTCTCCCAAGCGCGGCATCGGCAATGCGACACTCGAACAGCTGCATACCACCGCGAGGCAGCAGCATATCTCGCTGACACAGGCCGCACGGCTGATTCTTGAAGCGGGCGGATTTAAGGGAAAGCTCGCGGCGTCGCTGCGCGCGCTTTTATCCCAATTTGAACAGTGGCGCCAGTTACTCTCAACCTTGCCAATCAGCGACGTCACCGATCGCGTGCTGGATGAATCCGGCTACCGCGCCATGTGGCAGTCGGAAAAAAGTATCGAAGCGCAGGGTCGGCTTGAAAACCTGAAAGAACTGGTGCGTGCAATGGGCGAGTTTGAAAGCCTCACTGCATTTCTGGAGCATGTCGGACTGATCACGGACATGGACGAAGCCGCGCAGGGCGACATGATTAGCATCATGACCTTGCACGCGGCAAAAGGACTCGAATTTCAGCATGTGTTCATGCCAGGACTTGAAGAAGGCCTGTTCCCCCATCAGCGCGCGCTTGACGAGGGCGGGCGTGATAGTTTGGAGGAAGAACGCCGCCTTGCCTATGTGGGGATCACACGGGCGCGAAAATCTCTTACCCTCAGTTACGCTGCAAATCGCCGGATTTATAACCAGTGGCAATCCTCTATCCCCTCGCGGTTTATTGCAGAGTTGCCTGCTGAGCATATCGAACGGCTCGAAGGCGGTACCCACAATGCTTCGCGGATCACAGATCGCGCGGCGTTGCAGCAGCAGATGAAAGCCATTCTCTCCGGCAGCCAGACGCGCCCAGGGCTGGCGTGGGAACCACCTCCGCTTGCATCCACCTCTTCTCAGTCCTCATCCTACCGGCAGGGCGACCGCGTGTTTCATATCAAGTTCGGATACGGTACGGTGCTTTCTGCGCAGGGCACGCATCTTGAAATCGGTTTTGACAAAACGGATGTGAAAAAAGTGCTCTCAGACTTTGTTAAGCGCGCTTAGTCACTTTCTGATGTGTATTGCTTTCTATTACTTGCAAAGTCGCATCGTAGGACGGCTTGCACGTCTCATGAATTCCATTTTTTGCTCCGTTTAGAACTTTAATTGCGTCAAGTCCGCGAGCGTTTCTTATTTTAAGATCTGCACCATATTCCAACAAGAGTTCCGTCATCGTACTCCGACCGCGATATGCCGCTGCCATCAGCGCCGTCCATCCCCCACAGTGCTCAATTACATGCTCGTTTTTCTTCTTTTGTTTTTTCGCGTCTTTTACATTAAGCAGCGCCGGAATATCCAGATCCCATGCTTCGGATTGCTTCAGCACATATCGAGTAAAGTGAGTATACATTTTTTCGTACTCATCATTACTCAATTTGTAATCGTTATCGTTCAATCGTCTTATATCTCCGTTAAACACGTCCACCCCACATCGCGCCGCGTGATGAAAGAGTGTCCGTCCGCTTCTAGATATAGCTTGAACCAGCGCCTTTTTCTCTTCACTCGTCAGATAGAAGTGCTGTGTTTCATTCTCAGGCGCCTCCAGAATGAATCTGCATACGCGCAGATTGGCATGTTTAGCCGCAATATGAAGCACTGTTTTGGTTTTATCTTCCAGCGCTTCCAACAGCAACTTTCGAATTTTATGGCCTCGTCCATCCAGCCATTTTTGCATCTCGTCTTTGCGCCATTGCTCACCATGCGGCGACGCAACGTTATTGCTCAGCTCCGTATAAAGCTGTTCCATTTTGGATGGTTCGTGCGATGTGTGGCGCGCCATGGTGTGATACCGATAATGATCTTTTGTCAGTATATGCCATGAGTGTTAAAGATCGCTAAACACAGTAACACTATGTTTTAGCCATTCTTTTTCCGAATCTGACAGTGCCGCATGATGCGTGGAATACACCGTTTCGTGGTAATCCTTAAGCCATTTCCGCTCTGCATTGCTGAGCATATTTCTATCCACCAGTGCGGGATCAAGCGGTGCCAGCGTCAGTGTTTCAAACCCCAGAAACCGCTTACCGTTTGACGATGGTTTTTCGACGACCATGACCAGATTCTCGATGCGAATACCATATTCGCCGTCCTTGTAGTACCCTGGTTCATTCGACAGAATCATTCCGGGTTGTAACGCTACATCGGAAGATTTTTTGCTGATGCGCTGCGGGCCTTCATGCACGCTCAGATAACAACCCACGCCATGCCCTGTGCCGTGATCATAATCAAGCCCTGCCTGCCACAGATACTGACGCGCCAGTGCATCCAGCTGCATCCCGTTTGTTCCTTCCGGAAAAAGTGCGGTTGCAAGCGCGATATGCCCTTTCAGTACGCGGGTATAGTTCTCTCTCATCTCCTGCGTGGGATTACCCAATGCAAGTGTGCGCGTGACGTCGGTTGTGCCGAATGGGTATTGCCCACCCGAATCGACCAATAACAAACTGTTTTTATCCAGTGGACGGTTGGATATGTTGCTCACGCGGTAATGAACGATCGCACCATTCGGCCCGCTTCCACAAATGGTGGGAAAACTGGGTTCCAGATAATCCGGTGATTGTTTGCGGAAGGACTCAAGCACCTCACACACCCGTATTTCGTCAAGCGCCTCTTGGGTGGTGCTGAGAAAATACAGAAAGCGTGTGAGAGCAAGCCCATCTATCCGATGCGCTTTGCGTATCCCGTCTTGCTCCACCGGATGCTTGATCGCTTTGGCAAGCTGACAGGGATCGGGTTTCAGCACCGGTTTTAATCCGGCGTTCATGCATTGTTCTTCTATCCACACCGATGCGAGCGAGGGATCAAGCAGGATATGTCCTTTCATCTGTTTCAGGCGCGCGGGTAGATCATTTGGATCACACACCGTGATCGCAACATCTTGCGTAAGCACCTCGGGTTGCACTCGCCTTTTATCAGCAAATAAAAATAACTCTGCGGGTGTGAGAATCCCGTAACATCTTGCAAACGGCGTGTGCGGTATATCACCAGCGCGGATATTCATGAGCCAGCATAAGGAATCATTTGCAGTGATAAGTAGTGAATCGGCATGATGCTTCTCAAGTTCTTTACGAATGAAAGAAACTTTTTCCGAAACCGTTCGACCGGTGAACTGCACCGGATGATGGGTGATCGGAGTGGCGGGAGTTGTAGGTCTGTCTTTCCACATCGCATCTATCGGATTGGGAATAAGCGTTACCCATTCCACCTGATCACCCAGTATCGCGGTGAATTGCTTCTTCTGCCCTATCGTCATCAGTTTTGGATCAAATCCCAGACGACAGGTTGGGGATTTTTGTTTAAGCCAGTGCGCAGGTAAGGTCTCAGCGCTATTGATAACCACAAAATCCTTATCGATTTCCTGTGATGCCTGGAGCGTATAGCGCCCATCGGTAAAAAATGCCGCTTCATTCGCAGTTACTACTACCGCTCCCGCAGATCCCGTAAAACCGGTCAACCATGAGAGCCGGTTTTCCGAAAGCGGGATATACTCCCCCATGAACTCATCCGTTAGTGGTAGATAGAACGCATCTATCCCCAGTGGGTTGAGTGACTGACGAAGCAACGAAAGCGGCTTGGACATGTTGGTTTTCTTGGTCTTTTCAAGGTTTCTGATAGTCGCCGATCATTTTTCCGTAACGACCGGAGAGGATTGTAAGCGTAATTGCGATTTTTGCCGTAAACAGTATCATACGCAAATGAAATCCATCCAGCCATACGCCATGCGCATTTTTTCCTACTTACTTGCTATTGCCATTTTGTTTGGCGCGACCATCGGTCACGCCGAGGATCCGGCTCCACCATCGAATTCCCCTTCCCCCACAGAACCCAAAGCAGCGGAAGATACGCCCGTTATATCTGCAAAGGCACCTGCCATTCTCTTTGAAGTGAATGTGCAGAAAACCGATAAAGCCTTTACCGAGATGGCCATGAAGGGAGCAGCACTCGCCAATAGTGAGCGCGGGATACGATATAAAGAATTCCTGCTTAGAGCTGGTGATGATCGCGAGGCCACACTGCGTAAAATGGCAGAAAGCGGCAGCGAGCATGTGATCGCAGTCGGATTTGAGAATGTGCTACCGGTGATAAAACTCGCTGAGCAATTCCCGCATACCAATTTCACTGTCATTGATGGAATGGTGCCGCCGCTCTATCCGAATGTGCGTTCGGTCGTGTTCCGCGACAACGAAGGCGGGTTTCTTGCGGGAATGCTTGCGGCCATGGCCAGTAAATCCGGCGTCATCGGGTTCGTTGGCGGGATGGATGCACCGATGATCCGCAATTTTGCATTCGGCTATGAACAAGGTGCGCGGCATGTGAACCGCGATGTAAAGGTGTTGCGCGCCATGATCGGAAATACGCGCGAGGCATGGAATAATCCTGCGCGCGCATCCGCGCTGACCGAAGAACAAATGCAACAGGGCGCTGACGTGATATTTGGCTGTGCCGGAGGCTCTACCACCGGTGTGCTGCTAGCCGCCAACCGCAACAATAAACTCGCCATCGGCATTGATTCCAATCAGAACAACCTGTTTCCAGGTTCGGTACTGACGTCCCTTATCAAACGCGTAGATAAAGCCGTCTATGATACGCTCAAAGCGGATCAGGAAAATAGCTGGGAGCCAGGCACCCGCTATATGGGATTGTCAGAAGGTGCACTGGATTACGCCGTGGACATGTATAACAAGAATCTGATCACCAAAGAAATGGTGGACAGGGTCGAAATCGCCAAGGACATGATCATTCGCGGCGCGATGGAGGTGGAGTCCTACTCCCCCAATTAATTGCACCGCTTTAACAGCAGCGTACTCCACCCCTCGCGGTGCCAACGCTTTACCAACACTAGTTTTTGCGTTCGGTGCGCCGCAAGTACCATCGCTTCCTGATCGATCAGCAAACCCGACAAAATCGCATGGCCGTTCGGGTTGAGCGCGCGCCGCAGTTTCGGCGCCATCTTCATCAGCGGACGCGCGAGGATATTAGCAAAGACCAGATCGAATCTGCCAGATCGCTTTACCGCAATTCCATTATATCCATCTTGCGCAACCGCGTGCAACCGTGTGTGCACCTGATTGATGCGCGCATTTTCACGCGTGACGCGCACCGAAATCGGATCCAGATCAATACCAAGCGTTTTCGATTTGATGTATTTTGCCGCCGCAATGGCTAAAATACCCGAACCGCATCCCATATCCAACACCGTGGCGATGGACTGACGCTTTGCAAGATAGTGGAGTGCGAGCAAACAACCGCTGGTCGTACCATGTTCGCCGGAACCGAAGGCCGCGCCGGCATCCACCTGCAATGCGATGGATGATACGGGTTTGGGTTCGCGCACATGCGAGCCATGAATAAAAAAGCGCCCTACTGTCAGCGGCGGGAATAAGTGATTGATCTCACTCACCCAGTCTTTTTGTTCGAGCGCAATGATCTCGGGTGCCGCAATGTCTACCCCCACAATCTCGCTAAAAATAATCAAGCGCGAGCGTATCTCATCTGCATCCGGCGCTCCTTCAACCACAACTTCGACTTTCCAGAGGGCCTTGGCTTCATTCTGCTCAAAGCTCGATACCGACAGGCAGATATCGGAAAAACCTTCCTCAAGCAGCGCAACCTGATCCTTATGCACCATAAAACGCAACAACGAATAGGTGGATGCCTGCTGGAACGGGTTACGGCTGGAAGCAGACAACACGATCAGCCGCCCGATTATTTTCCAAGAAGTTTATCAATATCCTGCACCGTGAGCATGGTACGCTCCGGTTTTCGGGTCGTATCCGCAGCGCCAGGCGCTTCGCTGGCCAGTGAACGCTTGGGCGCTTTGAACTGAACTGGTGTGGCTGCCGGCACTACTTCTTCGATCCCGTCATCTTCCGAAATCTCTTTGGGCTGCATGGCTCCAAGCGCCATGGTCTGCACCTGCTCGACCGGAACCGAAATCAAAGGCGCTCCCTGCGGTGCAGGGGCAGCAACGTGTTGTTCGGACTTTTTCCCTTGGTTTGCTACTGCGGAGGCAGCTTGCGAAACTTCCGTCAGCTCGCTGCGATCCAAGTACGGAGACACATAACGTGTTAAGCGGACAATCCGGCGTGCTTCCGCAAAGCCGCTGGATTTGAAGGCCTCATACGCGCTTCGTGCCTCGATCGTAATAAACTCGCCGTTGGATCGAAATACGCGGTAGCGATTCTTGTCCGAATCAATGATCCGGTGCTGGCGCATAGGTATGGGAGCAAATAGCTGATCCTGCATGTTCAGTATGCCTTCCATTTCATCCCGCCCAAAATGAAATCGACCCGCTCTGGCGCATTTCCAAGCGGCAACATGCAGACACGATATTTAATGTTGATTTTGCGCGCGTTGACGAATTCGGATTCATCAATCACCGGTTTTTTCCCAGACACCACTTCATTGAAATTGCGAATAAAATGTTCATGCGATGGGTTAATCAAGCGGGTACTCACTTCCTGCGCCGTGAGATCATCCCCCCAGGCCTCGATCAACTCCGTGCCGAGATAGGTATAGCGATACCCTTTTTCTTTGGAATCGGGCTTGTTTTGCACCAGAAAACACCAGTTCCATATCTCGTGAATCTGGCTCGGATCCACCTCGCCTTCCGAGGGAAACGCTCTGCCGTTGCGAAGGCCGTTCCAATAATCAATCAGTCGCTCGTGAATACGCTGATGATCAGACGGTGTCTTGTGTAGCGGGTGTTGTGACACGAAAGCCTGTATCTGTTGTTTTTGCGTTTGATTTTTTCTATTTCAAAAATTCTAACATAGTCAGGGGACTAGAGCCACGATACTTTCTGATTGTTCAATTATTTTTCTGCAAAATGTGGCCAGCGAGATACAGAGAGCCACATATCAGAATTCGATATGGTTTTCTGATGGTTGCAGCTCGCTTGGTGACCTTCTGTATCGCCTCCGCTGCGCTGGCTGCAAAGAAGGATTCGATCCCTGCACAGGCCGCGAGATTCGCGAGCTGATGCGGGGGTCTGGCGAGGGGTTCATCCGGAATCGGAATAGCCACCAGCGACTTAACGTAAGGCGCCAGTGGTTCAAAGAACTCGAGACTGTCCTTATTGCCAAGCATTCCACATACTACAAACAGAGGAACCTCTTCTCGTTCAGCCCATTGAGCCAAAGCCGCCCCCGCATCGGGATTATGCCCGCCATCGAGCCATAGCTCGACCTGATCAGGTAAAAGATTGACGAGTTCGCCTGTTGTCAAACGTTGTAGCCGTGCTTTCCAATGCGCATTCTGTATGCCTTTTTCCATGGATGTGCGTGAGATCTTCACTCCTTTCAGGTGCTCTGCACAGGCCAAAGCAAGCACTGCGTTTTCTACCTGATGCGTTCCGGTAAGATTTATTTTCGACAGGTTGATTTCCTGTGAGGCACTCACGTAATACGGAACGCCTTTGCGCGATTCTATGTTCCAGTCTCGACCATAGGCAATCATGGGGGCTTTACGGGTTCTGCTCACACTGGAAAACACGGCTGCAGCTTCGTCCGATTGCTTTGCCACGATACAAGGCACCTCTTTCTTGATGATGCCGGCCTTCTCATACGCAATTTTTGCAATGGTATCGCCAAGGAATTCCTTATGATCAAAGGAGATCGGCGTAATCGCCGTGAGCAAGGGTTTAGCAATCACGTTGGTGGCATCAAGCCTTCCCCCCATACCGGTCTCAAGCAGTACCAGATCGGCTTTCGACTGCGCAAACGCTATGAACGCAGCAACCGTAGTTGCCTCAAAAAATGTGACTGGATGGTCGTTCAGTTTTTTTCTTATAGTATCTAATATATCAATTAGTTGATTGTCTTTTATATCCTTAGATTGTACCTGTATGCGCTCATTGAATCGCACCAGATGCGGTGACGTGTATTTATGCACCGTCAATCCTTCTGCATTCAAAATTGCCTGCAAGAATGCGAGTGTGGATCCTTTTCCGTTTGTGCCTGCAATATGCACCACCGGTGGTAGGTTCAGATGTGGGTTGCCGAGCGCCTTCAGTAACGCGGTGACGCGGCCAAGCGATAATTCGATCGCGGGCAATTTGCGGCTTGCGATGGTCGCAAGTAAGGATTCCAGCGTGTCGTTATCGGAAAAGCGCATTATTTAAGCTCCTGCAAAGTATCCCAATACCGCAATGCCGCCTGGTTTGCCTCCACATTATGCACACGAACATAATCTACACCCTGCGCCGCCAGATACAGAGAGGTTATGGCCGTTAATACATCCCGATCCGCCGGATCACCTGACGCAAACGATTTTAGGAAGGATTTACGCGAATGGCCAAACAGCACTCGCGTGCCGATCGCTTTGAATTCTGCGGCGCGACGGACAATCTCAAGAGACTGTGCCGAGGTTTTTCCAAACCCAATGCCTGGGTCAAACATCATACGGCTCGAGGCAATACCCGCCGCTTCGAGCTGCGTATGCTTGGCACGCATCCAGCCCAGCACCGTCTGCACGACATCGTGATCTGCCGGCAGGGTGACCTGCGGATTAGCTGGAACACCGAGTGAGTGCATGACCACGAGCGTGCAGCGCGAGTGGCGCACCGCTTCGATCATACGGGGATCGGAAAATCCGGTCACATCGTTGATCCAGCCCACCGAGAGGTTGAGCGCATGAAGCGCGGTCTGGTAATGCCTGGTGTCAACGCTGATACGATCCATTCGGTGAGGAATCTGGCGATGCAACGCTGTCAGCACCGGCTCGAGTCTTAGCCATTCTTCTTCATGCTCCAGCAAGGTTGCATTCGGTCGCGTGGATTCGGCGCCGATATCCACCACGGATGCACCTTGCGTAAAGAGGGTTTCAACCCGATCGACCGCATCCTGCGGAGTAACAAACATCCCTCCATCCGAAAAGGAATCCGGCGTGACGTTGACGATACCGGCAAGTCGCAGTTTCATTCATGCCCCGCAAGACGATGCCTAGTTTTGACCAGATGCGTGCCGCAGGTCATGCCTAACGAGCGCATCACCTCCACAAGGCGCTTGTTCTGGTCGGCTCCGTGCAGTGGCCATTTCCAGTCCGGTTCAATTTCAGCCATCGGAACCACCGCAAAATCCCTGCGCGCCAACTCCTTGTGAGGAATGGTGAGCGCGTGATCCTCCATACGCACCTCGCCGAACAGCAGGATATCGAGATCCAGTTCACGCGGTGCCCACTCGCCACGGTAGGTTCGCCCTGCCCGCTCTTCACATTGTTTGAGCTGCGTAAGCAATGCGCGCGGATCGAGATCACAATCCCCTGATATCGCGGCATTCAAAAATGATAGATCCCAATCCTTCGGTGCGTGATTCGGTAGTAGTGCCGCCGATTCATACACGGAGGACACGCGAACACCGGATAGCAGGGGAACCGGCCCTTGCGTGAGCCATTCCACCGCCTGACGCAGATGCGTCAAACGATCCCCGAGGTTACTGCCCATTCCGATGATTACGCGCGCAGCTGGCATAGGTCAGGTGGGAATGCACACCGCATGGTGAGGCACATCCGACAACACGAAAGACGCCCCGCCTTTGATATTCGGATTCACCGTGAGTTTCGTAATGCGCAACCAGATCATGGCGGGCGGGCGCACATGATCGCGAATCACCGCAAACAGCTTGGGCCCCAGATATTCGATTAAGTGAAATTCTTTGTCGTCCACATAGTGCTGAAGGCGCTTGGCGAGCACATCGTAGCAATCGTAGGTGGCGGCATCCTTATCCATCGAGGGCAAGGCCTCGGGATAATACACACGGATATCGAGATGCACCGTCTGCGCCGCGCTGCGCTCATGCTCGCTTACCCCCAGACGCACATAGAGCGCGAGCTGGTTGATGGTCAGGGCATAAGGGTAAACGGGTGTCATAGCAGCGCATATGAGCCTCAAGCCTGCTCGATTGCAAGTAAATTTACAGTGAAATGCGATGTTCTTTTGTAATCGCCAAATTAGGAACGATAGCAGGGGAAACAGGCTCTCCTCTGGTTATATCATGCATGTGCACTCCATTCGCCCGCAGACTGTCACCAATCGTGTGGACGCGCCCCAACGCGGTGGATGAAAGCGTCATCATAAGTCCCTTGGGTGCAATCTCGTGGGTAAAAGAAGGGATCGTTTCCAGCTGCCTTGAATCATCCGCCATCTCTTTCAAAGAAGCATTCATAACAGGACAGTACGAGGAGGATGTGTGCGCCACATGGGTTGAGGACGAACCCGCATGGCCAAAGTCAATATCGCGCCCTATCGGAGTGGCATGATTTGCATACGGTGCAACGATCGACTCTGCCTGAGCACTGAATCCATCCACAATATCCCCTGCTTGCAGATCCGGTGCCGCAGAATAATCCGCAGCAGCAAACTGTTGCGCCACGACGCCAAGATCACCAGAGAAATCCGTATGGTTTTCGCCCGCAATACCAATCAGCGATCCCCCTTCCAACACTTCCTGCTGCATATGGGAAATGCGGCGCTGGATGGCATCAACATTGACCGGTAAATCCACGCCACCAAACAGACCGGCGGAAGCATATTGGTTCAATTCCCAATTAAATCCGGCTGCATAGGCTGCATTTTCTGCCATACGAGCGTGCCACAACACACCGTTATCCAGATTGAACGGGCGATCTAACGTACCACCCAGACTTTGCGTTTTCGGTTGCCAGAGCATACAGAATCCCAATAAGACGTTTTACCCTAGCAAAAACTCTAAGAACGATCCCATGAAGTTTTGGTGACAAAATTATTAACGACGAGAGAAGTCTTACCTTGCCAGCCCACTTACCGCTGCTATAGTTTTTCGCTCTAACAGGCTTTTCACCTTGCGATCTATTGAGGGTTTACATGAAAAAACTACTTATTGTTCTGGTGGTAATCATTGCCGCTGCTGCTGGCGGATATAGCTATTTGTGGAACCAGAAAGCAGAAGATTTCAAGCAAGTAGTGGTGGAGGCCATTGACCGAGTCAATGCACTCGCAAAACCCCATGTCGATGGGCAGGACGTAGTGAAATACGAATCGCTTTCTACCAGCGGTTGGCCTTTGCAGGTCGAGGTAAAAATACATAAACCGACATTGATGATTCCGCTGCATGTGCTGGCTGAAAATCTTGAGAAAGCAAGTGCAAACGAAACGCAAGGTCTAGGGGATAACCTTACCTCAACTAATCCGCCGGTGTTCAAAGCTGCAAAAGGGATCAAATGGACGGAGACTATAACCAGTAACGTCATGACCGTCGGCACCAACGTTACCGCTACCACGCTCACGCTCGATTACGGCTCAGAAATCACGGGAGTATCCAATTATAACGGGGAGATTGATTCTCCTCGCATTTCGACGTTCTCAAGTCCCAACATCTGTTCACTCTCTGTTGTTAGTCCTGCAGAAGGACAGAGTTTCTTTGATGTCCGCAAAACTCTGGGGGACGGTAAGGATTTTCTCAAACGTTTCCGAAGCCTCGAGTGTCAGGTAAAAGGCTGGAGCACGGTGGACGGTAAAAGCAAGGAAATGCTGGTATCTGGTGAATCGGCTGCATTCAGTATTGCGTACGATGGATCCAATAGTGCAAAAGGTATAGGGCAGGTGACCGGATCTGCTGTGAATCAGAAAGCTACCAAAGCCTACGATGCGCTGGTTACTCGTTATCTCTCTCGATTCTATAAAGTGTTCATGGATCAGGAGATCGGGGTCATGAGCGGCTGGGGCACCCCGCTATCAGAAGCCGGCAGTAATAATGTTGAATTTTCCGCCAGTTTTGAAGCACCTACCGATCCGGCTTTGTTCCTCTCTAAGGAGATGACCATGCGAGCAGGGATCGATAGTTTCAAAGTTCGCAATGATCTGATGAATGTGGACTTCTCGCTCATCCTGCGTTCCAGTCCGGATGCAACGGGTGAAAAACGTGACAGCGCGATTGTCATGAGTAGCAGCACCGCCGTCACTGAGCGATACGACGAACTCAAACGTCAGGAAATCCTTGCTGTGTTGGATCTCATCTCGAAGGATCCCACCGCTGAAACCAAAGTGCTACAGGAGGCCATGAAAAAGCTAAGCGCAGAAGAATGGAAAGCAGCCGTCAATGACTTATGGCCGCAATTTCATCCGCTCGGGAATATGGTGTTTTCGGTGGATATCTCTACCCTGACTCCCAATCCGTTTGCACCCAGCGGGGATCTGACCGTCAAACATTTGGATTTTGTGAATGCGCTTGATGGCATCAGGATTAATGCCAAAGCTACTCAGCAGGGCTTGATTCCGACCGGTGAGGCCGCGATCACCTGCCTGAACTGTGAAGGGCTGCTGAATCGTATCTATGATTACAGCAAACGTCTGGATAAATGGATACCGAAATTCGATGAAACCTACGAGGTGCCGATGATCAGCGAGGCATTACACCAGGGGGTCAACGCGTTTCTGAAATCTATCTCCGTGGCCGCGAAAGACGGAACCGGAAAAGAAAATCCGAAGGACTGGCTGTTTGCTATCCGAATGCCCGAAAACGAAGAACCCACGCTCAATGGAAAGCCGCTAAGCACACTGATGGAAGCCTTTGCGACCCATATCGCGCCACATTTGACCACTCCCGCTGAATCACATTCGCACGAGGAATTACCGCCTTCCGAATATCAGCCGGAAGAACAGGTAACGCCCCCTGCGTCGCAGTAGTGTGTTGCAATGTATTCGGAAGGCTACGTTACCCGTGAACTGCCATGGGAGGAGCCTTTACGCTTCGCTCGCAAGCGGATCGCCGCAGATACTATCGTGGTGCTACTCTATTCCGGCCTAAAGACCTCCTATTCTGGGCGTTTCAGCTTCCTCGCGCTGCAACCAATCACCACCTTTTCTGGTGCTGACGTGGGCGCACTTCGGGAGGCGCTCTCCCGTCCGCGCTCTACTTTTGAGAATGCGTGGTTCGGGTATCTCGGTTACGAATGGGTGCATTCGCTGGAATCCCTTCCCGAGACTCCTCCGTCGGTGATACCAGCCAACACCACATGGCTCACGCAGTTTGCAGGGATCTATGTGTTTGATCACGAACGTCAGACCTTGACCGGCTATTTCCACCCGTCCTACCGCGAAGTGCTCTACACAGAACAACCCTCCCATGCGCTTCCTGGCGTACAAGAGATACACTCCAACATGCGTAAAGAGGATTATCTGCGGTATGTCGGCCAACTCAAAGAGGCCATCGCTTCCGGCGATTGTTACCAAGCGAATCTGACGCGCAAATTCTTTGGGCATTTTGCGTATGCGCCGGATGCGTTTACGATGTATGCCCGTTTGTGCGAGGTCAGTCCTGCTCCCTACAGCGCATTCATTCAAACCAGTGAAGTGAGTATTTTATCCTCTAGCCCCGAGCAGTTTCTTCATATCTCGGAATCTGGTAAAATCAGCACGCGCCCGATCAAAGGCACCTCCCGCCGCTTCGAGGATCCTGCGCGTGACCGCGCTTCATTGGAAGCGCTTCGCGATAGTGAAAAAGATCGGGCAGAGAACCTCATGATTGTTGATCTGATGCGTAACGATCTCTCACGAAGCGCCGTTTCCGGCAGTGTGGAGGTGCACAATCTGTTTGAAGTAAAATCCTTTGCCACCGTGCATCACATGGACTCTACCATCACGGCACGCAAGCAGAGGGATGTATCTACTCTGGATGTGGTTGCCGCCTGCTTTCCCCCTGGCTCGATGACCGGCGCACCCAAAATACGAGCGATGGAATGGTGCCATCGTCTGGAGGGTATACAACGCGGGATCTATAGCGGCACTATCGGCTGGTTCGGCGGAGATGGCAGTTGCGATCTTTCCGTGGTCATTCGCACTCTGATTCTCAAAGGCAACCAATTTGAATTTCAGGTGGGAGGCGGCATTGTCGCCGATTCAGATCCAGAGGCCGAATGGGAAGAAACCATGACCAAAGCGACGGGTATCATCTCGGCAATCGGGCTGGATGAAACCGCACTGAGAAAATTATAGTTACACTCTGGCTGACTGCTCTGTATTGATCATGTCAAGACCAACCACCTGATTGGTCATATGCCCCAGTTTTTCAAGAAACTCATGCGCGGGAAACGTCTGGTTCTCATATTTCTCGAGAATTTTGCGCGATTTATCCAGGATCTCCATAACTGTCGTAGATCCCTGCTGATTGGCATAAAACGAGGCGGTTCTCCCGCTGTAATCCTTGGCTTCAAGCGATGCCCCCTTGCTTAAGAGAAACGCGACGGCTTTGGTGCGCGACTTGATGGCGGCAAGGTGAAGTGGTGTATGCCCGTGTTCTTCGATCGCACGGATATCCGCACCGCCTTCAATCAAGGCGTCCATGGTTTTGATGTGCCCCATGAATGCGGCGATATGCAACGGGCTGAAATTCGTCTCATCGCGAATGTTCGGGTCAAATCCGCGATCGAGAAGTATCTGGACAAAAGCGGGATTATCTCTGAGGGCAGCATAATGCAGTACAGACCAGCTATATTCTTTCGCATGGATGTCCGCACCCGCATTCAGTATCCGTACCGCCTGCTCGATCGTGCCATAGAAAAACGCATCATGAAGTGTCACCACCGGCTTGCGGATTCGAGTAGCCAACTTCGATTCAATGACTTTGAAAAACATTTCCGTAAATCTCCATAACTCGCCCATTATGCATGTCATATTTTAATGGGAAGTAAATGCCAGCGGCGTTTTTTCTATTTTCGCTGTAATGCGCCTACTATTAAGTATAGGAGTGGATAAATGCTCCTCGAATCAGGAAGCCAATAACACGCATTAATGCAAAGCACTGATAAACAATAACATTTTTTATTTCTTGCATATTTAGACATGCGTTTTTTGCATAACTAATATAAAAATATGCTGTTTCTATGACAAAAATAAATGGCTATACTGACCCCATCATTCAATAATGAATGACAACAACGAAATTTGAGTAGCGATATGAAAAACCTGATTTCAACCTTCAAAAAACTGACCGCCCTCGTGGTGCTTGGTGCGATGGTGACAGCGTGCGCTCCTCAGTCCGGCGCATTCAGTGACCTCGATTACGGTTCCGGATCGGCTTCTACTTCTACCAGCCCATCCAACCTCTCCCGCATGGGATACGGATTCTAATCCGAGGTATTACCTACGCCGCCTGCGGTGACGTCGTCACGTTAGTCTGCGCCGATTGTATCTCCATCACCGTGGTTTGAGAGATCTGATACAACCCAGGAAGATCCACGACCGCATCCCCATTTGATGCGGCGATTCTGAGGCGGATCCTGCACCCGATAGTCCCCGCTTCGCCGAGCCTGCCTTGTAGAAGCCGCACGGTGTCCGTTGATCGAACCGTGAGCTCTATGGTTTGGGTTAATGGCGAAGCGGTAGGAGAAACCTGTGATTGTTTTAGCATCTGATCGAGTTTCTGAAACTGCTGCGCAATGATGCGAACGCCTCCCTCTTCCATTTTTGCATCGGCGGTCACCAGCAGTAAGGTGCCCTCATTCAATAAATCACGATGCTGATTCAGTAATTCTTCCTTGAACACCGACACTTCAAATATACCCGTTTCATCCGAAAGCGTGATGAAGGCAAAACGCCCTTTTTGTGACACTTTGAATTTGCTCGCTGTCACAATTCCCGCCACTTTTATGCTGGTGTAACTGGTGCCAATTTTGAGCGGAAACTGTACACAATTGGTCACGCCTGCCTTTTTGAGCACATGCCCGTATCCCTGCAAAGGGTGCGCAGACAGATAAAATCCAATTGCCTGAAACTCATGATCCAATCGCTCCATAGCAATATAATCTTCGGTTTTAACCAGTGCCGGACGAACACGGGCAGAAGTGGTATCCGATACGGCAAACAGGCTCACCTGATTGGAGTGTTTTTCTTCATGAATAGACTGGTTGTAGGCAATCAATACATCGAGCGAATCCACCAGTTGTTTGCGGTTCGGCTGGATCGAATCAAACGCACCCGACTTGATCAGGAATTCCATCTGCCGACGGTTTACCACGGCAGGGTCAAGCCGCTCCACAACATCAAATATCGTGTTATACGCACCGTTTTTCACTCGCTCTTCGACGAGTTTCTGCACCGCCTGCACACCGACATTACGCACCGCCCCTAATCCATAGCGAATCGCCTGCTTACCCTCGGCAAGCGCTTCCACGGAAAACAATGCTTCGGAACGATTAATGTCGGGTGGCAACAGTGCAATTTGATAGCGCGCTGCTTCTTCGCGAAACACCGAGAGCTTGTCGGTATTGTGCATGTCATAGATCATGGAGGCAGCAAGAAACTCGACCGGATAATTCGCCTTCATATAGGCTGTTTGATACGCAATCAGAGCATAAGCAGCAGCATGAGACTTGTTGAACCCGTATTCTGCAAACTTCGCGATCAGATCGAAGATGCTAGTCGCCTGATCTACTTCCACGCCGTTTGCAACCGCTCGCGAGACAAACGTTGCGCGCTGGGCTTCCATTTCAGAACGGATCTTCTTACCCATCGCGCGGCGTAGAAGATCCGCCTCGCCAAGGCTGTATCCGGCAAGCAGCTGCGCGATCTGCATCACCTGTTCCTGATAAATGATGACCCCAAAGGTTTCCTTGAGCACCGCTTCGAGCTTGGGATGCAGATATTCAGGGGTTTCGTGACCATGCTTGCGTGCAATATACGTTGGGATATTATCCATGGGCCCTGGCCGGTAGAGCGAGACAAGCGCGATAATGTCTTCCATGGAGTCCGGTTTCAGGCGCTTGAGCGTGTCGCGCATCCCCGCACTTTCTAGCTGGAACACGCCCGTCGATTCGCCCTGCCCGAGCATTGCGTAGGTTTTCTTATCGCCTTCCGGTAGTTTCAATAAATCAAGCGTTATGCCCCGCCTTGCCACCAGCTCAACCGCTTTTTGCAAGACCGTAAGCGTTTTCAAACCGAGAAAGTCGAACTTTACCAGTCCAGCGGCTTCCGCATATTTCATGGAATACTGCACCACCAGCATATCCGATTTCGGATCGCGGTAGAGCGGCACAAGCTGCTGGAGCGGCCGGTCTGCAATCACCACACCCGCTGCGTGGGTGGAGGCATGACGGTTAAGACCTTCCAACTGGAGCGCAATCGACACCATTTTTGCCACCGCTTCATCTTGCTCGATCGCCGCTTTCAGCATCGGCTCCATCGTGATAGCTTCTTGCAATGTCACCGGATGCGCGGGGTTATTCGGCACGAGTTTGCAGATACCGTCCACCTGCGAATAGGGTAGCTG
>CAZFOM010000014.1:0-3448 GCA_964520155.1 uncultured Rickettsiales bacterium
CGATCTCGTCTTTGCCGTCCTCACCTTCGCCAAGCTCTTTCTGAATCGCCTTGAGTTGCTCGTTCAGATAGTATTCGCGCTGGGTTTTTTCCATCTGGCGCTTCACGCGCGAGCGAATGCGTTTTTCCGTATTGAGCACACCAATCTCGCCTTCCAGCAGGCCAAACACCTGCTCCAACCGCTCGGATACACTGATAATTTCAAGAATACGTTGCTTGTCGGGAATCTTTACCGACATATGCGACGCCACCGTGTCCGCGAGACGGCTGGGGCTTTCAATTTGCGAAACCGTGCCCAGAATTTCGGATGGAATTTTTTTGTTGAGCTTGATGTATTGTTCAAACTGCGCCACCACCGAGCGGGCAAGCGCTTCCACCTCCTGCATGGAGCCGGATTCATCCGGAAGCAGCTCCGCACGCACTTGATAAAAATCACGGTTGTCGAGAAATTCCACGATACGCGCGCGCTCTACTCCTTCCACCAGAACTTTCACGGTTCCATCGGGCAGTCGCAACAACTGCAGGATCGTTGCCACGGTTCCGATACGGTAAATGTCGGCTTGCCCGGGATCATCCTGACTCGCGTTTTTCTGCGACACGAGCAAGATGCGGTTATCGGCTTTGACCACATCTTCGAGTGCCTTGACGGATTTTTCGCGTCCAACAAAGAGCGGCACGATCATGCCAGGGAATACGACAATATCGCGAAGCGGGAGAACAGGGAAAGTGGAGGATTCCATGGCAGAGACCTAGTAGTTTATAGATCTAATATAGTGCAATTTCTGCGCGATTAAAGGCCACAAATGCACTTTATCCACAAAATATGGCTTTCTATGTTGCGTGAATTTAGTACTGAGGTTTTTTTCTGAACAAATCTCAACTACAAAATGCGGTAGAGCGTACTGCTACACTATGCACATTGTAATAGCCGTATAATATCCAATTAACTGCCTGCTTTGGCAGCTTTTTTCTTATCCATCACTAGTACGGGTGACTTGCCATTATCTACGACATCCTCGTTGATCACTACCTCGTTCAAGCCTTCCATGCCAGGCAGATCGAACATGGTTTCGAGTAATATGCCTTCCATGATGGCACGCAGACCGCGCGCACCCGTTTTGCGCTGAATCGCTTTGCGCGAGATTGCCTTGAGCGCATCCGGTGCAAAGGTCAGTTTGACGTTTTCCATTTCAAACAGCTTGGCATACTGTTTGGTCAGCGCGTTTTTCGGCTCGATGAGAATCTGGATCAACGCGGCTTCATCCAGATCGTTCAGCGTCGCAATCACCGGCAGACGGCCAACAAACTCAGGGATAAGACCGAATTTGAGCAGATCTTCCGGTTCCAGTTGCGAGAACAGTTCGCCGGTGCGCTTTTCTTCCTTGCTTTTCACATCGGCTCCGAAACCGATAGAGGTGCCTTGCTGGCGATTGGCAATGATTTTCTCAAGCCCTGCAAATGCACCACCACAGATGAACAGAATGTTCGAGGTATCCACCTGCAGAAATTCCTGTTGCGGATGTTTGCGCCCACCCTGCGGTGGCACCGAAGCAACGGTGCCTTCCATGATCTTGAGAAGCGCCTGCTGCACCCCTTCGCCCGACACGTCGCGCGTGATGGAAGGATTATCCGACTTGCGCGAAATTTTATCCACCTCGTCAATATAGACGATACCACGCTGCGCACGATCCACATTATAATCCGCAGCCTGCAGGAGCCGCAGAATAATGTTTTCCACGTCTTCACCCACATAACCGGCTTCGGTGAGCGTCGTAGCATCTGCCATGGTAAAAGGCACATCGAGAATGCGGGCGAGGGTCTGTGCGAGCAGCGTCTTACCGCTACCGGTTGGCCCCACAAGCAGGATGTTGGATTTCGCCAGTTCGACATCGGTGGTTTTGTCGAGCAGCGAAACGCGCTTATAGTGATTATGCACCGCGACCGCGAGCACCTTCTTGGCTTTTTCCTGACCGATCACATAATCATCCAGCACTTTGGCGATCTCGATCGGAGTCGGAATGCCATCACCTTCCTTACTGATAGATCCTCTATCGGCGGCACGGATGATGTCCATGCACAACTCGACGCATTCGTCGCAGATGAAAACGGTTGGCCCCGCAATGAGTTTACGCACCTCATGCTCACTCTTGGCACAGAAGGAGCAGTAGCGTGTATTCTTGGATTCCCGTCCGGATTTGGTCATGTGTGGCCTGCGTTCGTTACTTACGGTAGCATATACTGATATGGTAGCCTTGGAAGGATTAATGAAACATTAACATTTGGAATTCTTCCGTATGCCAGCCAAAAATCAATGGAATGCAATGACTAAACCATACCCCCCCATATAGGGATGGCAAGCAGGATTTTGAAAAAAACCTGTAAATCTTTTTAGCCCGCAGATCTTTTTGGTGGGTATGAATCGATATAAAACTACCGCACCATCGATGATGGTGTCGCCGTACGGCCTTGGGCTGCCGCCTGACGGCGCGCCTGTTCATTTTGTACAAATGAAGAGGATACTCCTACCGGTGCCTCCTGCGATGGAGCAGACACGGTCGGGGATTTTTCCAGAGTCTTTGCCGCTGGTGTGGAAGGCTCTTGCACATTAGGTGCGGGCTGATTCGGATCCGGAGAAAACGCCCCGATCACGCCACTCACAATCCCCCCGATCAAACCGAACTGAAGTGCGCCCCCCACTGCTACAGGTATGGCGAGCAGAAAGTTTCCACTGAGTATAGCGAGACCGCCAAGAATCGCTGCGCCGATGATTGCGCCTGTCGTTGCTCCTTTTAATGCCCCACTCCAGAAACCCACGGAAATACCCTGTCAAACACGATTACACGCAAATCCTATCACCACAGATAGGCGATGGCGCGTGAAGGTTTTGTGACAGGCGCAAAAAACAAATAACTATTTGTATTGTCTATTTTTTCTTATCTTCTTTCAAGTCACCGCGACTCTCGACAATCTCATCAATCAGGCCAAATTCCTTGGCTGCTTCGGCGGTCATGAAGTTATCGCGATCCATGGCTTTTTCGATGGTCGAGAGTTTCTGTCCCGTATGTTTGACATAGACTTCGTTGAGCCGTGCGCGCAGCGACAGGATTTCTTTCGCATGAATCTCGATATCGGATGCCTGCCCCTGAAATCCGCCGGATGGCTGGTGAATCATGATGCGTGCGTTCGGCAGTGCGTAGCGTTTTCCTTCCGCACCTGCGGTCAGCAACAGCGATCCCATGGAAGCCGCCTGCCCCATGCACAACGTAGAGACTTTGGGTTTGATATACTGCATCGTGTCATAGATAGACATGCCCGATGTAACCACGCCCCCTGGAGAGTTGATATACATCGAAATATCTTTCTCCGGATTTTCTGCTTCCAGAAACAAAAGCTGCGCGACGATCAGCGTGGCCATGCCGTCATGCACGGGGCCTGCCACAAAGATGATG
>CAZFOM010000014.1:3458-3912 GCA_964520155.1 uncultured Rickettsiales bacterium
CTCTTTGAGCAGGCGCGAGAAAATATCGTACGCACGTTCGCCGCGGCTGGTTTGCTCAACCACCATCGGCACCAGATCCATGCGCGTATCTTCCATTTTCTCGATGAGCTGGGTTTTCGTCATCACCATGATAAAGGCTCCCTATTGGTTTTATGGTTACACTATGCGTGATTATTCGTTGGCCGCTTTTTTGCGAGTAGTTTTTTTCTTGGTCGAAGACGAATACGATTCGCTTTCCGCGCTCTCAGGCGCCATCAGTTCGCCCACCGACACTTTCTTCTCTTTCACATCGGCTTTGGAAATCACCAGATCCACAGCTTTTTCTTCAAGGATCGGGCCACGCAATTCTTCAAGCTGCTGCGGGTTCTTCTGATAGAATTCGTAGATTTTCATTTCCTGCCCAGGGAACATGCGCGCCTGTTTCATGAGCGCGTCAGACAGTTCCTCTTTCGTC
>CAZFOM010000014.1:3922-19386 GCA_964520155.1 uncultured Rickettsiales bacterium
CGCTTATATTCGGTACGCAGCTCCTCTTCGGATTTACCCGCAAGTTCCTCGTCGCCCTCTTTCTTGGCTTCTTGAATGCGCTCCCAGATTGCGTTGAACTCCAGTTCCAGCATTCCTTCCGGAACCGAAAAGCGAACGTTATCTTCCAGATAATCGAACAACTGTTTTTTCATACGCGTGCGCGCCACTTGCGCATAATCCGCATCGAACTGTTTACGCACGGCGTCTTCCAGTTTGGCAAAACTTTCAAATCCGACCGATTTCGCAAATTCGTCATCGAGCGCTGGCATCACAGGAACGCTGATTTCGTGCACGGTTACATCAAACGTAGCAGGTTTACCGGCCAGTTCCGCGTTATGATAGTCCTTCGGAAACGATACTTTCACCAGCACCTCATCCCCTTCTTTTGCACCTACAAGCTGCTCTTCAAAGCCCGGGATAAAATGTTTGCTGTCAATTTCCAAACGCGCGCCCTTGGCCGTTCCACCTTCAAACGCCACCCCGTCGATTTTACCGACGAAATCAATCAGGAGCACATCGCCGGATTTCGCTTTTTCGCCTTTGCCTTTTCGCTCGAGTTTCTTATTGCGCTCCGCAAGGCGCGAAATGCCTTCCTTGATGTCTTTCTCCTCTACATCGGCGACGAGTTTCTCAAGCGTGATTTTCGAGAAATCAATTTCGGGCACGTCCGGCAGCACCTCGACCTTCATGCTGAATTCGAGATCGCCACCTTCTTCGTAGTTGGTGATTTCGATCTTTGCGGGCAACGCCGGACGCAACCCCTTATCTTTCATCACCTGCTGGCTGTTGACATTCACCTGACGCTCGACCACCTCGCCGATAGCCGTTTTGCCGTAACGCTGCTTGAGGACGTTCATCGGGATATGTCCCGGACGGAACCCGGGAATTTTCACACGCGCAGACATGGATTTCAGTTGCGACTCCACCGCATCATTGATTGCGGCAGCACCCACCTTGATGCTATACTCGCGCATTAATCCTTCCGATTTGATGTCCGTTACCTGCATGTTGTGACTCTCTTACTGGCTCTGTTGATAGTGAATGGAGGAAGCTGTGAGTTAGCAGCTAGCCACTCTAATGGCTAGTTTTTTTTCGGCCAGTCCTTTTTATGCCATGATGGCGATAAAAACAGGTAAATCCAGATGCGCCTGCAACCAATCAGAAAGGTTGGGAAACGCAGCAAGATTTCCCTTCTGCACCCCTGCCCATTGCCGCACAAAGGGAAACAGCGCAACGTCGGCTGTCTTCCTTGATTCACAGAGCAAAAAACACTGAGATTGCAGACGCATCTCCCATTCGCGCAAGATCGCTTCACCCTGCGCGCGATGCTCCGCCTGCGACTTTTCCGGATGGCGCGTGTGGTACTTGTATTTATCCAGAAGGCGCTTGAACACCGTATCATTCTGGGCAATCAACGCATCGGACTCAGATTTTTGCTCAGGATCCGGCAGCCATTCTTCCGGATCGTTTTGCGACAGCGCATATTCCATAATATGCAGGCTTTCCTCCAGCACCTTGCCATCCGGCAGTTTCAACACCGGCACCGTGCCTTTCGGCGATAGCGCAAGCATCTCCGGTGGTTTGTTTTTGAGATCCACTTCGATGGTTTCAAACGCTATGCCCGACACATGCAATCCCATCCGCGCCCGAATCGCATAGGGACAACGTTTGAAACTATAGAGGATGGGAAGGGTCATGGTTTAACAGGTTTTGTGTATTTGAAATGCTCTCCCGTGGACTAAAATCGAACCGGGTTAAGCAATTACAGGTGGTTATAAAAATCCGGGCGGAGATTTACAAGCCCCTACCGTAGCTAGATGGCAAAACCCTCCCGAGAGATCTCCTGACCTTAACAACCTAGGTTCAATCGACCTATAATTCATGCAACTCGTTGAGGTAAACATGCGGATATACAAGGAAGAAAGCGCAGATCATAGTGGTTCTATGAGCGAGCTTTTTGACGCCGTAGATCCGCATGTTTACCCAACCCTTCGGGCGGTGCCATTTTGGGTGTCCGCGTCAGAAAATCCCAAAGACCGTAGTCCCGCTACGCTCATCGGGATTTTCCTAGCGGAAACCACCCAAAATGGCTACCGCGAGATGGATGAATTATAGGTCGATTGAACCTAGTTTCACCCCCTTCCGGACATTGTTATCTCGTGAAATCGTTTGTCTGGAAAGAAAACCCTATGCAGATCATCGACACGCCAGCTTATCGAAAAGCATTCATCCAATATCTGCGTCGTGGAACGCCGCTAAATATATCGCTGAAAGCACTCGCTGATGAGCATCTAACTACTCACTATATCTGGCGAACTAGTGGCGATGAAAAAGTACGTCCTTCTCACGCTGCCAATAATGGAAAAATCTTTGCGTGGAAAAATCCGCCAGCAACCGGACATCCCGGTCAAGATTACAACTGTCGTTGTTGGGCAGATCCATATTATGGCTTGGATAATGCGCCAATATATGACCCGCCGCTGGAATCGGTCTACCCGGAGTTAATATTCTTGCCCTTGCTACGATTTGGCAGGATATTAGCCAGCTTATTACGTCGTATCCGTGATGTTGATGCAGATACGCTAATGAAGTACAGGCAAGAAGCCTGAAGCGATTTGATCAGAAATTGCCAAAAGATGCAGGCGAAATTCAGATCATTCGTGGTACAGATGGCCAACGAATTTTCCGGGCGGACGTTCCGGCGCGCAACATTCCAGGTTCTTACGCACGTTATGAGAAAGTGGTAGATAAACTGGGAAACACCATTTCTTATACCAAAACGACTTATGCACCGGATGGCCGCATCGTGCATATTAAGATTAAATAATGAGGGTAGTTATGCAATCGCGAACACAATTATTGGCTGATCTATTGAGCTATTCTCATCCGTTAGAGCAGACAGTCGAGAGATTACGGCAGCTCTCATGGGATGCCGAAGCGGCGCTTATTATCCTCAGCCGACAGCACACTATTCAACTACTGAAACGCTATTTGCTCCATGACCTTACAAACAGCAATATAGAAACATGGGCAAATGCCATAGAAGGACGAGAAGATATTGACTTTGAATCTGGTTATGAAGATTGCCTGCAGGAAATCATTCATATCCTTGCAAATCCTGTTTTGACAGAGCCGCTGAATGTCGAATTAGCAGAACGCTTGCTGAAGAAATTACAATAGCCCTTGCATACTCGAACCGCTGAGGCAAAGCCCGAAATTCGCTCTTACGAGGTTTAACCAACATAGTATTGATGCTACTGGAAGTATTCTTCAAGTCAGCAGACCTGGTCACTTACCAAAATTATTAAAATAGCGGAACTGCACATGACTGACACCTTCACGACAATTTGTGTACGACTACTAAATGAAGACGTTGAAACTGCAAGACCTGTTCCGGCTCAATCTTTAGGAGAACAGATATATAAAATTCTTTTGCCGGAGGATTATGACCCTGAGGATGGGGAGTTGGAGTTTTTACCCGGAGATACTGTGCGGTGCATCCTTACACAATGGGATAAAGAAGACCCAATCAATCTGGCGATAGAAAAAATCGGTTAGCGTGATAGGGAAAGCTGTTTCTACTGAAACGCGGTTCTATACTTACTTGCTCAAATAATGTTACACAGTATTTGTTTGCTTACGCTCGCTTCGCAGCAAAATCTCGCCATTTTCGATGGCGAGATTTATACTCGTTTGTGTAATGAATCATTCAAACGAGTATAATTCGTCTACACGAGTATATGTTTGGTGCGGATGAGAGGACTCGAACCTCCACGCCTCGCGGCGTCAGGACCTAAACCTGGTGCGTCTACCAATTCCGCCACATCCGCGCATACCAACCCGCCTGCCATACCACTCGCCTGGCTCGTGGGTCAAGCTAACATATCACCCGCGACTAACGACTAACAACTACACTTTCACTGCCGTACCATTCACCGAAACCATGAGCATGGTATCGCCCACCACTTCATAATCCACATCCACGCCAATAATGGCATTCGCACCCATGGTCGAGGCCTGCTCGATCATTTCACGCATGGCATCGTTACGCGCGGTGGAAAGGACTTTCTGGTATGATCCCGCTCTGCCCCCCACCACATCACGGATGGAAGCAAACCAGTCGCGGATGAAATTCGCGCCGTAGATGGCCTCACCCGCAACCACACCAAGATACTGTTTTACAGGCTTTCCTTCGATATTTCCGGTCGTCGTGACAATCATGGCTCTCCTCATTGAAAAAAATGTGCTCTACTACTACCTGTACATAGTACAGATCACGTAAACATAAAGAGGCAACATGAATTATCTCAAAACCGGTTTACTGCTTGCGGGGATGACAGCACTATTCATGTTCATCGGCGCCACGCTCGGAGGCCAGCAGGGCATGGTCATCGCGTTGCTCTTTGCGATGGGCACCAATTTCTTTGCGTACTGGTTTTCGGATTCGATGGTGCTCAGGATGCACGGCGCCCGCCAAGTCTCCGAACAGGAAGCGCCGGAACTCTATCGCATGGTTGCCCAGCTTGCCGAGCGCGCGCAGATGCCGATGCCGAAAGTGTATATCATGAATAATCCACAGCCCAATGCGTTTGCCACCGGACGTAATCCGCAAAATGCTGCGGTTGCCGCCACCACGGGATTATTGCAGATGCTCACCCCGCGCGAGGTTGCAGGCGTGATGGCGCACGAACTGGCGCATATCAAAAACCGCGATACGCTGATTATGACAGTAACAGCGACACTCGCTGGCGCCATCAGTATGCTTGCCAATTTTGCCATGTTTTTTGGCGGTAGGGAAAATCGCAATCCAATCGCAAGTATTCTTGTGATGATCCTTGCGCCGATGGCTGCCATGTTGGTGCAAATGGCCATTTCACGCACTCGGGAATACGCCGCCGATCGCGTGGGTGCAGAAATCGCAGGTGATCCCGAAGCACTTGCTTCAGCGCTGCAAAAAATCGAACAAGGCGCCATGCGGATTGATAATCATCGCGCCGAGAATAATCCCGCTACCGCGCATATGTTTATCATCAACCCGCTGCATGCCTACAAGGTGGATAATCTGTTTTCCACCCACCCCAAAACAGCAAACCGTATCGCGAAACTGATGGAATTGGCGGGTAGTGTCAGAAACAAAATTTCAAATGCTACGAGCCGTATTCCCTCAACCCGAACACCTGGGCCCTGAGAATAAATCAGACGGTAATATTTAGCAGCATCTGCGCGGTTGCGGCCGCGACTTCTTTGCGAAGATCGAGCTTGCTGCCAGACTGAGCATTGATGGATTCGAGATGGGCTTTTTTGTTATGCACCAATCCCTCATTGCTCGAAAGCGGGCGCGGTTGCCAGCTCCAGAGTTTCTGATAGTTTTCGGACATGGAAGAGAGCGCCATAGGATACATTCCTTTCATCAGATGGAGACAACGGGATACCTTCCCACATGTTTCAATGTATCAAACTTTCGTGAATAGGGGGTAAATAATCAATCGCATTTTATGCGAATGCAACCTTCGGATATTCTCCCCTCGCTTGCGGGGGGAGTTAGAGGGGGGACACAAAGAATAGGCTCCCCCGTTCCTCCTTCGCCAAGGCTTCGGCGGACATGCAAGGGGTAGGGAAAAATATGAAAAAAGGAGCCCAAAGGCTCCTTTTAAGTAGGTGTGAAACTTATTTTAGCGATAATAGCGCGTGGTCGCCTGGGTCGGGTAATTGACCCAGCCTTGCGCATAGCGTAAGCCGCTTACGCGAGCATTGAGTGCATTCGAAGTTTGGTATCCGACGATACCATCCACCTTAAGACCATGGTCACGCTGGAACTGGCGCACCGCATTGCGTGTATGATTGCTCATCACACCATTGGCACCTTCGGAGCCAACCCAGTATCCAAGCTGAATCAGTTGCGACTGGATAGCGGCCGTATTGCGATTCCAGCCATACACATAGCGGGATGGAACGTAACGATAACCATTATACACCGGAACCGTGTTAACAGCGCATTGCTCACGCACCACCAGGGGGCGTCCGTTATTGTCGTAAATGATTCGATCTGCGCGAGCTTCAAACGTATAGCTTGCAGCACACACGAACGAAGCCACTGCAATTGCTGCAAGGCTAAAAATACCTGGATTACATTTTCTCATACTCGCGTCCTTATTCTGGTTGATGGGATTTTTTTACAAATGACGGGGTTTGATTATTGCCTCCCCGATAGGTTAATTTTTACGCGCATCGGGTTAACATATGATTAATACGGGTAAATTTTAACATCCTGTTGATTACCCTTGTTTCTTTGAAAAACCTAACGATTGAAACCTGGTTAAAATTTCGCTAATACTCGCGCTCTTTCACCATTTCTGTTTGAACCGATGAACTCCTCACTTCCCAAACAATACGATGCCGCTGAGGCCGAATCCCGCTGGCAGAAGCAATGGGAGGAAAAGCGCGTCTATGCGTGGCGGGATGACAAGCCGCGTGCGGAGACGTTTGTTATTGATACGCCGCCGCCCACCGTATCCGGCGTGCTGCATATGGGGCATATTTTCAGTTACACGCAGGCGGATTTCGTGGCGCGTTTTCAGCGCATGATCGGCAAGGATGTGTTCTACCCGATGGGGTTTGACGATAACGGCCTGCCCACCGAACGTCTGGTGGAAAAAGCGATTAAGAAACGCGCCACCGATATGTCGCGCGAGGAATTTATCACGGAGTGCCTAAAGGTATCCGAATCGGCACGCAAGGAATTCCGCGATTTGTTTACCTCGGTGGCGTTATCGGTCGATTGGACGCAGGAATACCACACGATCAGCGATCATTCGCGGCGTATATCGCAAACCTCATTCCTTGATCTTTATAAAAAAGGACAGGCCTACCGCGAACTCAAACCCTTTTTCTGGGATCCGGTGGATCAGACCGCCATCGCGCAGGCAGAGATTGTGGATAAGGAAATGCCATCGTTCTTTAATGACATTCTGTTCGGCATCGAAGGTTCGGATGAAAAAATCACCATCGCCACGACTCGCCCTGAACTGCTCCCCGCTTGCGTTGGCGTGTTCTATCATCCTGATGATTCGCGGTATAAACATCTGAAAGGTAAGAACGCCATCACGCCGCTCTTTGGTGTGAAGGTTCCGATTTTAGAGGACGAATCCGTCGAGATGGAAAAAGGCACAGGCATCATGATGTGCTGCACCTTCGGCGATGAGAAAGACATCGAGAAGTGGAAGAAGCATAAGCTGCCTGCGCGTGTGGTGTTGAATAAATATGGAAAAATGGATTTTGAGCTTTCGGCTGTCAGCTGTCAGCTGTCAGGTGAAGCAGAAAGCTGGAAGCTGAAAGCTGGAAGCGCTTTACAAGGAAAAAAAGTCTCCAACCCCGATCCCAAAAATCCGGGCGCGCGCGAAACCATCACCGAGATGCTGAAAGAGGCAGGTTTACTGGTCGAGCAAAAACCCATCACTCATGCGGTGAAATGCGCAGAGCGTTCCGGCGCTCCTTTAGAGATTCTCCCGACCGATCAATGGTTCGTGCGCGTGATGGATAAAAAAGCCGAACTAAAAACAAAATCCGACCAGTGCGAATGGCATCCCGAATGGATGAAACACCGTATGGATCAATGGATAGACGGCCTCGCCTCCGACTGGTGCATCTCGCGCCAGCGCTATTTCGGCGTACCGTTTCCGGTGTGGTATTCCAAACGCGCCGGTGAAGAAGGAAAAATACTTGTCGCGGATACTTCTCAGCTTCCGGTGAATCCGCTGGTGGATTTGCCGCATGGCTACACACCTGATGAAGTCGAAGCCGACAAAGACGTCATGGACACCTGGGCGACGAGTTCCGTGAGTCCGCAGATTAGTGCTGGAAGCGTACTCGGTGATTCGTACTCGGTACTCGGAAATTCACAGAGTACGCAACACGCAACACCGAGTACCCGCTTTGCCAAACTCTTCCCCGCCGACCTGCGTCCGCAGGCGCATGAGATTATTCGTACCTGGGCGTTTTATACAATTGTCAAAGCGCATCTGCATACCGATACGGTACCGTGGCATAATCTGATGATCTCGGGATGGTGCTTGGCAGCAGACAAAACAAAAATGAGTAAATCGAAAGGCAACGTCATTACACCGGTGGATCTCATCCGCGACAAAGGTGCCGATGCGGTGCGCTACTGGGCATCCACCTCGCGCCTTGGTGCCGATACGGCATTTTCGGAAGATTTGCTCAAGATCGGCAAGAAACTCGTTACGAAACTGTGGAATGCGACGGCATTTGCCGCGATTCATTTGAATAAAATTGAAGTAGCACCCACTACCGCCGCACAGGATATTGCGGATAAACGCATTACCGAAACACTCGATTTGTGGATTCTATCGCGACTTGCCAAAACCGTGAGCAAAGCAACCACCGCATTTTCTGCGTATGAATACTGCGATGCACGCGTTGCGATTGAGGAGTTCTTCTGGAAGGATTTCTGCGATAATTATCTGGAACTCGTCAAAGCGCGTGCGTATGGCGAGATCGGGGATGCGAAAGCCTCTGCTTCCGCGCATCTGACACTATATCATTGCCTGAATACGATTCTACGCTTGTTTGCCCCCTTCATTCCGCATGTGACGGAAGAACTCTACAGCCACATTTTTTCCGATGAATACGCGAAGTCCGGCTCTATTCACGCCCGCGGCATGTGGCCAAAAACGGAGGATTATATCATACTACAGACAGCGGAAAATACCGGTATCCGCATCGTCGCGATCCTCGAAGCGGTGCGTAAATTCAAATCGGAAAGTAATGTGTCAATTAAATATCCGATTGAGCAAGTCGTGTTGTCACATAAGGATCAAGGCACGCTGGAAAGCATCAAACCCGCCCTGCCCGATCTGCTGGCGGCTGGTAATATCAAGCAGCTGGATGTTGCATCGTGGAAAGAAACTGCAGCGGAAGGCATCCACACCGCAACCGAGGGCTTTCATTTGCAACGCATTACGCTCGCCGCACAAGCGGATGTGGCTTAGCGCTTCATCCGCATCATCATCTGCAGATCCGCGATTTCCTGTTTGAGTTTGGTAATCTCCGCCTTGAGTTCTGCATTCGCTTCGATGGTCGTTTCCTTGAACAATTCGCGCGCGCGATCTACCCCTATAAACCCGTTTTTGCGACGCTCCTGCCCGCTCCAGCTCACATGTTGCATCGCATTCACCATCACCCCGATAAAGAGGTTGAGCATAGTAAATGTGGAAATGAGAATGTAAGTGACAAAGAAAAGCCACGCATGCGGGTGCATCTGCATGATGGGGCGGGCAATATCCGACCAGCCCTCGAGCGTCATAATCTGAAACAGCGTAAAGAGGGTCTTGCCGAGCGTGCCGAACAACTCCTGCGAGTAATCGGAAAACAGCTTGGTCGCGATCACCGCAAACACATAATAGACGATCACGAGAATCATGCTGACCGCCGCAATCCCTGAGAGTGACGAGATCAGCCCGATCACCACCTGCCGCATGGAGGGAATCACGGAGATCAGTCGCAGCACACGCAAAATACGCAGCGTTCTCAGTATCGAAAGCTCTCCGCTGTGCGGGATCAGAGCAATCCCAACCACAAAGAAATCGAACATACACCAGGGATCTTTGAAAAAAGATCGCCCCATCGCAATCATGCGAATCACCAGCTCGACGATGAAGATGCCCAGCACTGTCATATCAATCCGGTGCAGCAGTTCCCCGTGCTTCGCCATGATGGATTGCGAGGTTTCCATTCCGAGCGTCACGGCGTTGAACAAAATCAGGCCAATAATGAACCGCTGAAAATAGCGGTGATTGATCAGCTTCATGAGATCCGCACGGATACCGGAGGAAGCGGGGCGTAGAGAAACAGGATCGTCCATAATCAATAGAAATCAGATGGTTGCAGGGTTGATCGTTTGGATTTCCATAGAATACTAAAGCCTGTCATCATTTTGTCATCGATTATTTGTACAGTGGTGTCACGTTGGAAAAGCAAGTAAAGAATATGGCAAGTTGGGCAGACAAAATGGCTACGAATACTCCATCAAATCCTGTGGCAGCAGGAGTGATACCTGGCGCTTCTATGCGGGGATCGTTCGCAAGTCAGTTTCCAGCCAAACTCGATACCAACTTATCGGAATCGCTCGCTCGTCACGAGTTTGATTCAGCGATGCGCATCCTCAATATGCAGCTACAGAAAGCGATGAGTAAGCGGGTTGCAGCGAAAGGTCGGGTCGCACGCGAATTGACCAAGCATATGAGCCAGCTCGATGCATTCAAACTGGATCTGCACGCAGCAGGCCATGATTTTAGTTGCCAACTGGCATTGCAAAAAATCGCGCATATCTCAAGCCAGATTCACCATCACCTGAAGCACGATGATGCGCTGGCGCATGGCGAGCATGAGGATGAACATGGGGTGCATCTCACACCTGAACTGCACAAGCAGGTGGACGCATTGCCGATCATACAGGAACTTGGATTGCAGCGATCCATGTTGTTATCGCTTCTGTCCGACACGCATCGTATGCAGCGTGAAGCAACCGATGTACAGCGCGCGTTGGTGGATTTCGGATTGGCCGTGACCCTGGCAAAAGGTGCGCCTCAGGATACGAAAATCGTCGAAGATATGGTTCTGCGGGAAGCGGCGTTGGAAGCAGGTGAGATCGCTGCAAAAGAAGGTATTGATCCGACCCCACTCTTTAGCAAATGCTGGCGCGAACGTATGGATAAAATCCGCGCCGATGCCAAGAAAATGGCGACCGGCACCCGCGAGGCCATCAGCGAGGTGTATGTGGAACGCGTGGTGCCAAAACTTACGAAATGGCGTTCGGATCTGGCAAACTTCCGCGAAAGCACGGTGAAGGCCATGCGTACGAAAGCAGGCAATGAAGCATCGGTATTGGAAGTACTAAAAGAAACCGAATACGCGCAAGCCGGTATGGATGCACTTGCCGGAGCTGTGGAGTCCGTGGTGTCGCAAGCGGGTATGCAGCCACCTGCACCACCAGAGCAGATCGTAAAAACGGTGGAAGCCTTAAGCGACATATCCAATCAGGTGACGCAGGAAGTGCAATTGGCGTTGACCACCAAAGCAAAATTGCTTTCGGCGGAAAATGCACGCCTCACGCAACTACAGGAAGACATCAAACGTGCGGCGCAGGGACATGCAGAATCAATCCAGAACGTAACGCAACTGCTGGGTGCTCAGAGGCTGAATGAGGTGCTCGGCCAATTAAGCAATGTGCAAGAAACCATGACACCCCATGAGCAATCGGTGTTTCTGACAACATGGATCAAAGAGTCCATAGGCATGGTGAGCGATACGGCTTTGGCTATTGGTAAGGAGCTTGGCACCGCACCAGGGCATTCGTCGGATACGGTTTATAAAGTTTAGAATCTTAATAATCGCTATATTACAATATCTTAAATCTCTTTTCTGCAACGCAATATAACTGCTTGGATTTCTCGCGGAACTATTGTAGTGTAACAAAGTCAATAGGATAACTATTGAACAAGACCCCCATCAAGGAGGCGCTATGGCCAGTGAAAAAAGTCAGAATGTTCAGGATGTGTTCCTGAACACCGTCCGCAAAAAAAAGATGCCGGTCACCGTGTTTTTGACCAGCGGCGTGAAACTTCAAGGTAACGTAACGGGCTTTGATAATTTCTCCCTCGTGCTGCGTCGCGGCCCGCAGGTGCAACTGGTGTATAAGCACTCGATTGCGACCGTGGTTCCATCTGGCAATATCAGCCTGTATGAAGGCGAAGAGAATGACGGTATGCCGATTGAGCCTGGCTCCACTCCACCCTCCCATTAATTCTAACTATATTACATTGTGAACGATACATCCGACCGGCAGACGCGCAAGCCTGCCACCCGTACGCTTGTCATCCATCCTTACCTGAAACGCGAGCGAGACAATTCGCGCGACCCCGAAGCGCGTTTGCAGGAAGCCGTGAGGCTCGCCGATGCGATCTGGCTGAATGTCGTGTATAAAATGACAGTGCCGCTTGGCGCAATCAAACCTTCAACATTGATCGGGTCGGGAAAACTGAATGAGATCGCCGCACTCGTCACCGAGAAGCAGATCGAACTGGCGATCGTGGACTTCAAGGTAAGCCCCGCGCAACAACGTAACCTCGAGAAAGCGCTCAATTGCAAAGTCATTGACCGCACCGCGCTGATTTTAGAGATATTCGGTGCACGCGCCCGCACCCATGAAGGCAAACTGCAAGTGGAGCTTGCATCGCTTAATTATCAGAAAAGCCGTCTGGTGAAATCCTGGACGCACTTGGAAAGACAGCGCGGTGGCTTCGGATTCTTAGGTGGCCCGGGTGAATCGCAGATCGAAATTGACCGCCGCCTGATCCGCGACCGGATTTCTAAAATTACGGGCGAGCTCGAAGGCGTGAAGCGCACTCGCGAACTGCACCGCAAGACACGGCGCGATGTGCCGTATCCGGTGGTGGCACTGGTGGGTTACACGAACGCAGGAAAATCCACACTCTTTAACCGGTTGACCGGCGCCGATGTGATGGTGAAGGATTTGTTATTTGCCACACTAGACCCCACGCTTCGTAACGTGAAACTGCCGAGCGGTTCGCAGATCATTCTCTCCGACACCGTCGGATTCGTATCCGACCTGCCGCATGATTTAGTCGCTGCCTTCCGCGCTACGCTGGAGGAAGTCATCGAAGCCGATCTCATCCTGCATGTGCGTGATATTTCACATCCCGATTCTGAGCCACAGAAAAAAGATGTGCTGGAAGTACTCGCTGGGTTGCTCGATCAGGATACGCTCGATACGCGCATGATCGAGGTGCTCAATAAAATTGATAATCTGCCGCAGGAAACGCAGGAGAATCTGCTCGAACGTTCAAACGATATGACGATCGCCATCTCAGCCGTAAGCGGTGTGGGTATCACCGAGCTTCTGAGCCGCATCGAACGGTTTGTGAATCAGCATTTTCTGGAAACCACGGAACTCAGTGTTCCGGTATCCGACGGTAAAACACTCGCATGGCTACACGCGCACGGCTCGATCATTAAAAAAGAACTGGTGGACGAAACCTACCACCTCACCGTGTGCATGACACCGGAGAATATCGGACGGTATAAACGATTGGCTGGTTAGTTGCGACTGCGAGCAGCGTCCGCCGCTTGCTGCGAAATAGCTGTGGTAGCCGGTGTGCTTCTCACTAGAGCATCCGTTGCAACAATTTTACTATCCTGCCCGACCTGAGATGCGGAATTAAATTTCTCCATTTGCTCTAACGCAGGCTCAAGCAACGATTGAATGCCCGGTATCTTGGAAAGTGATTCTTTGTTATCCGCTATAAAACTCTTCAAGAATTCAACTGCACCATTTAACCCACCGCCTAGTTTTTCTTTTGCATTCGAGGTGAATTCATTCAATTTCTCTTTTGCTTCAGGACTACTCAAATAGTTCTTACCTCTTTCAATGAGATCATCCGACCTCACTCCAAACATTCCACCCACCGCATCCATAGAACTTTTTGCAACCATTGCTGTGCTTTGTAGTCCAAGTATCGACATTGCGGCTTTACCAATAAAAGTGTCGCGCAGAGGACTATTGGCTATTGCTGAGGAGTGAAAAATCAAACCACCAATTGAATTGGTCACACTATCAACTGGGTTTTGTGTCTCCGTCGTCATAGAACACCTCGTTTGTTGGATGCTCTAGTTATACGCCTGTTTTGTTACAATACGATTAAGAAAATGGGGGTTTTACAATAAAAAATACTTAAAAATGGCTGTCATACCAGCGTAGGTTGGTATCCAGCGCGCCACATCAGTGGCGCAAAAAAACTGGATGCCAGCCTGCGCTGGCATGACCAGAAGGCCGAAAGCGACAGAAACGCTATTTACGATCAAAAAACATGGCAACTTCAGCATTTCTGCGGCGTATCAGGCCTGGCAGCTTGCGTCCCCCTGCCCACACCCATTTCCGCCATTCCCTTGCTACCGATGTCCATTCCCCGCGATTTATAACCCTTCTCAGGGCAGAGCGCTGCAATGCACCGGATCCGAGATTGAAGGTGAAACTGGTTAGTGCTGTAAGCTGCTGTTCTGTAAGTGGTATATTGATTAACCTGTGTATGGATCGTTGCATTCGGAAGCAATCTTCATCCAGCAACGCCAACGCCTGCTCTTTGGTAATACCGGTTTCAGGAAAAACCTCTCCCTCCCGCACTACATGACCATATCCGATGGTAAGAATCCCTGCCGGACAGCGATAGATAGTGGCCGAAAAACCCTCCCACTCAGCAATAAATTGCAGGCATTCGGGTGAGGGCATGGGGAACTTTCCTTTTTGGGCAAGATCGCGTATAGTGAGCATATGAAAAGCAATCTGAAATATGTACCGACACGCACGGAAGAATCGTCCGTTGATGACCTGCTTTCGCGTTATGTCGAGGGCGAGATCAGTTGGCGCAAGGCTGCGTGCGCAATGGGTATTTACAGCTATGAGAAATTCGAACAGCAGATGAAACATCGTGGGCTGATGCCGCCCTATCCGAGTGATGTTTCAGCCAGCGCGGATTCGCTATGAAACACCGGCGGCCTGCTCCACCTGATCATGCCGCCACAAAAGATACGATAGAGTTTCATGTCGACACCTGCGGATATTCCGACAACATTATGCGGGCAACCGAGCTGCTCAAATCCTTTTATGATCGCACTCAGATAAAGCGACTCGAGTATGTGACGACCGAACAATCCATGCGCGAGTTGGCGAATGCATCTACCAAGGAGATGCTGCTCACCAGTCGTATCGCCACCGGCTACCTGCGTGGCGGCGATAAAAAACCGGATAGTAAATTTGCACAATTTGTCGCTCGCAATCGGGACTGGGTGACTGTGTATCGAACGCCCCATTGCGAGCATTTTCATCGGGTTCTAATCGAAGTGGCGCTGCCGCAAACCATTGTGCCGATTTATCGTACCGTGACGGATTTACATCGCAAACTGACGCAGGGTATCCCGATTTCGGATTACGAATGGACACGTTGGCAGGATATGATGGATAGCTTCAAACTCAAGATCGAGCCATCGACCGAGGCAAAACAAGACCCTGAAAATCTGGTGCGCGTGTATCACAGCACGTTTGAACAATTGCAGGGCTATGCGTTTGAGATGATGTATCAGGATGGCGCGCTGCATTCGGTTCGCCACGCACAGGAACTGCCCATCATCAATGAAACAAACGGATGGATTGATAATCCCTACATGATTCAGTCCATGCGTGTACAGAACGCGCTATGGAAACCCGTGGCTGCTCAGGATATATTGCGTCATACGCATCATGACTGTGCCGATCGTGCCATTGTGAGTTACTTCACACGCGATTTCAGTGACAAACCGGATGCCGATCAGCGCATATTGGTAGTAGTGACCGATGACGTTGGGCTCAGGCG
>CAZFOM010000014.1:19396-28850 GCA_964520155.1 uncultured Rickettsiales bacterium
CATTCACTTGCACAGCAACGGCAGAGAAAAGACGGTTCTCACAGCTCAGGACTATGAAAAATCACATTACATAAAGCGGGATCGTTATCCAGACGTGCTAATCTGTTCCTCCATCACCATCAGGCATTTCTTCGAGCATCGCCTAAACGATTTGCAGGCACTCGCCGCCAATGATGTATCGTTACAGCCCATGTTACGCGAGTTGAATAACGTCATTGTGGGGATCCGTCAGGATGCCAAATTCAAGTTTGGTCAAGATGAACGTTCGCAAGGGCTGCTGCGTTCATTTGATGGTATGCGTATACACCGTCAAAGCGACAAGGTCCCGCACCGTAAGCCACGCCGAAGCGAGGATGGCGGGGGGGGCATGACACTCCATTAATTTCCATTCCGCAACTTGCTCATCGCGCGCTGACCGAAATAGAAACTGATAATACCTGAGAAAATCGCCTGATCTTCGGATTGCCAGAGCATCCCGATCATCGCGACATCATTCGGCGCAATCACATAGAACTGAAGCATCTTTGCAATTGCATAGAGTAGGAAAAACGCATACGCCAGAAGCGGTCTTACGGTGCCGTTCAGCGCATCCACCCAGCGCACACCGGTCTGGTAGGTTTTATAAAGCGCCACACTTTCATTGATGTCGGCACTCGTTCGGATCTCCTCCAGACGCTGCGCGGCACCTTGTTTCTGCTGCTCGATCTGGAGCGCCAGAATCCTCAGCTCATGCTCGCGATCTGCTTTGTCACGATAGAGTTTGAGTATATCGGGAAATGCCGCACCTAAAAACCCGATCAGGGATCCGAGTAAGGTAATCATGATTTTATGCTCCAACTATGCTATGTATCGCCATATGGAATTCTCCCCACTGTTGTTAGCCGATCTGCTCCTATGGCTGCATGTGCTGATCATTGCGGGCGCAGTTCTGCCGGTGCCGCTGGTGATACTTGGCAAATGCCTTGGATGGCAATGGATCCACGGAAACGGGTTCCGCTTCGGCCATCTGGGGTTGATCGCGTTTGTTATCATCAACACCTGGTTTGGCAATCTGTGCCCACTCACGATCTGGGAGAGCAATCTGCGTATTGCCGCGGGTGAACAAGGTTATTCCCAGAGTTTTGTGAGTACATGGTTGAGTCAGTTGATTTATTTTAACTTTCCAAGCTATGTATTCGCCATTGCCTACACCGTATTTGGTCTATTGGTGGCATTTCTTCTGTGGTGGGCACCACCGAATTATTTTCAGAAGCATTAGGTCGTGTCATCAGTTACGCTTGCGTGCAATCGCCTCTTCTAGCTTCTGCCCAAACTGCATGGTGGTTTCCTTGAGTGAGATGATACGCTCCTCAACGCGCGTGACACGATCCAGAAGCAACGTATTATTCACATCATGTAACTCCAGTGTTTCTACACGCGATTCCATGCGCGCTGCCCACCACACTACCGCGCTGGATTGAATCAGCATACTCACGATAAGGGCGATCGAAATCTGTTTATCGAGCTTCCACCCCTTGCGATATTCAGGGTCATTATTGAGGTTCAACATAACACTCCTTATGGGTAATTCAGGCCGATTACCTGCCCATACCACTTTGTTCCGGCATCCATGGTCATGAACAGGAATACGTCAACCGCATTGGCGGTTTGCGTCAGTGTCGGAGCAACGCCGCCCGGCCAACGTACCGATGCAGGCCATGTAATCGTATAACTGTTGGTGGTCGCATCATGAACGCGCACCAGTGTAACCGTCATCATGTTACCCGTGGGAGACGGATTGTTGAATGCCAGCGAAGTGATACTCACCGCCTGCGTCAGTTGAATCACATTGCCGAGCGTCAGATCAATTACGGTGGAAGCAACGGCCGTGACGTTTTGCTTGGTTTCGCCCCAATCGCGAAGCGTCGGACGGATCAGGGTATTGTCAAGCATGTTGAGTGTGGTGCTGCCCACCGTCTGCACCCATGCGGTGCCATTATAGGTGTAGCGTATATCTTCATCGTTCACCCAGAGGGTCATCCCCTCGAGCGGGGTGATAAATTTCCACGATTGATTATAATAGGCAATTTTGCCCGATTGCCCAACCCATGCACCGGTTGCACTGGCCGCGACGATATACACATCCCCCTCAAGCGGAGAGCCTGGCGGTGTCGCAAGATCTTTGTCTTTTGCGCCTGCGTTCAGTACAGCATCAATGCGAATCAATGCCGCATTCATAGTGACTTCTTTTTGTGCCTGCGCCTGCTCAACAAGCGTGACAGCCAGATGGGACGTAGTTGCCATGGGTAAACCTTTTGTAATAAGTTTGGAATTAAGTTTCAGTTCGTAAACTAAGCACAATTATGGGTTGTCATGCTGAACTTGTTTCAGCATCCATATTCTATGGCTATCAAGAAAAATGGATCCTGAAACGAGTTCAGGATGACTAGAAATAAAAATATCACCCTATATCTTCGTTTACTTTACACTGTCGCAATACCGACATAACCGCGCCCGACCAATGCCGACATCTGATAAATGTTGACCAGCACACTGGACTGTACGCTGCCAAAATCGGTAGTCTGGTTGGCCGCAGAATATGCAACGGTAGGTGTAGTGGAAGTAAGTGTACGCACAGGCGCACCCAGTTTGATGATATCTATCTCGTAGCGTTCGCTTTCTTCGTTGAGTGGTACGTCTGCACCATCAAGCCAAGCACCGCCAAGCCGTGAACGCCGTACCCAGGTGATGGTGAGGTTGTTACTACCATCGCGCGTTCCTGAAATATGTACAGGACTATAGGGTTTGAGTGACTTGCCCGTGTAGGTGAATTGCTGCGCCGTGGTTGAACCGAGCGTCGCACCGATCGTGACGGGTTTGTAATGCCGGCTCAGTCCCAACAGGGAAGATACGAATGTTTCTTTGACGATACTGGGATCAAGAAACACAAACCGCTCACCTGCCACATGGGTGCCGACAGCATATTCCGTGCCCAGTCGACCGCGCAGCAATCCTGAGAGTTGATACTTGCCTGGTTCAATCAGGGTGACGGTTTTGAACTGGATCAGTTCATCACCAATCAAGGCCAGATTGGCACCGTTTAATACGGCAATTTCCGTGGCAGATGACAATGTCGTTTCACCTGCAATCACCACGGTCACGTTATTGATTTCATCGAACACCGTGCTTACCCCTGAAGCTAGTACCGTGATGGCATTGCCCATCGTCGCTGTGAGGGTTGAATCAAGCCAGCGCGCGTAACTGCTTCCCCCGTCATCCGAGCGGTAAATGATAGCGCCGCGCCAACCCGATGCTTTCCCCGAAGTCGCAACACGAATCATTGCCTTATCATTGGGATCGGAAGGGAGTGCGGGAATGTCGAGCAGCTGTAAATTCGTCGCGGTCACCACCGGTGTTTCCGCAAGCAGAGAGCCACTACCTGTGGGTTTGGCATAAACATCGTAGAGACTCGGTTCTTCCGCGACGGCTTTGATACGCAACACACCCGAAGCATCAAACTGCGTGGAGATGATGCGCAGCGTGTAGGTGATGGTGTTTTCGATCACACGAACCACATCCGTGGGTTCCAGATGAATATAGCGCGTGGATACGTCAAAGCTGAAACGCTGACGCTCCATCCACTGCGTCTGCATATGCTGATCCGCGATCATCCGTGCCTGCTGATCGGACAGCACGACTGGTAAATGCAACCCGAACGTATCCTTACTCGCTGTCACCATACGCTGCGATTGCTGCGTACCCGTTTGATAGTTCTGGATACGGTTGAAATAGCTGATCACCACACGCTGCGGCAGTTCGAGTTCCTGTGCACGGGTGATGCTTAACAGCCTTCTGCTATCTGATGCTGCATCCGGCACCAGTTGATCCTCGTTGATGGTAAGTGCAGGCAGGCCGCCACGCACCGTAAATTTCAGCAAGCCGTCGCTTTCCACCGCATCGAAAAAGAATGCCGATTGCAGTTGCTCGATACTGCTGCGCGCGCTTTGCATGTCCGCAATCACGAATCCTTCCACAGGCTGCGTGAGTTTGGCCACATCAATCCATCCGGTGGAAAGTCCGGCGCGGCTGCATATATCCGCTATAATCGCGCCAAGCGATGAAAGCCCGAGTTTGCCCTGTACCCAATGCCCGAAGATCCACTGACCGCCATCCGTCCATACGCTCGTCAGATCTGGCCAGTAAGGATAGGGTCGTGCGTCCCATGTCCACACGAATCGCCGCTCAATCATGGTCGAGTTTTTCCATTTCGCTTCCGTCGCGGCAAGCCCCTGACGCTGCGCGCGGGTATCCACTCGTCCTTTGGAAAAACGCGGGAACGCACCGTCCACGCTGTTTGGATCGTAAAAAACGTTGGGCTGATTGATAGCTCCGTCCGTGCTTGGGAATCCGTATTCGGTGAACCAGATTTTTTTCATCTGCGGTGTCCACGCAGTCGTCGAACTATCGGGATTTGTGTGGGTATTGTTCCACCACCAGGCGATATTCTTCCACGCATACGGAGCAGACAGCGGCGCCTGAATGGTGCGTGCTACGTCCGAGTAATACCAGTCGTACCCCTCTCCGCTTGTCCATCCGTTCATAGGAGCCGTAAGGTCATAGCCATTCTGCGGCGCATCATGGAGCGGGAAATACGCATCAATGCCCACCATATCAATGTTCGGTGATGCCCAGAGTGGGTCGAGATTGTACCAGCCGCCGTCGGTATGGTGGTATTCCGACCAGTCGGCGGCATAGGTAACCTTAACGCCGCTGCCGAGTGTGGATTTCACGGTCGCAGCCAGACTGACCAACTGATTGACAGCAGGATAGACGCCTGCACCACTTGATACTTTGGTAAGGCCGATCAGTTCAGAACCAATGACAAACCCATCCACTTTGCCCACCATGAGATTGGCATAGTGTGTAATAAAGGCATTATACCCGTTTGCTTTGGTGAAGAAGTTGGACACATCGGTAGCGCTTCCTGTCACTTTGCCGCGCCATGGCTTGCCGTTCACGTCCATGAAAAACATGGGGTAGAACATGACCTGATAGCCACGGCTTCTGAGTTCAGCGACCAGCCGAATCACCGACTGATCGTCCGGTGTGCCGCCATAGCGCGGATAACTACCTACCATGGTAATCTGACGCGCCGTGCTGCGCGTGAATGTGCCAACCGCCCAAATCGAAGGCGATGTGGTGGCGCCGGTCTGATATTCGACACCTGGTTTGATCGTGCATAATCCAGCATCCAGATCATCGCCAAACCAGGTAACCACCACAGATACCCATTCCAAATTCGGCAGTGTCTCTTTGAGTTGATCGAGCGCCACGAGGGCATTGGACTTGCCATAGGGGGTGTGGGTATTGATCGGCTCCTGCAACCCCTGTTGCACCCAGTTGCCGCCTACATCCTGTCCGGCAATTTTGGTTTGCGACACGGTATCATATACGAACTCACCCGACCCAGGGATCAGGGTTACGGATTTGATCATATTCTCCACTGATTCACCCTGATAATCAGGTAGCAGAGCTTTTTTCTTCACCTCGAAGGTAAAATTCGGAATACGATTGCCATAGTCGGCAAGTGGGAAATCCTCCACCACCACATACGCCAGACCGCGATAGGCAGGCGTATTGCCCACACCTTCAAAACTCTCGATATAACTATCGGGCATCTGGGTTTCCGTGCCCTTATAAATCCGGTAAGTGCCTTGCGATAAATCGAGCTGTTTGGCATCTGCCCAAACGCGCAGCACCTCATTGATCGCCCCTTCGCAAATGGCAATCGCAAAGCTCGCATAATAAGAATAGGTGGTGCTGGTCTGCGTGGCCTTACCCCCTCCGCCTTTGCCACCGGCGGAGCTGCTGGTCGTGGTTTCCACCTCTTTGATAGGGCGCGACCAGATCATGTTTCCGGCGATCCTGACGCTGCCATAGGTGATGGGAATCATCTTTCCGTAGGTCGAGGTCTGTACTGTCAAATCAGATAACCTCGGCCCTTCGGAATGGCGAGAGCCACTCGCTCCAAACAAACGGCTATCCGTGTAAGATCCAAAGGCTTGTCCAATGCGGCTGCCAATAAAGGCGCCGACAGGGCCGCCAACAGCCGCGCCAATGGCCGAACCGGCAACGGTAAGTAGAATGGAAGCCATAAAACTGATTCCGATCAATAGATAATGAGAAAGAATTGCTGCACCGCAACAATTTGATGGATTTTTGAGATAGTTTGTGCTATACAGAAAGTATGAGGAAGTGTGTCACATGCTTCCCATGGAAAAGAGGTAAATCCGTTATGCTGTGCCTATGCGGCACACTCTGGATGGTGGCGAACAGGCTGCCACTAACAAGCGCAACGAGTAGCGATGGAGCTGCTCACACTCCAAAAACCTCCCACCTTCTACCCGCATTTCATCCCGTTCGATCGGCTGCATCAGGATCGACCAGCGGCCAGCATATCTCAACACATATACACATTGCGTGCTTTAGGCTTGCCACACGGTTGGCCACGCAATTTTCCCTATTCACACACACATTGATGAAAGGATTATTGATATGGAAGGATTAATTTTAGTACTGGGCTATGTGGGCATTGTGCTCCTGCTTCTGGGCTATTTTATGCTGCTCATGGGGCATGTCAAAGTGACCGACACCAAACATGTGATCATGAACATACTGGGCTCGTTGTTCATCGTCATTGCGCTTTTAACTGGCGTTGTGCTGCCGCTGACAACAGTCGTCATACTCTGGCTGCTGATCAGCGTGATCGGCTGGGTCAAACACTCGGTCGCAACCACCTAATTTGGGGTAAACTGAGGGGGTGCGAAAGCACCCCTTCTTTTGGGGCGTTTATATGAAACCACTATTCAACCTCCCGCTTGTGCAATCCAGCATACTCGGTGTGTTTGCTTGTCTGATGCTTTCTGCCTGTGCCACTCCACGCATTGCCATTGAACCCAATTTTGCGCTCAAGGACAAAGACGAAATGGAGCTGGTAGAAGACGAGGTCACCGAACCGAAGCGTGGCTACCATTCTTCGAGCATCGTCAAGAGCAAGAATCGCACCTATGCCAGCGTGAAACTGTATTTTTCTGAAGACAGTGACGAAAAGCCGCTGGTGATTGATCTGAAGCGTCATGACCGCGCGTATCTTGCAGAGACGACCTTGTATCAGCAAGACAAAATGGCGACCTATTTCTCTGTCGGATTAGATCGTGACAGCCGCTTCGTGGCGGGCATTCGTATGCGCTGGAACTTCTGACGAGAGACGATACACACCGACAAGGGCTTGCCGCCAGAAATCATCGAGCGCGTTTTCGACGACTTTTCGACTCTGAGCGAAGGCATGGATCATGCTGATCTCCGTATTGCTGCGGTGCAATATGGCTAGATGTTGCGGGTTGTGATCCAGCATGAACAAGGCCACATCGCCGCTTTGGATGTCACCCGACGCTACCGTGCTTAATACATGAGACAACATCGTTTTCAGATATACCCCGTCTGGGGATAGCGAATAATCGTTCGTATCGTATTCGTAGATTGGTTTTCCGTCGCGATCCCGTAAATCCAGTTCTCTGGCAGCCCCTATCAGCAATCCCAGACAATCCACGCCCCCTGCATGTTGTGCTGTCTTTTTGAGGCGTCCTTGATGGTGAAACCGCGTGCCTATCCATGTCCGCGCAACGGACACAACAGGATGTACAACGTTCATGATAGGGGAGGGAAATTACTTGTTTTCTGGTTCGGGGTCTTTATCCGAATCTTTTTCGGGGCGAAAATGGGTGCGCATGGTCGGACGCGCAAAGAGTGGCCGCTGCCCCATGCTCTTGGCATACGCCCATACGAGTCCGGCCATCACCACAATCGCCATGCCAAAGACCCAGATAAATGCAGCAATCGTACTATCGCCGTAAATACCAATAATAGTCGCCGAGACAAAGACCGACACCGCAATCAGAAACCCGAGTACCTGCCCCAGAATCGTACTGAATCGGTAGGTGCGGATCGCATTCATTTCCCATGCATGACGGTGGTTTTGTTCGCGCTCGAACATGGAGAGAATGGTTTTTGCAGAACCGTCTACAATATAATTATAGGCTTCGAGTATTTCGGGATTGGGCAGTACGTCGGTCGGGCGCCGCGGTTGCTTATCACGACCGCTATCTCGGGATGAACTGCGTCCGCTATAATCGTTATGGTCTCTCATTGCCTCGTGCTTCCAGTGCCTGAAATGCGCCTTCTACATCCGTTCCAATCCGCTTCCAGTCGCCGCGGAAGGCTTCAGACGCATTCCGGTAGGGGTACCGGTATAGAGGAGAGCTCGTAACCGTCAACACCGAGACAACGCCTTTGAGCATTTCTTTCAGAAAATGGGGTCGTGCAATATCACTGTCGTCCATATCACCATTCACTGCGGGTTCCGGCGGTTTCAAGCATCCGGTCAAGCCCTGGTACATGGGGCTCGCCTCGGAAGTTCAGTGCATTATTATAGGTTCCTTTGCAGGTTGCAAAGAGTTTATCACACCCTTTGACAAGAGAGTACTGGTCTCCGGCCTGTAATAACTGTGGCATGGGTGCAATTAAAGTTAGAATTCCGGTCTGGTATTCTTTAACTTCACTCGAAAGTCCCAGACACTGGCCTGAAGTAAACGTGATTTTGCCATAGGTGAAGACACCAGACGATTCGGTTCGGGATGTATCGGTGATGACTTGATTGTTCTGTATCGAGACAATCGTGCCGCTTACGGTGTGTGCCGCGAGGGCTATTCCACAGCGACTATCGCCGAATTGGGCACGGCAGGTGGGTGAATAGACTTGACCGATGGTTGCTGACAAGCGCTGAGACAACCCACGCACTTCCGCCACGAACTGATGATGCTGAAAGGTCACCTCACCGAGCCATCCCTTGCGCAGCGAGAGCGTACCCTGACTGAGATCGCTCCAGTTGACCATGAAAATCTCGATCTCGGCAAAATCGTATTTGCCGGCGACGATATCGGAATCGGTGATGCTTCCTGAGGCAAGCATCCCCTCCACATCCAGATTATCCACCGAGAGTGAATCGGAAGACGCAATCGCGGTGGGAGTAAAGCCGGTGGCCGCTTTATAGGTAACGCCGCTTACCACCAGATCGCGATCATGATCGGTAAACCCCAGTACGGTGGCATCCGTACGCGTCAGTTTCCAGCAAGTAGCAAGCGTAGTGGTTTCAGACTGCAGATGGGTCTGAAGCCCAGAAGAAAGCGTTTTCATGCGCGCCCCCTACAGCCGGATTTCAACTAGCGGAATATCATTCCAGCTATGGCTGCCGTAGGTTTCGAGCGAGGCCGACAGACGGTCGGTCTCAAAGCGCACCGGCACATCGAACTCGAAATCGGCTTGCACCAGAACGCCATTGGCGGGTGGGCTTGAAAAAGTCACCATCCCCGTATTGTGATCCACGCTATACCCGCTCGATTGCAGCACCGAGTTGAGG
>CAZFOM010000015.1:0-676 GCA_964520155.1 uncultured Rickettsiales bacterium
CTTTGATCACCTGTACCAGCACAATCTGGTTGCGCTTGATCACTTCCTGAATTTTGTAGCGGCGGAAAATCGGACGGCGGGACTGGCGAACCACTTCTTCTTCGTTACCTAAGGTTTCCACCTCGGACGATGTCGGCGCTTCCTCAATGTGGGGTGCCGCGCCAGAATTTGCATCGGATGATGATTCATCCGAGCTAATCGCGTTTGGTGGTTCATCAAACCCTGTCGATTCTGATTTGTATTCGACCGGTGCATAGGATTCGGAAGCATCGGAATCTGGTATATAAGGCTCAACAGAGGGTTCGAGCACCACTTCCGTAATCTCCGAAGACGATACGGCATTCGGTTCATCCGCAGCAACTTGTGAAGACAAATTCTGCAAAAATGCAGAAGGGTCTTCCGCCGATACGTTCTCGGCAGGTTCGTTTGTCTCCACGAAATAGTCCAGAGACGGGGCACTCGCCTGATCGTTTGACGATTCGGCGGCCTCTGCTGCCAGCTCGGCTTCTTCTTCCGCCTGCGCCAGTGCTTCTTGTTCTTCCATCAGGCGTTTGCGGTCGGAAATCGGAATCTGGTAGTAATCGGTATGAATTTCCGCAAACGGCAGAAAGCCCTGCTTGCCGCCGCCATATTCGACAAAGGCGGCTTGCAGCGAGGGTTCCACCCGCGTGATTTT
>CAZFOM010000015.1:686-28787 GCA_964520155.1 uncultured Rickettsiales bacterium
GTCATGGCTTGCTCCGAGGTAAGCCCACCCACGCAATGTACTGGTTTCGATGAAAGAGAACTCGCGTTCACAGCAACGCACAGCAGCGCGTCCGATCGTTCCTCGGCGCGGCTAGATCCGCTTGAGCAGATGGCGGCGTTGCCTGTATACGGCAACCGGTGCATAGGGTGGTGCATCACGTCTTGGTGCATCATGGGCGCACGCCACACTTTCGTTTCACATCGAAAAGCCAGTACCTCTTACGGAGGGGGCTTTTTAAGGTTATGGGTTCAACAGGGTTGTTTGCTCAAACCTGTATTTGGGGTTGAAGGGCTGATCTAATTTCTCTGTGGCATCGGTATCCACGGCACTCACGACCGCTGCAATCATTTAGTTTAAGCCGAAAACCACGAAAAAATTAGAAAATTCATTCGTCTATCTGTTACCATATCGAAACTTGACCATCTGCACAATGGGTTTGTTGGTTTTTTCCATCTGGCTGTTTTTGCAGCTAGCCAGATGCTTGCTAACGTACTATAAACCCACTGTTTTTATGCGTATTCTCCGTTCAACCCTCCTATATCTGTGGCTGTTTTGCCTGATACTGCCTGCCTTTGTGCATCCGGCAATGGCGCAGGACAGCGCGCCGCCCGTGCTCGATCAGATACTCCTGTTTCCGGAAGAAGGTCAGGAAGATATCTATCTCCGGTTCAATGATACGGTGCGCCCCAAAATCTATGTGCTCGATAAACCAAGCCGTCTGGTGGTCGATCTTCCTACCGTTGACTGGCAGGTGAAAAAACCGCTTGCGGGATATCGAGGCACACTGATCCGCAACGTTCGTTTTGCGCAGTTCAGCAAGACGATGTCGCGGCTGGTGTTCGATCTTGATGGGCGCGTTAAAATTTTGGATACGCAGCAGTTTGTGGATCGAAAGAGCAACCGTCCGGTGGTGATGGTGTCGCTGTCCGATCTGCGCCCGCGCGACAAGCGCAACGCCCGCGCGCTACCTGCGCCCAAATCGAAACCGGATCGCGAAGATCAGCTACCGTTGATTGTGATTGATGCGGGGCACGGAGATCAGGATCCTGGTGCAATCGGCCCGAACGGCACGCAGGAAAAGCAGGTCACGTTGCGGTATGCGAAAGCATTGCGGGCAGCGCTGCTTCGTAGCGGACGGTACCGCGTGAAACTCACGCGCGACAAGGATGTGTTTATCCGCCTGCGCGACCGCGTCAAAATCGCGCGCGACGCCAAAGCCGATCTGTTTATTTCGCTCCATGCGGATTCGGCGCCGAACCACTATGCCCGCGGCCTGTCGGTCTATACCCTCTCGGAAGAAGCCTCCGACGAAGAGTCGCGCAAACTCGCTGAACGGGAAAATAAATCCGATATCATCGCCGGACTTACATTCGATGATACCAGCGAGGACGTGGCCGATATTCTGATCGACCTCGCGCAGCGCGAAACGCGAAATAAATCGGCAAAACTCGCAGGTGCGCTGGTTAAGGAGCTGGGACGCAAAGTCCGACTGCTCGAAAATGCCCAGCGCTCTGCCGGATTTGCTGTGCTTAAGGCACCGGATGTTCCCTCGGTGCTGGTGGAAACCGGCTTTCTATCCAACCCCAAGGAGGAGAAGCTGCTGAACTCCGCCGACTATCAACGCCGTGTGATTGATGGAATCGTGAATGGCATTGACAGCTACTTCCGGCAGACTAAAACGAGCGACTGACCCCTCGCGTGGGAGCGCATGAAGATCATCTCCGCCCTGTTTCGTTTTATTGGCCGCACCATGGCAAACCTCATTGCCATGGGGCTGTACGGTATTGTGTTCGGCGGTATGCTGCTGGTGCTTGCGTTCGCGTATTTCAGCAAAGACCTTCCGGATTACCGCACGCTCGAAGAATATAACCCTCCCATCGTGACCCGCCTTTATGCCTCGGACGGCAAACTGCTCGCCGAATATGCTATCGAGCGTCGTGTCTATGTGCCACTGTCGGCGATTCCGAAAACAGTCATACAGGCGTTCCTGTCCGCCGAAGATAAGGATTTTTATTCGCACCCGGGCGTGGATTTTCGTGGGCTGGCGCGCGCTGTGGTCACCAATCTTGAAAATTTTGGCGAAGGCCGTTCCATGGTCGGTGGCTCTACCATCACGCAGCAGGTGGTGAAGAACTTTCTCCTAAGCAACGAAAAAACTGTCACGCGCAAAATCCGCGAGGCGATTTTATCGTTTCGTATTACCCAGACGTTCAGCAAGGATCGGATTCTCGAACTGTATCTCAATGAGATTTATCTGGGGCAAGGTTCGTATGGCGTTGCTGCCGCCGCGCTCAATTACTTTAACAAGTCGCTCGATGAACTGACGGTGGAGGAAGCGGCGTTCCTTGCGGCGTTGCCCAAGGCACCCGCCAACTACGATCCGCGTTTTCATTACGATCGTGCCAAGGCCAGACGTGACGCAGGCCTAATGCGCATGGCAGAGGACGGGTATATTACGGAAGCCGAAGCGCGCAGCTACATGCAGATCCCGATCACGGTGCGCAAGCGCGATGCCACCGAAATCGCCCGCGCCGATTTTTTTGCGGAGGAAGTACGGCGCGAACTGGCCGAGAAATATGGATCCAACGTGCTGTATGAGGGCGGGCTGTATGTCAAAACCACGCTCGATCCAGAACTCCAGAAATGGGCGGATCGTGCGTTGCGCGATGCGCTGATCGCGTATGATCGCAGGCATGGGTATCGTGGCCCGATCGCGAAAATCACAGACATGACGCACGCGCAGGCCAAACTTGTGGAATATGGCAGGCAGGAAATCCCGCGCTACGATGGGGAGCGTCTAGCGGTGGTGACACAGGTTGAGCCGGAGAAAGCACGCATCACGTTTGACGATAACACGACAGCAGTCATTCCGCTGGCGGAAGTCAAATGGGCGCGGCGCAAACTCGACAATAACAGCCGCGGGCCAAAAATCACCTCCGTTGCCGATGTGCTGGCCATTGGCGATGTGATAGTCGCAAAACCCGTTGATGCGAAGCAAGGGGTATATGGGTTGCAGCAGATTCCCGAAATCAATGGCGGGCTGGTGGCACTTGATCCGCATTCGGGTCGGGTGCTTGCCATGTCGGGTGGCTACAGCTACGGTGGCACAGAGTTTAACCGTGTCACGCAGGCGCGGCGTCAGCCAGGTTCGGCATTCAAACCGTTTGTGTATCTGACGGCACTCGAAAACGGATTCAACCCGTCTTCGGTCGTCCTCGATGCGCCGGTCTCGCTTAGTCAGGGTGAGGGGTTGCCGATGTGGACGCCGCAAAACTACAAAGATGAATATCTGGGGCCAACCACGCTCAGAGTGGGGCTTGAAAAATCGCGTAACACCATGACCGTGCGCCTTGCGCAGGCATTGGGTATCGAAAACATGATGCAGACGGCGGAGCGGTTTGGCATCTACGATCAGACGCAGCGCAATTTCTCGGTGGTGCTGGGTGCGCAGGAAACCACACTGCTCAGGCTTACCAATGCCTATGCCATGCTCGTCAATGGCGGCAAAAAAGTAGCCCCTTCGCTGATCGAGCGCATTGATGACCGCAACGGCAAAACCATCTTCCGCCGCGATACGCGCCCGTGCACACGCTGTGTACAACAAGGGCACACCACGGTGCTTGAAGCCACACCGCCGCTGCCTGCCGACACGCGCGAACAGATCGTGGATCCGCGGGTGGCGTATCAGGTGACGTATATGATGCAGGGGGTGGTGGAACGCGGCACGGCGACCAAGGCCAAAGTGATTGGCAAGCCACTCGCCGGAAAAACCGGCACGACGAATGACAGCCGCGATGTTTGGTTTATTGGGTTCTCCCCCGATCTGGTCGCAGGAATTTATGTGGGTTTCGATCAGCCGCGTTCGTTGGGCGGGAGGGAAACCGGCGGCTCTACCGCATTGCCAGGCTTCGTCGAATTCATGCAGCACGCGCTTGAGAATGTGCCCTCCAAACCGTTCCGTGTGCCCAGCGGCATTAATTTCGTCAAGGTAAACCTCAAGACCGGACGCCCGCCACTGCCTGATTACTTTACCGGTCAATATCCCGAAGGCCCTACCATTCTTGAGGCCTTCAAAGAAGGAGAGGATCCGGGTGACATGCCAGACACTTTATACACGGATTGGGGACAAGGTGAGTTTGAAACCGGTGCACCTCAGGATGATACGAGTGCCGGCAGTTGGCAACCCGCGCAGGATGAACGTTACCGTGATCGCTGGGTGCAACGCTATGGCACCACCGGCAGAGGAAACGCGCGGATGCCTGAGGGCAACCCATACGAACCATCCCGCCCAAGCGGCGGCGATGGTTATAATCCGCCACCAACCGAGCGCAAACCCATCAACCCCGATGTGGGTACGGGTGGGCTATATTAGACACTTGCTTTTGTAATGCGGTAAGCTAAGACCGTTTGCATGAAAGCCGAAATCTATAATCTTTCTCAAAAGATTGAGCAGTCACAGACCTTGCTCAGGAGGTATCTTTGACTGGGATCATGCGCTACGTCGACGCGATGAGCTGAACGCGCTCACCCAGGCGGAAGATCTGTGGAATAACCCTCTGAAAGCACAGGAACTGCTCAAAGAGCGTAACGCGCTGGATGCGCTGATCGAACAATATAACAAGCTGGATCGCAGCTTCAAAGATTCCATCGCGCTTGCGGAACTTGCGGAAGAAGAAGGCGATGCAGCAACCGTTTCCGAAGCCGAAGCCGAGTTGCAGCGTGTGTCGGAACAACTACGAAATCTTGAGATTGAAAGCCTGCTTTCGGGCGAAGCAGATTCCAACAACTGCTTTCTGGAAATACATGCGGGCGCCGGCGGCACCGAATCACAGGACTGGGCGCAGATGCTCCTGCGCATGTATATGCGCTGGGCAGAAAAACGCGGTTTCAAAACCGAACTGCTCGATGAAACCGCCGGCGACGGTGCGGGCATCAAAGGCGCAACCGTCAAGATCTCCGGTCACAATGCGTACGGCTGGGCGAAAACCGAATCGGGCGTGCATCGTCTGGTGCGCATTTCGCCGTTTGATTCCAACGCCCGCAGGCATACCAGTTTTTCAAGCGTGTGGGTGTATCCGGAAGTGGATGATAATATCGAGATCACGATTAACGAAAACGATATCAAGGTCGATACGTTCCGCGCTTCCGGTGCAGGCGGTCAGCATGTCAACAAAACATCCAGTGCGGTGCGTTTCACCCATATCCCAACCGGTATTGTGGTTGCCTGCCAGACCTCGCGTTCGCAGCACCAGAACCGCGCCGAGGCGATGAAGATGCTGCGTGCGCGTATGTATGAGATGGAACTGAGAAAACGCGAGGAAAAAGCAAACGCACTCAATGCCACCAAAACCGATATTGGCTGGGGGCACCAGATCCGATCCTATGTGCTGCATCCCTACCAGATGGTGAAAGATCTGCGCACCGAGGTGGAAACCAGCGATACGCAGGGCGTGCTGGATGGCGATATCGACCGGTTCCTGTCGGCAGCACTTGCTGATCGCGTACAGGGAAAAGCAGAAGCGGCTAGCGGTTCATAATGTGTCTTGTGAGCAAGCAGCCTCAGGTTGACTTTGGCGTGCGAATGCTGCATATCAGACGCAGCCTAGAGGAACATTGAAACATGCAGCAGGAACAGCGACTTACTTTCCGACTTCTCTCCTATTGGAATCGCATCCGTACCGATAGACCGCTACCCGCGCTGACCGATGTGAAAATTCACGAAATTGCGGAAATCTGGCATTTTTCCTTTACCATCGACGTGTCCAAAGGCGTAAAAGAGCATTTCTTTCAATACTTTGGCCCCGGTCTGGCACAGATTTTCGGGGAAGATTTTAATGGCAGCAACGCTGCATTGGCCTTGCAGGAATCAGCATACCTGAGTAATACCATCGGTTTTTACGACAAAGTGATTTCGAGCAAGGCACCACAGAGCGAGTCTTCTTCCTTCTTCATGGAAGGAAAAGAAGTGCGCTATCGCAGTCTGATCGTTCCACTTTCGAGTGATGGCAACACGGTGGACTACGTCATGGGCACGACGAATTATAAAATTTTCTAGCCCCTGATTCCGCTGCTTGCCTGAAAAGCTAAAGCAGGCGGTATATGAATTCTCTTGGTTTTGATAAGGATCCTTCTGAGACCCGCGTGGTGGTTGCCATGTCGGGTGGCGTGGACAGCTCGGTAGTGGCGGCCATGCTCAAGGAGGAGGGTTATGATGTGATTGGCATCACGCTGCAGCTTTATGATCACGGCGCGGCCGTGAATAAAAAAGGCGCCTGTTGCGCCGGACAGGATATTCACGATGCGCGCCGCGTGGCCGAATCCATCCATATTCCGCATTATGTGCTCAATTATCAGGATCGCTTCAAGCAGTCGGTGATTGATGATTTCGTCGATACTTACTTACAGGGACAGACGCCGATCCCATGCGTCAAGTGCAATCAGTCCGTGAAATTCAAAGACCTGCTCGGCACGGCGCGTGACCTAGGCGCGGATGCACTGGCGACCGGACATTATGTCCAGCGCAAACCAGGGCAGAGCCGCAGCGAACTACACCGCGCAATGGATCATGCGCGTGACCAGAGTTATTTTCTGTTTGCCACCACACAGGAGCAACTGGACTTTCTCCGTTTTCCGCTCGGCGGCATGAGCAAAGCCGCCACGCGTGAATTGGCAACCCGCTACGGGCTTGCGGTCAAGGACAAACCCGACAGTCAGGATATCTGTTTTGTGCCCACCGGCAACTATGCCTCCGTGATCGAAAAATATCGGCCAGGTGCACTCGATGCGGGGCAGATCGTGCATCTGGATGGCCGCGTGCTCGGCACCCATGACGGCATCATTAACTTCACCGTGGGTCAGCGTCGCGGCATCGGGATATCGTCTGCCGAGCCCCTTTATGTGCTCAAAGTGAATGCCGATACGCGCACGGTAGTGGTTGGCCCCAAAGAAGCACTCGACTGTGTGCGCTTTGAGATCCGAGAGCCCAACTGGTTACTGGATACTATTCCCACCGAGGGGCTGCGCGCACAGGTCAAAATGCGCTCGGCACAGCAACCAGTGACGGCGACGATTCGTCCACACACCACGCACAGTGCCATCGTTGAACTCGACACACCCTACGCAGCCGTAGCGCCTGGTCAGGCCTGCGTGGCCTATGACGGGGATCGTGTGCTGGGCGGTGGCTGGATTGCAAAAACTGAGCTGCGTACGTCACTCTAATAACGTACATACACATTGAGTGTCAGATCGTCGCTAAGCATGGTGCCTACATGATCACGAAACTGTTTCAACACCGTATCCAGCAGATGGTGTTCGAGGCTTCCGATGTGTGCATGTGGTGCCTCGGCCTCTACCAGCGCCCGTATCTGTTCTTCATGGATGCAACGACGATTCGCATTCGCTGACTCTGTCAGCACATCGCTGTAAAACAGCAACGCATCCGTTGGATGAAACGCGGCTTCGCGTAATTCATACTGTGCATCGGGCGTGACGCCCACCGGTAATCCGCAACTGGGCAGCAGCGTGGCACCGGATGATGCCGACCATCGTACCGGCGCAGGGGCGCCCGCCGACGCATAGACCAGGCGATCTTGCGTGCGGTCAATTACTCCATAAAATAAAGTGCAGAACTGATCGCGGCTGATCAAATCGTACAGCCGGTGATTCAATGCTGTCATGAAATGCTGTGGCTCCAGCCCGTGCGTTCCAATCAATTCCTGCATCAACGCATGTAACCGGAACGTGTTGAGTGCGGCCGCTACCCCATGACCGGAAAAATCACAGATATGGAACGCCAGATGATTATCATCCAGAACCCGCACACCCCAGAAATCCCCGCCGATCTCGGCAGAGGTTTCAAAATGATGAGCAATTCCTATCTGCAATCGGCCTCGAATCTGTGTGATCAATTCGGCTGAGGGCATCAATTGACTTTGCATCTGCCGCGACTGTTCGAGTTCGTGCGCGATATGAAGCCGATTCTTCCATAAATCTTTCAGTAACATGCGGCGATCCAGATGTACCACCGAACGTGCGATCAGCTCATCTGCATCCACCGGCTTGGTGACAATGTCACTCGCTCCAAACTGAAATACCTGATTGCGCGTCTTTACATCTTCGACGGCGGTCTGCACCAGAATTGGAATATCGGCGTATTCCGGTTTGCGGCGCAGTTCACGGCAGAATTCAAACCCATCCATCTTCGGCATCATCAGATCGAGCAGAATCAGATCCGGCTCGAAATGTGGGATCTTTTTGAGCGCCTCCACTCCGTCATGCACTACTACTACGTTGGAAAATCCACGTTTCTTGAATAGCTCGTGCAGCAACAGACAACTAAACTCACTGTCATCCACCAGCAGAATGCGCGCCTGATGATGCCGATTCGGCAGATCCGATTGCGTGAGTCCCACGCGGTTTGACGGTTCCTGATATAGCGGCAGAGTATAGCTGATCGTGCGACCATGATCTTCAAACCACAGGCGTTGCGCGATCGAGGCGATCAACGCCAGCCCGCGACCACTATAACCGCTCGCAGATTGCCGGATGGACGAGTAATCAAACCCCTCTCCTTGATTATGGATGAGTATCTGCAATCGAAACGGCAGATGATGGATTTCGATACAGATGAATTGATCACGATGTTGCGGCAAAGCGAGTTTCCTGCCCACCGTTTCGTAATGCGCTGACCAGGATTCCGCGCCGGTGTAATCGTTTTGAATGCAGAGATTCCCATGTATCACGGCATTAAGCACGGCTTCGTGCAAGGTGGTTTCAATCTGGATGCGTGCTGTTTCTGATAGCAATAACTGTCGCGATAGCGCTTGACTGATATGGTGCGCGACGGAGAAATACAGTGCACTGCGATTACTAAGTACAATATGATAAAATGGAGCTTCCACCGGCTCGGCAGTGGGCGAGGATACATTGCTATCGACAATTACATGATAAGGGGTTTCAAGCGCGGCCTGAAGATGCGCCTCGGTTTCAAACCGCAGTAGCGAATGCGGCCGGTGTTGCGGGAGTACGGGAGGAGAAGATCGCATGTGCAGCAAGGCAGTTGGCATCAAAACAGCTCGTTGATACGGGTGAGTTCCAGAAGTTTTTGCAATTGTGCGTTCGGATTTTGTATGGACACGGTAGTGCCGTGTTTCTTTGCTTCATCGCGTAGTAGCAGCACCATTCCCATGGCAGCGGAATCCACATATTCCGTGGCTGAGAAATCCAACCGCAAACGCTGAGGTGGATCAGGATTTAAGAGATGGAATAACGGTTTGAACGTTTGATGATCGACAAACGTGAAACGGCCTTTGAAATATATGGTACAACAAGAATCCTGTGTTTCCAGATGGTATTCCATACGCGCCTTGCCCTAAAATAATTCTACCGATTCCTGAACTGTTTGTGTTGCAACAGTTGAAATATCTGCACCCGTGCGTTCGCGCAGATGAGTCAAAAAGGCTTGTTTGAAATCTGACAAGGTAAATGAGTTGATGAGGGATTCCATATGCTCCGGTTGCCAGGTTTGTTCGGGTAATGCTTGCAAGTGTTTTTGCAAGAATGCGAGCGCACTTACCATATTCTGGATGCTCTGCGTGGTGCGATCCTGAAACTGCATGTTCATCACCATGCGGCTGATCGTGTGCGAAAGCTCCTGCGAGGCTGAAGCACTCTGTTGCAAGACTTCCGTGAATCGTTGATTTTGCTGAATCAACGATTCCATCAGTTGATCGAGTTTTTCCTTCGCCATGATATTGCCAGACATATCGGTGGTGGCGACATCGTGCAGATGCGTATGCGCCTCATGAACGCTGCTTGCCACAGAAGAAATTTTCTGCCGCATGGACACCGCGAGATTGGAGATGAGTTTCGAGATGGCTTTCATCTCGCGCGCGACGACCGCAAATCCCTGCCCACTTTCGCCTGCGTGTTTGGCTTCGATATTGGCATTGAGCGCCAGCAGATTGGCCTGTTTGTTGATGCGCTGAATGTCGGTTACGAAATCCTCGATGTCTCTCAGGCTTCCAATTGCACGGTCAAGACTATACACCATTGACATTGCCATTTTGGATACGAATAAGATTTTGGTAACCGAATCCGACAGGGTATTGCTAAACAGGGTAGTAAATTCTTTGAGTGGCACCATTTCGCCATTCACCTCGAGCGCGCTCGCCATATCCACAATATGCTGCACGGTCTTGCTTTGATTGGCCGCACCTTGGGCAAGATCGCGAAACCGTTCCGACAGATCCAGCGCATTGCATTCCACTAGTGAGGCGACTTTCGGGAGCTGTTCGAGCAACAACTGCACCGTGAGATATAAAGCGGTATCCAGCTCGCTAGAATTTACTTCAGGTGTCTGAGAGCATACACGCGCAGGAGATGTTACAACCGTGTTCAGCATACCTTATACCGGTGTAACCAAGGCAAACGGTGAATCCGAATATGTATGGAAAAAATCATCATACATAATACCGCGTTTGCGGATGTGGTTCATGTGGTTTTCCCACATATCTATGTTATAGTTTGACACAGAAACACGTTTGATTTCGGAGGTGCAGATGGATCCCGTGGCGCATTACCCCAGATTCATGGTGGCCTTACACTGGCTCATGGCAGTTGTGATTTTCGGCATGATTGGAAGTGGTTGGTATATGAGCACACTTTCGGGAGAAGATACGCTGCGTCCTCTGCTGTATGATCTACATAAATCATTCGGCGTGACCGCACTATTTCTGGTGATCTTGCGGCTGTTTATTCGCGTGCGATCCCCTAAACCAGCACTACCAGCATCGTTCAAACCGCTGGAAGTCAAGGCGGCACATGCAGGGCATGGTCTGCTGTATCTGTTGATGATTGTCGTCCCCGTATCGGGCTATGCCATGTCTACGATGTTTGGGTTTCCGGTGAAATGGTTCGGGGTGGAACTACCGAAATTGCTTCCAGTGGATCGCCTGCTCGCACGGGATGTAAAAGAATTACATGAACTGCTGGCTTATACGCTGCTTGCGGTGGTTGCAGTGCATGTGGCAGCGGTGATCAAGCATAAGGTGTTAGATCGTGTAAATCTGCTCCCGCGCATGGGATGGAAATAACGTCATTCCTTACGCTGGATTTCAGGCCCCCACTCCTCAACCAACTTGCGCTGCTGCCGTTCCAGATGCGCAATCTGGGAGCTGCGCAGCGAACGCAGAATGCCCGCCGTCACTGCGGGGCAGGCGAGCACGAGTAACCAGCCGAGCGCGGCGCTTGCGTAAATCACGAGCCAGGTATAGACATCAGAACCCCTGCCTGCGAAAGCGCGCTGGCTGAAAATCCCATATCGAACAGAAAAGGTAGCAAACCCGCAAAGTTAAGTGCTGAAACCGAAATAAAGATCGGGTGACCGGGCTTGCTATCGACAATATACGCAACGATGGAAGGTAGCAGCGCAATAAAAATAAAGAGAAATGCGTGCTGCATCAGCACCGTCAGCACCAGAAAGAGAACGATCCATACGGGCAGCCATTTGGAACGTTTGGATGTGAAAGCCTGCTTGTTCATGATCCGTTCACATAGGTGTTGAGGGTAAATACCAGCACCACCATGAAAATGGTGAGTGAGATCAACTGTGCAGCGAGATACCCCAGACGTGTGGATTGAGACAGTAACACATCGTCGCTTTTATATTCTTCAATGCGCTTGGTGTAGTACTGGTACACACCCGCTGATTCTTCAAACCGTGACGCATCGGAAGAAAACACAGACGCATTTAATATGACTTGTGCCACCTGACGCAAATCTCCGCTCTGGGCGGCACGAATCAGTTGTTGTTCGGTTTGCGCACGCAGCTTGCGGTGGTGAATGTGATCCAGTATCGGAAGCAAGCGCTGCCCTACCCATGCACTTAATCCCTTGAGTTTGAGCAATCCGGTTTTTTCCTGTGCCAGCACCAGCAGTTTAAGTGCAATGAGCTTGGTATTGCTCACCAGCTGCGGCAGATGCGATAACTCGGACACCCGCATTTCGCGCTGCACATCCAGACGGCTGGAAATAAACGCGGCGACATGGCGATCGACTACATCGCTATCGGCTGCGTGGACGGCTGCTACTGCATCGAGGCGAATGAGGAGCGAGGACACATCCATCACCCCGAATTTTACCACATGCGGGCTTTGACATGGTAGCGAAGGGTTGAGATCATACAGGCAGCGCTCCATCCCCGAACCAAGCGCCGATTGCCGGATATTGAGGCGCACCTTCTGCAAACACCAGAGCACCCACGACGTATAGGGGTTCATATCCTCACGGTGCAGATCCGCCCAGAAATTCGGCACGTCATTTTCAATCAACCCTGCGAGTTGCGACAGCTCTGCCTGATTCTTTTTCAAAAACAGATCCGCGATGACGGCGCCAATTCCCTCGATGCGCACCGATAAGGTTTGGGTGCGGATGGGGCCGTCCTTATCAAGTAGGATAATCGTGCGTGTGATCATCTCGTTGATCTGTTTGGGATTGCGCGTGGTTTCGCCCCCCAGTGAGCGCACCATTTTATTCAACAACTCGGCCTGATCGTTCTTGTGCACGCTGAGTTCCAGCCAGCGCGCGAGCTTGCCTTCCTTGAACACCTCGGGTGCCTGATCCCAGTTGCGATGCAGCGCATGGGCCAGTGCGCGGCAATTGGCATAATCCCCGTCCAGAAATGCGAAGCTGCGACTGGCATCGCGCGGCGGTGACGGCGGAATCAGATTGAACCGCTTGCCGTCCAGCCAGCTTTGTATGAGCTTTGGTCCCCAGCGCTCTGCCACGCGATCATTGAGCGTGCCACGAAACAGATCTTGCAGCGAATTGGGTAATTCGGCATTGCGCGTGAGTGTGTTGTAGGTGCCAAGCTGCATGACCGATTGCAGATGGTCATCCTCCGATTGAGTGGTGAGCGACGTGGAGGAAAGCGCCAGATGCAGTGCCACCATGCCGAGCGCAAAGCAATCGCCGTTGGAATCGGATTCGCCTTTGCCCAAAGCGGTTGCGGTGCTGCGCTCCACCGGCTCAAACAAATACGGCTGCGATAACCCGCACGGCTCGCTCATGCCATCGCCCAGCAACACATGATCGCTGTAATACACGGTATCCAGATTGATGCGTCCATGTGCGATACCCGCTTCTTCAAACCGGCGAATAACATCGTTTATGGGAGCCACAATATCAGTTGCAATCGTGCGTTCGGTGAAGGGATGTTTTTTATCCATCAGCCACGCCGAAAGCGGTTTTGCATTCTGTGGGGTTTCATACACCAGCACAAACCGTGTTTCTTTGAGTGCCGTAATCTCACTCATGCCGGCAGCGACCAGCGTTATCAGATGCGGGTGCCGGAACTCGCGCAAAAACTGTATTGCTTTCTGTCGCACCGGAAGCCCATTCGCGCAGATCAGCCCGTGCAGCAGCTTGTCCGGTGCCGTTTCATCCACCACACGATACGCCATTGCGTTGGGTGCGTTCCACTGGGGCAACGGTTGATCAAATTGCAGCTTGAGGGAGGCGGGGAGAATCTCCTTGTTCGGTTTTGCCGTAATGTTCGGTGTGTAGGATTTCAAAAACGACAACAACTCTGTCGAACGTTCCGACCCGTTTAAGGGAGATTCAGATAGGGGTGTGATTTCGGCCATAACCGATTGTGAAATCCAATAATTATGAGAGACTACACTACTCGAAAATGCGTTAGTACTTCTACAGCATTATCGTACCGGATCGTAATCCGATGCGCCATGTGATTTTTACGCACTTGAAAATTATGCTCTGTAAGACAGTAGCTTATCCGAGGAACGGATCGCGCACCAGTATCGTATCTTCGCGTTTGGGGCTGGTGGACAGGAGCGTGACCTGACATTCCACCAGCTCTTCGATGCGGCGGATATATTTGATCGCCTGCGCCGGAAGCTCTGCCCAGCTGCGCGCGCCGCGTGTGCTTTCGCTCCAGCCTGACATGGTTTCATAGATCGGTTCGATCTCGGCCTGAATTTTGGCTGATGCCGGATAGTACGCATAGGATTTGGCACCGTGCCTATAGCCGGTACAGATTTTGATTTCCTTGAACCCATCGAGCACATCCACCTTGGTGAGCGCCAGCCCGTTGATGCCGCCAATTTTGATGGCCTGACGCACCAGTACCGCATCGAACCAGCCGCAGCGGCGCGGGCGGCCAGTAACGGTACCAAACTCATGTCCGATCTCCCCGATTTTTTTGCCGATTTCATCGCTGAGTTCGGTGGGGAAGGGGCCGGAACCCACGCGCGTCGTGTAGGCTTTCGTGATGCCCAGAATCGTGCCAATCGCGTGCGGGCTGATCCCTGAACCGGTTGCGGCCATACCCGCCGTGGTGTTGGATGATGTGACGAAAGGATACGTGCCGTGATCCACGTCGAGCAGCGTGCCTTGCGCACCTTCAAACAGAATGCGTTTGCCTTTGAGGCGCAATTCGTCGAGCAGTAGCCAGACAGGTGCTGCGTGGGACAGAATGCGCGCGGCGATGCTTTGCAACTCACGAATCACCTCCGCAGCGCTGATCGGCGTCAGCCCCGATGCCGAAAGCAGCGGCGCATGATGTGCGATGAGTGCTTCGACCTTGGCTTTGAGAATCTCAGGATCCGTCAGATCGCACACACGCACGGCGCGGCGCCCCACCTTGTCTTCATAGGCAGGGCCAATCCCGCGGCCGGTTGTGCCGATCTTGCTCTGCCCGCGCAAGGTCTCGGACGCCTGATCGAGCTGCCGGTGAATCGGCAGAATCAGGGTCGCGTTTTCTGCAATTTTCAGATTGTCTGGTGTTATTTTAACGCCCAGTTTCTCGATCGCATCCATTTCTTTGAGCAACTCAAACGGATCAATGACAACGCCGTTGCCGATCAGGCTCAGTTTATCGGGACGCACCACACCGGAGGGAAGCAGACTCAGCTTATAGGTAACCCCGTCAATCACGAGGGTGTGTCCAGCGTTATGCCCGCCCTGAAACCGCACCACCACATCGGCACGTTCCGACAGCCAATCCACCACCTTGCCTTTGCCTTCATCGCCCCACTGCGATCCGATCACTGCCACATTTGCCATGTTATGTTACTTCCTTCACCTTTCCGTTATCCAGCCAATAGCGGCAGCCTTGTGCCTTCGCCCAGCTTTCGTTCAATTGTGTTTCATGCGCGAGAATGGTGATGTACCCATCATTCTGCCATTTGGCGATCTCCTCCGGTGACACACTTGCGGATAGCGCGATCCGTGTTGGTCGCGTATCGTTTGGAACCAACCGCATCAGATGTGTCACATACAATGTATAGCCGGTGGCGCTCAGTGCCGTTTTATCTTCCGAAAACAGTTGATAACGCCCGCCGCGTCCTAATTCGTGACGTAACCCAGAAGCAAATACGCTAAACCCAAAGCCGCTGTAATACTCATGTCCACGGCTTTCAAGCGGATCCACCGTGATCTCCGTATCGGGTAACTGCGCGGTCAGCCGTTTTACGATCCGCGACAGATCCGGCAAAAACCGCGCTGCATATTCGGGCAGGGTTTTCGCTTCGATGGTCGAAAGCGCGTGCTGAGCGGATCCCGATGCTGACAGCAACGTGACAATTGCATCGTAATCGGCAATGTGTTTGGGAATCAGGCTCACATCTTTTTTCTGGATGGCTTCACGCAGTATCACGCTATCGGCATAGTTCTGCTGCGACAGAAGGTGTTTGACTAGCACAGGGATGTTGATATCGAGTGTGACGGGCGCAATGCCCAAACGCTTGAGCGATTCCACCGCCAGCATCATGACTTCGGCATCCGCTTCCCAGGAATCGGTGCCGATCAATTCAAATCCGGTTTGAAACAACTGGCGTTCGCTGCGCAGCGCCTCGGCTTTGACGAGGAGCACACGCCCTGCATAGCACAGGCGGATGGGGTGTGGTTGCTGCGACAGGCGCGACAGCGCGATGCGCCCGATCTGGTGTGTGATGTCGGCACGAAACCCCATCATCTGTTGTGACAGCGGATCCATGACGCGGAACGTTTTGTGACTCAAATCCGCGCCGCTGCCCGCAAGCAGGGTGCTCTCAAATTCCATGAGCGGCGGGGTGACCTGCTCGTAGCCAAACGATTCAAAGGTGGAAAGCAGCGCATGTACGGTTTCTGTCTCCTGTCGCGCCTGCGGCGGCAGTACATCGTAAAAGCCCGAAGGCAGAAGTTTTTTATTCGCGTGCATAACGACCGACGAACCTACCCGATATCGTGCCAATTGCAAGGCCGCAGTATGGTTGATTTAATGATGAATATCAGTATTTTGTATTTGCAAATGCCATGTGCCCACGCCATGGTGCTGCGATGGAAGCCTACACGCACATCATCGGCTATATCGCCGCGACACTCACCACCGTCTGCTTTATTCCACAGGTGGTCAAGGTCATCCGCGACCGCGACACAAGAAGCATCTCGCTACTGATGTATTCCATCTATATCGTCGGGCTTTTTGGCTGGCTTACCTACGGTATTCTGCTGGAAAGCCCGCCGATCATTATTGCCAATATCGTGACGATCTCGCTCGTGATTCCGATTCTGGTGATGAAGATAAAGCTAGGATAGGTGCTAGGTGCTAGGTTCTAGGTTCTAGGTTCTAGGTTCAAAAAACTGCCAAGAACCCAGAACCTAGCCCCTAGTCCCTAGTCCCTTCTTCCGGTGATACGAAACAATACTGAACGGAATCGAAAGTGCGTAGCCTGCGGAGATGATCGAGAGCGTCATCCACGGCTCATTGATCATGGCAACAACGAGTGCAACGAATCCGAGCATCAGCGGTAACACCCAATCGGCGCGGATGCGCATCCCCTTTGCCGCAAAGGTGGGAATACGGCTTGCCATCAGCAATCCGATGATGGTGCCATACAGTATGCAGAATAACGGCTTATCAAAGATCGTGCCCTGCCACTCAAAATGCACAATCAGTGGCGTGATCATTAACATCGCGCCTGCAGGGGATGGCACTCCGACAAAATAGGCGCGCTGCCACTCTTCTTTCTTGTCCTCCACGAGGCTCGTGTTAAACCGCGCCAGACGCAATGCGCAGCAAACCACATAAAACAGCACCAGTGCCCATCCCAATCCTTTCACATCTTTGAGAATGTGTAGATACATGATGATGACAGGAGCGACACCAAAACACACGAAATCCGACAGTGAATCCAGTTGTGCGCCAAACGTGCTTGTGGAATTAAGCAGCCGCGCGATACGTCCGTCTAGCCCATCCAAGATTGCAGCAGCAATCAGAAACAACACGGCGCGCTCCCACTGTTCGGTTAAGCCCCAGCGGATCGCCATTAAGCCGCAACACAACGCGGCCAGCGTAATCATGTTCGGAAAAAGCCTACGAACCGGCAGGTATTGCGTGCGTGATGTGCGTGGCTCAGGCGGCATGGCCAACGCGAGCAGGTTCGCTGCCTGACGTGTCAGCCAGTATGGTCTCCCCGCCGATCGCGGTTTGTCCAACGATCACGAGCGGCTCCACGCCTTCAGGCAGATACACATCCATACGGCTGCCAAAGCGAATCAAGCCGAAGCGCTCGCCTGATTTCACCGTCTGATTCTCGCTGATGTGGCAGAGAATTCTGCGTGCGATCAGCCCCGCAATCTGCACAAAAGCAATCTCTTTACCCTGCGTGGTTTTCATTTTCACCAGTTGGCGCTCGTTATCTTCACTGGCTTTATCGAGCGAGGCATTCAGGAACTTGCCCGCGACATAATGCAGCTTGGTGATGGTACCGGCGGCAGGAACGCGGTTCACATGCACATTGAATACGTTGAGGAATATGCTGATGCGGGTGAGGGGCGTATCGCCCATCTCGAGTTCTTTGGGTGGTGCGGCCTTGGTGATCATGCTCACCAGACCGTCCGCTGGACTGAGCACCAGCCCTTCACGACTTGGAGACACACGCACCGGATCGCGGAAAAAATACGCGCACCAGGCGGTTGCCACCGTGCCGATCCAACCGAGCGTATCGTGAAGCTGAAACAGTACCAGCGTGACCACTGCAAAAATCGCCACAAATTTCCAGCCCTCGCGGTGCAGCGGTGGGATGGTCTTTAAGATCGTCTCCAGCAGTGTTTCGGTCTTTTCGGTCATGGTTATTCGCCTTGTCCCAATGAATAGGCGGGCTTTCCATCGAGACTATACAGATTCTCGGTCTTGATGAAATCAATGTTCTGCGCGCTCACCCGCTCGAGCAGCGCGGCGATATGGCCATGCGTCATCACGCTCGGGTCTTTGGCTTTGAAGCGGCAGCGGAACTGGTCGGTGATGTTCATGCCGGGCACATAGTCGGGAAATACTTTCAGTCCTTTGCTTGAGACCATGATGAGATCGAGTTCGATACCGGCGAGGCCTTTCATCGTGTTGCCGAGTTTTTCGACATCCGAATTATTCCAGTGCACATACACATCTACCCCGATCAGATCGCGTTTGCCTTGCGGCTTTTGCGCGATGGTGTTGGCCGGAACCTTCAGCCCTTCAGATGCTTTGTATTCGATAGGCTTCAAGGTGGTGGGCTTCCCACCCAAACGCGCGATCACGGCTTTGGCGAAATCCTGCGTGCCGACTTTTTCCTTGCTTTGCGAACCGAAAATATCGCCGGTATGAATGCCGTCCTCGATGGTTTTAAGCCAGGCGTTATGAATATTAGTGGCGACCTCTGGCTGACCGATATGAATCAGCATCATGATCGCACCATGCAGCAGACCCGACGGATTGGCGATGCCCTTGCCCGCAATATCCGGTGCCGAGCCGTGGATCGCTTCAAACATGGCGAAGTTGGTACCGATGTTAGAAGAACCTGCAAGACCAACTGAGCCGGATACTTCGGCGGCAATGTCGGAAATAATATCGCCGTAGAGATTTTCGGTGACGATCACATCGAAGCGCTCTGGCGCACTCGCAATGCGCGCCGCGCCAATATCAATGATGAAATGGTCTTTTTCAATGTCCGGATATTCCGCGCCGACCTCATCAAACATGCGGTGGAACATACCGTCCGCCAGTTTCATGATATTGTCTTTCGACATGCAGGTCACTTTTTTGCGGCCGTTCAGGCGAGCGTATTCAAAGGCGTAGCGGATGATGCGCTCCGAACCGGAACGGGTGATCAGCTTGATACAGTGAATGGCATCGGGCGTGAGCTGGTATTCAATGCCGGCGTAGAGATCCTCTTCGTTCTCGCGCACGATCACGAGGTCCATCTTCGGGTGATTGGTTTTTACAAACGGGTGATAGCAGACGCACGGGCGAATATTAGCGTAAAGCCCCAGCGTTTTACGCATGGTGACGTTGAGGCTTTTATAGCCGCCGCCTTGCGGGGTGGTGATGGGCGCCTTGAGCAGCACCTTCGTGCGGCGTAGGGATTCCCAAGCGCTCGCGGGGATACCGGTAGTGTTGCCAGTCTTGTACTGCTTCTCACCGACTTCAATCGTCTCGATATTGATCTTCGCTCTTGCTTCCGCCAATATGCTGAGCGTCGCGTCCATGATTTCGGGCCCGATCCCGTCGCCATACGCCACTGTGATATTCTTTGCTTCTGCCATAGGTTTTACCTTCCCCTGAATCTGACGTGTTCTGATGAACGATTTTTCCCGCGATTAGAGGCAAAACCGCAAAAAAGTCAATCGCTTGTTTTGGGACGAGTGTAGCGGAAATATCCATTCTCAGCCTCTTATGTGTCAGGGTAATCATGGCGGAGTTTATGTTATGAGTACGATCAAAATACTTCGCCTTCCCCGCGTAAGCGGGGAACCAGAGTGATTTAACTCCAAAGACAAAAATGTTCGTTGGCACTGATTTTGACGTCACTGGATCCCCGCATTCCCCGGGAATGCGATCTCACACATAATATAAAGCCCCTCATCGTAACCCAATCTTAATACCTCGTTAATTGAAAGTTAACGGGGGGGGGGTAGGATTTATTGATATATTTGCTGACTTGGAGGTACTATGAGCGTTGATTTAAAGCATTTGGAGGGGATTCTTCTAAATTATGAAAACTGGATGACTGAGCATTATTTTGGATGCGGGATTGGCAGTCAAAAGGTTACAGCCAAACGAATGATCACTTCGGTAGAAAGAGCAACACAGGAACAAAGAAATGAACTCGTTAGAATTCTCAATGATAAATTTGGTATCAGTTCGCGTGTTGAGTCACTTGAAAGTTGCGGTCATGCTCTGATTGTAGAAACTAACGGACCTTTCCATGATGCAGATAAACTGCGCGTTGCACAGGAAATGAATAACCCAGTGCGATGGGCAGAGAATTCAATTCAAAAGTCAGATGGTAGAACGCAAAAGGCCATGAATTTATCGCTCGGTAATCCGCCAGACCCAGATCATATAAAATTTGCTCAAGACTGGCTAAAAAAAGCTGGAATCGAAAGTACTGTTGTCCACAGTAAATCACTAGGAAATATAGATGTTATTAGAATCGTTGGTGATCAAGATATCGCAAAGTTAAATGTTCGATTTCCAGCTTCTCAACGAAAACAGAATCCCTCAAGTCAAGGCAAGGGAGATTTAATTACACCTGGCGCATCTCCCACCGTTACAAGTACCAAACGTGAAAAAAATGGGCCTGATTTATCTTAGTTGATTGCCGCTTAGCACAATCAAGTGGCTATTGTTGTACGAACCGCATCCATCGCTTGCGGTATTTTACTCACATCGGAACCACCCGCCTGCGCCATTTCGGGGCGGCCACCGCCGCCTTTGCCGCCGACTGCTGCGGCAGCGGTTTTGACCAGTTCCACCGCGTTCACTTTTTCGGTGAGTGTCGGCGTGACAGCGACCACGAACGAGGCTTTGCCCTCGGCTTTGGAAGCGACCGCGATTACGCCTTCGCCCAGTTGCTTGAGCATCGCTTCGGCGACGGGGCGGAGTTCTTTCGCAGGAAGATCATCAAAGATTTTTGCGGCAAACGCGACTGATCCGATCATTTCTTTTTCGAGCGACGCACCATTCGATCCACCCAGTGCCAGTTGACGTTTTGCATCGGCCAGCTCTTTTTCGAGTTTCCTGCGTTCTTCCATGAGTGCGCTGATACGGATGTTCAATTCTTCCGGCTTAGTTTTGAGGTCGGTTGCGATTTCTTTAAGCACAGTGTCTTGCGAAGCGAGATAGTCAAAGGCAGCAATGTTGGTAACGGCTTCGATCCGGCGCACACCCGCTGCCACGGCGCCTTCACTGACAATCTTAAATACACCTATATCGCCCGTGGCGTTGACGTGGGTTCCGCCGCAGAGTTCGACCGAATAGCTTCCAGCTTTCAGCTTACGGCTTTCAGCTTTTGAAGTTGGCAGCTGGCAGCTGGCAGCTAAAAGCTCATCGTCAAGCCCCATACTCAGCACCCTCACCTCATCGCCATATTTCTCACCAAACAATGCCATTGCGCCTTTTTTGATCGCATCCTCAGGAGACATCAGCACCGTATGCACAGGCGAGTTCTGCCAGATTACATGATTCACTTCGCGCTCGATGGCGGCGATTTCTTCTTTGGTGAGGGCTTTAGGATGGGAAATATCGAACCGCAATTTATCGGGCGCAACGAGCGAACCTTTTTGCGAAATATGCTCACCTAACTGGCGGCGTAGTACGGCATGCAGGATATGCGTGGCGGAATGGTTCGCGCGGATATGGTTGCGACGTGCCACATCCACATGCAGATCCACAAGATCACCGACTTTGAGTTCGCCTTCTTTCATCGTGAGGTGATGAACATGCAACCCGTCGAGCGGTTTTTGCGTATCGGTGATCTCAGCAATCACCTGATGCGAAAACCCGACATAACCAGTATCGCCCACTTGCCCACCGGATTCGCCATAAAACGGTGTTTGATTAAACAGCACCATGGCTTTTTGTCCGGCTTTCACTGATGGAACAGGTTTATCGTCAACGACGATCGCCTGAATACGTGCAGCGGCACTCGTCTGTGTGTAGCCCAGAAACTCGGTCGCGCCGACTTGTTCTTTAAGTTCAAACCAGATGCGTCCGGTCGCTTTTTCGCCCGAGCCTGCCCATGCTGCGCGTGCGCGTTCTTTTTGTTCTTGCATCGAGGCATTGAAGGCGTCGTGATCCACCGTGATATTGCGCCCGCGTAAAATATCCTCGGTCAGATCGAGTGGGAAGCCGTAGGTGTCGTAGAGTTTGAAGGCGGAAACACCAGAGAATTTTCCGCCGGATTTCAAGGAGGCACTTTCTTCATCGAGTAGTTTCAATCCGCGATCGAGCGTCGTGCGGAAACGTTCTTCTTCCAAGCGCAGATTTTCGGTGATAAAGGCCTGTGCGCGTTTGAGCTCGGGATAGGCTTCACCCATCTGTGAGACGAGTGCGGGCACGAGCTTATACATCATCGGGTCACGCGCGCCGAGCATATGCACATGGCGCATGGCGCGACGCATGATCCGGCGCAGCACATAGCCGCGACCTTCGTTCGACGGCAGCACGCCGTCCGCAATCAGAAAGCACGAAGAACGCAAATGATCCGCAATCACGCGGTGGGAGGCTTTTTTATCGCCCTCGGCTTTGGTTTTCGACAAATCTTCGGAAGCGGTAATCAGCGCCTTGAATAAATCCGTATCGTAGTTATCACGTACGCCTTGCAGCACTGAGGCGAGGCGCTCTAGCCCCATGCCGGTGTCAATCGAGGGCTTGGGGAGATTGATGCGCCCCCCCTCAGTCCCCCCCGCTTGCGGGGGGGATGTGGGGGGGAGCTGCTCATACTGCATGAACACGAGGTTCCAGATTTCTACGCACGCATCGCCCGCATTCGTAATGTCCTTCGGATCATCTTTCTCAAAATTGAAATAAATTTCCGAGCAGGGGCCGCAGGGGCCGGTATCGCCCATCGCCCAGAAATTATCCGATGTCGAGATGCGGATAATGCGGTCATCCGAAAAGCCGGTGACCTTTTTCCAGATCGAATACGCTGCGTCATCATCATGATAGATGGTGATCCAAAGTTTGTCTTTCGGAAGCCCATATTCTTTGGTGAGTAATTCCCACGCATACGGAATCGCACCTTCTTTGAAGTAATCGCCGAAGGAAAAATTGCCGAGCATCTCGAAGAACGTGTGGTGGCGGGCGGTGTAGCCGACATTGTCAAGATCGTTATGCTTTCCGCCAGCGCGCACGCATTTCTGCGACGTCGTAGCCCGCGCATACGGACGTTTTTCTGCACCCGTAAACACATTTTTGAATTGCACCATTCCGGCGTTGGTGAACATCAAGGTCGGATCGTTGTGCGGCACAAGCGCCGAGGACGACACGACCTCATGGCCGTTGCGTGCGAAGAAATCAAGAAAAGTAGAGCGGATTGCGGATAGCTGCTTCATGGCAGCTATGAAGCCTGTTTCGCGCAAAAAAACAAGAAAAATATAGAACCTTAAGCTCTTCAAAACGCATCAGAAAAAAGTGAGAAGCAAAGAGCAAGAAAAAAAGAATACCTGTCATAAAAACGTCATAAACCATCTGTATACTACGTGCATTCGTAACGGAGGATGATATGCACTATAGTGATGATGCTTCTACAGGTCGGCGGCGCACAGCAATTGTCGCGCAACCTGGCGAGAACACTTCGTTTGTTGATTATCGGGACCTGAAACCGATTAACCAAACGGCTGCGGTTATTGCGGGTGTTCTGGGTGGAGCGGTTCTAGGAGCAACGGGCTACATGTTGGTGAATGATTCGGGAAAAAGTAAATACAGCAATCACGCACTGGTATTTGCAGTTGCTTCCACGGTGTTAGGTGGGGTGCTGTCATATATGACAAGCAAGACCCACAACGACTGGGCAGAAAGAATAAGCAACCAGTTAGCCAATCAACAGACTAATTTGCAACGTTGATTCTAGGCCTTACGCCGCTTCATCCGCCATTTCGGACGGAGTTTCCTGCATGAGTCCAGCGGCATCGGCGGCTTTTTCGCGGATTTTCTTTTCGACTTCATCGGCCACTTTCGGATTGTCCTTGAAATACTGACGGGCATTTTCTTTACCCTGACCGATGCGGGTGGAATTGTAGGAGAACCACGAACCGGATTTTTCGATGATGTTCATCTTCACACCGAGATCAATCAGTTCGCCGGTTTTGGAAATCCCCTCACCATACATGATGTCGAAATCCACTACACGGAAGGGGGGGGCAACTTTGTTTTTGACGATTTTCACGCGTGTCTGGCTGCCGATCACTTCCTCTTTTTCTTTAATCGCGCCGATACGGCGAATATCCATGCGTACCGAGGCATAGAACTTGAGCGCGTTACCGCCGGTCGTGGTTTCAGGATTACCAAACATCACACCAATTTTCATACGAATCTGATTGATGAAAATAATAGTGGTGTTGGATTTGGAAATCGAGCCTGTGAGTTTGCGAAGCGCCTGAGACATCAGACGGGCTTGCAGACCCATATGGGAATCGCCCATTTCACCTTCGAGTTCAGCTTTCGGAACCAGCGCGGCAACGGAATCTACTACGAGTACATCAATCGCGCCGGAACGCACCAACGTATCGGCAATTTCAAGAGCCTGTTCGCCGGTGTCGGGTTGCGAGATGAGCAATTCATCCACATTCACGCCAAGTTTGCGTGCATAGACGGGATCAAGCGCATGTTCGGCATCCACAAACGCGCAGGTGCCGCCTTTTTTCTGTGCTTCCGCAATAATATGCAGGGTAAGAGTGGTTTTGCCGGAGCTTTCGGGGCCAAAAATCTCGATGACGCGGCCTTTGGGAATGCCGCCGACGCCGAGTGCCAGATCCAGACCGAGCGAGCCGGTGGGAGTTGCCTCCACTTCAAGCGCTTCCTGCGCCCCCAGTTTCATGATCGAACCCTTACCAAACGAACGTTCGATCTGGCTCAAGGCTGCATCCAATGCTTTCTGCTTCGCGGCTTCCATGTGACTACCCTCATTCTTGTGTTTATTTCAGCTAATTTACAGGGTTTCCTGCGGCTGGCAAGGGAATGTTACGAAATTGTTAAGATTGCCTATGTTATTTATTACTTAACCCGATTGTAATAATTGTTTGTTAAGGTGCGGATACAGGAAAACCGGAGAATACCATGTCAGAAGAAACAGAAAGCAAGTTACGAAAATTGCGTGAAATTGTACCCAGTATTGGGGAGTCATTTGACAAGAGTCACGTAGAGCAAATGATTCATCTCGCAGCGCAATGCGTTGATAAGATCATTAAGTCGAAAAATGCAGGACAAGTGTATACGGTAGATCATGGGCACGGCACTGAAAGAGATAAATATGGGTTCATTAGAACACATGTAGAAAAAACAAACCTTACCGATAAACAGAAAGCAGACCTTATTGAAGCGGAAAAAGAGTTTTTTGCCAGCCCAGCCGGAAAAAAGTTTCAGGAGGCGGTTGAGGCATCACTAAACGGTGATTATAAAAGCACGATTGCATTGGTAGAGAATTATGTGCAGCGAGAGAATGCGCTCAATGAGGCGGGTAAAATCGATGATTCTGCCGATAGGTACCAAAGCATCATGGGTAAAGGGCGTATGCGGCAACAATTTTTATTGGATCAAAAGAAAGCGGATAATGAAGCCAAGAAACTTTCTCCGATTTTGGAGTATCAGTTATCGGGTTATTTAAGGGAAAAATACCCAGAAAATTCTGAATTGATGGATCTGGTAGATAAGGCAAGAGAATCCTACAGAAACTCAATTCAGATCGGTGATACATCAGAAATTCTTGAGCGAACGGATGAACAGCATCGTGAGAAAGTAGAACAGATTAAGGCGGCAGCGCAGTCGAATGGCCAGGCTTTAAAAGATGCATACGAAGCGCTGGATAAAGAATATGCAAAACAGGAAGCTGAGTATTTCAAGACACCGGAAGGAGCAAAACTCAAAGAGCGGTTCGATATTCTGCTGGAGGGCAATCCGGAGAATATCAAAGCCGTTTTAAATGAGATCAAGGCACAGAAGCAAGCAGATGAATTGCTTGGAAAGAAAGTCTCTGATCCACATAAGGGGGAGGAAGAAAAACCCGATGGAGACAAAGATAAAAGTAAGAAAGGTGCTTCGGATACAAAAGATGATCGTTCATTTGGACAAAAACATGCAGGTAAAGTTGCGATTGTGGGTGGCATAACCGCGATTGGCGGATTGATAGCCGCCAAAGCCAGTGAGAAAGGCCGTGAATCCGACGATGCCCCGCAGAATGGCGGAACCAATTGGGGCGCATGGATTGCCTCAGCCGCAGGTCTTGGAGTCGCCGCGTGGGGGATTTACAATATGGTCAAGAACGGCAAAAGCCCAGGGCAGGGTAGGGGCTAGCCCGCCACTTCTTTCACTTTGCTCGCGAGTTGTTTGAGTGTGAAAGGTTTGGGCAGGAAGTTGAATTTCTCATCGGGGCCGAAACTGTCCTCAAACGCATCCTCCGCATAGCCGGACATAAACACCACTTTGAATGCGCGCTGCGGGAAACGCTCACGTATCTGTTCGATCATGGTGGGGCCGTTGATGCCTGGCATGATGACGTCGGTCACGATGATCTCCACCTGCTGGCCTTCGCGTTCAAATACTTCCAGCGCTGTTTCGCCGCAATCGGCTTCGAGCACGGTGTAGCCTTTGTTGCGTAACGCCCGCGCCGCAAAGATGCGGACTGGTGTTTCATCTTCCACCAGCAGAATCGTGGATTTACCCGTAAGATCGTCTGATGCCGCGCGCTCACCCGCATCGGATTCCTTGGCCGCAGCGGCTTCTTGCGCATAGCGTTTGAAGAAGAGGCTGAATCTGGTGCCCACGCCCTCTTTGCTCGATACATAAATGTAACCGCCGGTCTGCTTGATGATCCCGTAGACGGTTGCAAGCCCGAGTCCTGTGCCCGAACCCACTTCTTTGGTGGAGAAGAACGGTTCAAAGATTTTCTGAATGAGATCGCGCGGGATGCCGGTGCCGGTATCAATCATCTCGACCAGCACATATTCGCCGTTGATGATTTTGTCTTCCTCGGAGGGGGGAATCATGTCGCGGGTGATCACGTCACTGCGCCCTTGAATTTTCACATAACTCGTCTGGATGGTAAGAGTGCCGCCTTTGGGCATGGCATCGCGCGCATTGACCGCGAGATTGATGAACACTTGTTCCATCTGCCCCTGATCCGCCTTGATGCTACCTACATCGCGACCATGCACCATCTTCAACTCGATATTTTCTCCAATCAAGCGGCGCACGAGGTTTGAAAGCTCGGCGAGAACATCGGTGATATCAAGTATCTTGGGTTGAAGGGTCTGACGACGCGAGAAGGCAAGCAGTTGACGCACCAGATTGGCGGCGCGGTTGGCATTCTGTTTGATCTGCATGATGTCGGCAAACGACGCATCACCCGCCGGATGTCGCATGAGCAATAGATCGCAAAAGCCAATCATCGCGGTGAGCAAGTTATTGAAGTCGTGCGCTACTCCGCCTGCGAGTTGTCCCACGGCCTGCATTTTCTGCGAGTGCGCAAATCGCACCTCAAGGTTTTTCTGTTCGGTCGTATCAATCAGGTGGGTGATGATTTCAAATGTTCCATCCGCATGATCGAGCCGTGTCAGAAACAACGAAGCGGTTGCGGATTCTTCCCGCCGTAACCGGATATCGAGTGGCGAGAGCAATGCCTCCGGCGCGCGCGACAGTTCAGTAATGCGTGCTTCCACGTCTTTGATGCTGCCATCATCCACCACGCGAATGAAGGGTTCCCCCTGAACAGACGCGCCGACCAGCCGCGCAAAGGATGCATTGGATTCCAGGATCACACCTTGCGCGGATAGCCGCGCAATGGCGATAGGGGAATGCTCGATAAACGCACGAAGATAGGCTTCGCCTTGCGCCTGTGCGGCAGAAGGCGTCAGCTCAGAAAGTTTTTTTTTACGTCCACGGGTTCTTGAATGACTGCCGTGGCACCCATGATATGTCCGAAATCATTCTTCATGGCAGTCTGATGCAAAGATACCTTTACGAGCGCGCCGGTTTTTTTCTGCAATGTGGCCTCGCCCTCAAAATCCACTATCTCGATGTTACCCGGGCGGCCATTATCCATCTGATAG
>CAZFOM010000016.1:0-5598 GCA_964520155.1 uncultured Rickettsiales bacterium
GGTATGCAGCTCATCCGTGATATCTGTTTGATCTACAAACAATACCCCGCCTTCAAAACCGAAGTGCTGGTGGCAAGCGTTCGTAACCCTGTTCATGTGATCGAATCAGCGAAAGTCGGAGCGCATGTGGCGACCCTTCCGCCAAACGTGATGAAACAACTTGCGCAACACCCGCTCACCGATAAAGGCCTTGCGCAGTTTGTGGCGGATTGGGCAAAAACCGGTCAGAAGATTTAGATCTATGCCAACCACCAAACCCACCGCGCCGAATCTCGCCAAACTCACCCGTGAGATGGTGGAGGAGTATCTGATCGCTAATCCCGATTTCTTCAAGAATCATCCCGAACTGCTCGAAAAACTCAAAGCCCCGATCGCGCATCACGGCGATAACGTGATGGATCTTCAACATTTCATGGTCGGCAATCTGCAAAAGAAATTACAAACCCTCAAAAGCAAATACGAGGGACTCATCACCTCGAGCCGCGATAATATGTCCACCTTGAATCAGGTGCATACGGCGGTAGTGGATCTCGTGAAGGCCAAAAATCTTGAGCAACTGCTTGAAGTGATCACCATTGATCTGATGCATTTGTTCGGAGTGGATGTGGTGCGTCTTGCGATTGAATCCGAAGCGGCCGATTTATACGAAAGCACCTATAGCGAGCAGAATTATTCGGGCGTGTCGTTTATCGCGCTCGGCGCCGTCGAGCGTGCCGTTGGCAAAGAAAAACCCATCGCGCTGATTGCCGATACGCATAAGCAGTTTGTACACGGGTTTGATCAGTTATTTGTGGATTGTGCCGCACAGATTGCATCCTGCGCGCTCATCAAACTGCACCTGCCACAAACCGGAAGGCTCGCACTACTCGCGTTCGGGGTGCGCCACAAAGACCGCTTCAGCCCCGGGCAGGGAATCGAGCTGTTGCAATTTTTAGGTAAAGTCGTCGAGCACCGTCTGGATGTATGCCTAAACAGCGCCGGCATGAGTGGGTTGATCTAGAATACAAGAAAATGAGAAGGCGAGAATACTAGAAGTCGAGAAAAGAAATTTCTCGTATTCTCCACTTCTGGTATTCTACAGTTCTCATCTTCTCGATCTCTGGAAGCACCACCATGTCATCCTCGCCTGCCATACACGATGATCTTAGACGCTTGATGGAAACGTGGTTCACGCATCTGAGTGACACCAAGCGCTATTCCAGACACACGCTGGTTTCGTATCAGCATGATCTTAAACAATTTCTGCACTTCGTAAGTGGGCATCTGGGACGCGCGGTCGGGGTGGGGGAGCTTGACGCGCTATCGCTTCGGGATTTTCGTAGCTGGCTTGCCGCGCGGGTGGGGGCATCGCTTTCGGCTACCAGTAACGCGCGCGCGCTTTCTACCGTGCGCAGCTTCTATCGCTACCTCGAAAAACAGACCGGTCACAGCAACCCTGCGCCGTTTCATGTGCGTTCCCCTAAACTGCCCAAAGCGCTGCCCAAAGCATTGGCCATGGACGATTCGCTGCACAGCGTGGAAACGATCGGTTCACTCAGTGACGAGCCGTGGATCGCCAAACGCGATACGGCGCTTTTGATGCTGATCTATGGCTGCGGCTTGCGTATCAGCGAGGCGCTCAGTGTCACCCAGACGCATCTATCGGAACGCGACAGCCTCACCATCACCGGCAAGGGAAACAAGCAGCGCAAAATCCCTTTGCTTGAAGAAGTGCGTACCGCGCTGGGTCAGTATCTTGCGGCCTGTCCCTACCCGCTGAAACCGCATGAGCCGATCTTTCTGGGCGCGCGGGGCAAGGCGCTGCAACCGGCCATTTTCCAAAAACGCCTCGCGCTGTTGCGCGGATTCCTGGGGCTGCCGGATAACGCCACGCCCCATGCATTCCGCCATAGTTTTGCCACGCATCTCCTGTCGCAAGGTGGCGATCTGCGCGCGATTCAGGAACTCCTCGGACATGCGAGCCTTTCCACCACCCAGCGCTACACCAAGGTGGATAGCACACGGCTCAAGGAAGCGTATCTCAAAGCCCATCCTGCCGCCGTGACAGAATCGTAGATACAGACTACAATGTCCCCATGAATAAATTGGTTTTACTCGGTCTGGTTCTCGTCATCGGCTTTGCATCGCAGTGGTATGCCACACACCAGCGCCTTGAAACTTATCGCAAAATCGACGCCGGATTTCCGGTGGAAAATCGCCCGGGTGAGCTTGAAGTGTTTGATCTGGACGATGCCCCACAAGATGCAGATTTCAGCCCTTATCATCGCCGCGACTATAACGATCCGCACCGCAATGCGTGCGAAGCGCAACTGCGTGAACATGCGCTAAAAAATACGATCGATCCGGTAGCGTATATCGCAGCAAACGCGCAGTGGATAGCCCAATGCGCTGAAGCTCTGAAACGTCAGGCTGCACCCGCTACTTCAACAACCCCTTAAATAATCCACGAGTAAGTTCGCGGGCGATCTGGGTGCCGACCGAACGCACCATTGAGGTTGCAACCGAGGTGACTATTTTTTCGGTGGTGGATTTTTGTGGACGGCCTGCGCTGCGTGGTGCGGAGCTTCCTCGTGTATTGCCCCATCCGCCACTCTGAGGCGCAGTTGGAGCGGGGACAGTAGCGCCACCCGTGCCGGTCATCGTCCCCCACATGCTGCCGGAGGATGTTTGCGCCTGCGTTTGTTCCTGCATCCGGCTTTGTAGCATCTCAAAGGCGGATTCGCGGTTTACGGTTTGATCATAGACGCCGGCGACAGGCGAGGTTGAAATGACCTGTTGGCGCTGCGCATCGCTGCACGGGCCAACCAGCGCAGAGGGTGGCTTGATGAGCGTTTTTTCAACGACCGTGGGCGTGCCCGCCGCATCGAGTGTGGATACAAGCGCTTCACCGACACCGAGCAGCGTAATCGCTTCTTCGGTTTTGAATTTCGGATTGGCGCGGAAGGTTTGCGCGGCCGCTTTCACGCCTTTCTGATCCTGTGGGGTAAACGCGCGCAATGCGTGCTGAATGCGATTGGACAGTTGCCCCAGCACCGTTACCGGCACATCCGCCGGATTCTGGGTGATGAAATACACCCCCACGCCCTTGGAGCGAATCAGACGCACGAGTTGCTCGATTTTGTCGATCAATGCTTTGGGTGCATCATCAAAGAGTAAGTGAGCTTCGTCGAAGAAAAACACCAGCTTGGGTTTTTCCACGTCGCCCACTTCCGGCAGATCCTCGAACAGTTCGGAAAGCAACCACAGCATGAAGGTGGCATAGAGTTTCGGCGATGCCATGAGCGCATCCGCCGCTAGAATGTTGATCGCGCCCTGACTGTTCGGTGCCACTTTCATGAAGTCCACGATATTAATCGCAGGCTCACCAAACAGATTTTTCCCGCCCTGTTGCTCGAGCGTAAGCAGCCCGCGCTGAATCGCAGCGACAGAGGCCGGCGCGACATTGCCATATTGCGCAGAATAGGTCTTGGCGTTGTCGCTGACATGGATCAGCATCGCACGCAGATCATCAAGATCGAGCAGTAATAATTTTTCCGCATCCGCCACCGCAAACGCAATGTTCAAAACCCCTTCCTGTGTGTCGTTCAGCTCGAGCAATCGTGACAAGAGAAGTGGCCCCATTTCGGAAACGGTGGTGCGGATCGGGTGGCCTTTTTTGCCAAAAATATCCCAATAAATCGTCGGATATCCACGATATTCAAGCGTATAGCCTATCGCTTCAGCGCGTTTCACGAGTGGCGGCTTGGGCTGGCCGGGCTGGCTGAGTCCTGAGAGATCGCCTTTAATATCGGCAATGAAAACCGGCACACCGGATGCCGAAAATCCTTCCGCAAGCACTTGCAGGGAAATCGTTTTCCCCGTGCCTGTTGCGCCTGCAATTAACCCGTGTCGATTGGCATATTTGAGCAGCAGTTTCTGCTCGGTATCGCCCTTACCGAGATAAATCGTATCTTGCATAAGACCCTCCAAAGCCTACATTGGTGTTGGTATATTTTTGTAGGAGCTTCCGTTGAAAAAAATCGCTAAAATCACGTTGATTCTACTCGGGTTGCTGGTCGTTGCAATCGCGCTGATTCCCTTTTTCATCAACGTGAACCAGTTCAAACCCCAGATTATTGCTGCCATCGAAGACAAAACCGGACGCAGCGTAAAATTGGACGGTGAAATCTCGCTGCGGATTTTCCCTACCATTGCCATCACGGTCAAAAACGTAAGTATCTCTAATCCCGCTTGGGCAGGGGGAGGGGATATGCTTGTATTACCCAGTGTTTCGCTTGGTGCCGCACTCAAACCGCTCTTGCATAAAAAGCTCGAAATCACCTCAATCGAGATGGACTCTCCCACGATATTACTCGTGAAAAAAGGGGATCAGGCGAATTGGAAATTCGATAAACCCATCGAAGAGAAATCCTCACCCTCGTCTAAAAAAACAGAGTCGGCGCCTCTGACTGTTGGCATAGAGCATCTGTTTATCGGTAATGCGAACCTGACTTTCAAGGATCTCTCAACGGGCACCACCCAGCGCTTCCAGAATCTGAATATCAAACTCGCAGCACCCAAGCCGGAAATCGCTGCCGAGATAGGAATCAACGGATTGTATAACAATGAGAAATTGACATTTGAAAGCGGTATCAACACGCCCCTGGCGTTGCTGAGCGGCAAAGAATCCTCTCTCGAAGCACGGCTAAGCTACGGAGATATAAATGGAATCTATAAAGGAACGCTCCGGCTGGGTACGGTGCTAGAACTGAAAGGAAAAGTCACGTCTAAATCATTTATAATAAAAGAAAAAACGAGTTATTCATCGACAAAAAAAGAAGGTGCTCAAAGCGGGTGGGATAAATCCCGCATAGACCTCTCCGCACTTTCATCCGTGAATGCTGATCTAAAGGTTCAGATTGATAACTTCACGATCAACAACACCAGCATCACTCCTCTCGCCTTCGACGTGACCTTAAAAAATGGCCAATTGCGGGTGAATGCACCGGACATCAATGTCTACGGTGGAAACATCGCCGTCAATGCAACGGCCAATCCTGCTGGCGCCATCACGGCATCGGTGGCGCTCAGGAATGTACAGGCCGAACCGCTCCTCAAAGACTGGGCGGGTAATGATAGTATTCAAGGTACGCTGAGTGGAAACACGTCAGTTGCCACGAAGGGTAAAAGTCAATCCGAATGGATATCTTCGCTTTCGGGTCAGGGTAAGCTCTCGGTGCAAAATGGCGCGATCAAGGGCAAAAATTTTGCCGCTACGATTCGCCAATGGAAATCGCTTGGTGGCGCTTCTGGAGCGCAGACAGAGAAGACTGATTTCTCTGAATTATCAGGAAGTTATACGATTGCAAACGGAGTGGTTCGTAACTCCGATCTCTATATGAAATCCCCACTCATCCGCCTGCGCGGGCAGGGTGAAATTGCACTGCCACCCAAACAGATCCGCTACACACTCAAACCCGAAATCGTCGCAAGCCTCAAAGGACAGGGCGGGCGAGATGATCACGCCGGTGTCACGGTGCCCATTCTGGTAAGCGGTGCGTGGGAAAACCCTTCCATCACACTCGATATGAAATCCGCAATCACCGATAACCTCACGCC
>CAZFOM010000016.1:5608-18809 GCA_964520155.1 uncultured Rickettsiales bacterium
TAAAATCGGCAAAACGATTGAGAACGTCAAAGACTTGAAGAAGATCGATAAAAAAGAGGCAACAGAAACCCTAAAAGGATTGTTTGGAAGATAGATTAACGTCTTCTGGGCTTTGCGGATTTAGGGAGATGTGGAGCAAGAGTCTTGGCGGCCTCAAGCAGCCATACTCTAGACTCTTGCCCGTTTCTTGGTTTTTCTGTGTGATACCGGATACCTTGCCCGATCAGATCTGTCAGTGGTGCAAAATTAAGCGGTTGCACTCCTTGAAACTTTGCCCGCTCTTCACAGTAGGGATAAACGAGATTTTGAATAATCTCTTGCGTTGTGGCTGGAGGAATTCCGTTTTCTTGAAGGTACTGTTCGAGCAATTTGGATTCGATTATTTTCCACTCATGCGCACCGATTGCGCTTTTTGCGTGCTCGCTATCCGTTCGCTTACCTTCCAGAGCTTGAACGATTGATGTATGCGTGGCTCGATATGCACCTACAATATGCCCCAACGTTTTTTCCAGATCCTCACGGGTTCTGATTGGTTCTATTTTGGAGGATTCTTGATTCATAGATGGTTCAAATATGTATCGCTCTGCCTAACACCGATAACGCTGCTTCTTTCACTGCTTCGTTTAAGTCGGGGTGGGAGTGGCAGGTGCGGGCGATGTCTTCGGAAGAAGCGCGGAATTCCATCGCAATCGCCGCTTCGGCGATGATGGTTCCTGCCTGCGCGCCGATGATATGCACACCGTACACTTCGTCGGTTGCGGCATCTGCGAGAATTTTTACAAATCCATCCGTCTGTCCGGTTGAGCGCGCCCGTGAGTTGGCAAGAAACGGGAATTTGCCGACTTTGTAATTGACGCCAGCGGCTTTGAGCTGCTCTTCGGTTTTGCCGATCGTGGCGACTTCCGGCATGGTGTAAATCACGCCTGGGACCAAGTCATAATTGATATGGGATTTCTGACCCGCCATCATCTCGACACACACCACACCATCCTCTTCGGCTTTGTGGGCAAGCATCGGGCCATGAATCACATCACCGATCGCATAGATGCCCGGCACCGAGCTTTGGAAATGGTGATCCACCTCGACACGTCCGCGCTCGTCCATCTTCACGCCCAATTCTTTCAAGCCCAGACCCGCTGTGTAGGCACGGCGCCCAATCGCCACCAGCACCACATCGGCTTTGATCTCTTCTTTCGTGGCACCATCCACCGATTCCGCAGACAACGTGACGTCTTTTGCGGAGGCTTTCGCTGCCGTGACTTTGGTCGAGAGCTTGAATGCAATACCCTGTTTTTCCAAAATCTTCTGGAATTGTTTGGAGACTTCGAGATCCATACCCGGGGTAATACGGTCAAGATATTCGATCACCGTGACTTCGGAGCCCAGACGACGCCAGACCGAGCCCATCTCAAGCCCGATCACCCCTGCACCGATAATCACGAGCTTCTTCGGTACTTCCGAAAGCTCGAGCGCACCGGTAGAGGTGACGATCCGTTTTTCATCGATGGTCACGCCGGGCAGAGGGGTTACTTCCGAACCGGTCGCAATGAGAATATTTTTGGTGGCAAGCGAGAGCGATTTCGCATCCGGCGTGGTCACCCCCACGAGCCCCGCTTTGGCAATCATGCCCGAGCCGATGATGTAATCGATCTTGTTTTTCTTAAACAATCCCTCGATGCCTTTGGTGAGATTTTCCACCACATCGAGCTTGCGCGCCATCATCGCCTTGAGATCAAGCTTGATGTCACCCACGATTCCATGCTTTGCACCGTGCTTGGCTTCCTCGTATAACTCAGACGAATGCAACAGCGCCTTGGAGGGAATGCAGCCCACATTCAAGCAGGTACCGCCGAGTTTGCCGCGCCTTTCCACGCAGGCGACTTTCATGCCGAGTTGAGCAGCACGAATCGCCGCAACATATCCGCCCGGCCCTCCGCCGATAACAACGAGATCATAAGTGATATTGGTCATAGGATTTCCTTATTTTTGTATTCTTCGTATCGCTTTTTCCAACTTGGGCAACTCAATTTCTATCACTTTACGGATAATCATCGGATCAATATCGCCCAGATAATCGTGTACCAAAAGATTACGAAATCCTCGAATCCTGTCCCACTCTATCTCAGGCATGCTCGTTTTTGTGGTATCCGAAAGACGGGTAGCAGATTCAGACATAATCTGTAGAGCACGGATCGTCGCAAGCCATTTTTCTGGAGCCGTATGAAAATCTTCCATATGTCCGGCTGTAAATGACTGCACCATACGAATACAGTCAAGAATATGCTGCAGATACACCTGGTCATCATGCGTGTTCTTCATAGTGGCTTCGCCTCAGAAAGCACGCGTTCACGCAGCATGTGGTAAAGCCCGCTTTCAAACACTAAGTCAATTTCTCTTGATAGTAATTTAGAGACACCTTGCTGGAAATCGACAAAAGCAAAAGGATCGCTTGCATCTGCAACATTCACCAGCAAATCCACGTCGCTGTTTTGGTCTTCTTCGCCGCGCGCAACCGATCCGAATACACGGACATCTTTGAGACCGCAACGCTCTGCAAGTGCCAATATCTGGGTTCGGTGGCGGCGTATATCATCCATGCCAGTGCTCATAGCATCTTCTCCAACCAGACGGCTTTACCCAAAGGCAGGTGATTAAACGGTGCGCATTCGGTAAAGCCTAAGCGTGTATAGAGCTTCAGGGCATAGGACGGCTCCTGAAACGTGTCAAGCACAACCCGCCCATAACCGAGCCTTTCTGCTTCATTCACACAAGCCTGGATTAGGGCTTCCCCGACCTTCTGGCCTCGCGCTTCGGGCGCAACATACATACGGCGGATTTCGGCCACGCGAATATCGGGGTGGATGGGCTGGTGTTCCTCAAGGCAGCAGATGCCTATGGGTTTGCTTCCAATGCTCGGTACTCGGTGATCGGTACTCGGTTGTTCAACATTTCTCCCGTTCTTCAATTCTTCAATTCTTTCACCATACGCCAAAAATATCCCACCCCTCTTAGAATCATAAAACGCGGCAGGGTTTTTGATTTCTTCATCCAAAGAACCCATCATGCACATAGTAAGATTCTGCTGGGTGATGTAGCGCTGGTAGGCATCAATCAGGCGAGAGGCGTCAGCGAAGTGAAAGGGAGTGGTGGCTTTGAGAATAGTCGCAGGATTAATCATATGGTGCTTCTAGTTAATGGTGACCCCTTTCATGGGAGGGTATTAATTGAATTAAAACAATAAATCCCACAATTATAATCATTTTTCCAAGTTAAAAGGGTGTTTCGTCCCCTATTTCATGGTGCTCATGATGGGACTGGCTCCATAAATTTCATCAAACTGTCACAAACAAACCCTTATGCCCGCGATATAGTGCGCGATCGAATTTTTTACCAAAAAACGTAATCCGTAATGCAGCTCTACCGTGTCAGTTTCGATATGCACTATCCTAGCGATATCTGGGAACCGCCGGCGCATCGGGATGTGGTAGAAGGCGTAGTACGAGGCGCGATGAAAGATACCGGCTTGGAGACAGGTGGCATTGATATGGAAATCTGCTGCGTACTCGATGAGCATTGTTATCGCATTACTCTTGAAAAAGAACCTTTTGCTAGTGCGTTCGCTGTAGGCACGCAAATGGAGTCGCTCCTGCCCTACCTGCCGCGAGATAAAGGAACCAGCCTTCACGGCATAGGTGATCGCGCTTTCTGGAAATGGACAACCTCCGAAATGCCGCAAGAGTTTGCGGCAAACATTGCGAAACATGCACGGGCGCATGGGCAAAATTTTACACTGAGAAACCCCGGATTCAACAAAACTATAATGGCGCTTATGCAACCGTTTAGTGGCGATATCGGCTATTATACCGCCATGGAAATTCTCCGTGGCGAGTATCTGGAAACAAACATGAAATTTATTGAGCGCCTGCAAGCGCGAAATGCTCGCGCTGCGGAGCTTGCAAACACGGGACGAGGCAGAAGAAATCGCCATTCTTCCGGCGTTGGGTGGGAAAAAACGTAAAACTTGAAGTACGTCACAAAATTCCTTGTTATGCGAACAAGGAGCATCTTCATGAAAAATGATAAAAAATTCGGCTCAGCATCGTCCGTCCGGCTCACCTTAAAGTGTATTACATGAACCGGAAAATTTAGACGGTAATAAGCCTACACCCCCAGAAGCAACCGTCTTGGATCCTCGATCGCTTCTTTGATTTTCACGAGGAATGTCACCGACTCACGGCCGTCAATGATACGGTGATCGTAGGACACGGCGACATACATCATCGGGCGGATGACGACCTGGCCTTTGATGGCAATAGGGCGATCTTCGGTTTTATGCATCCCTAAAATGGCGGACTGCGGCGGGTTCACAATCGGAGTGGACATCAGCGAGCCATACACGCCGCCGTTCGATACGGTGAAAGTGCCGCCTGACATTTCTGCCATCGAAAGCGTGCCGTCTTTGGCTTTTTGCGCCAGACGCGCAATCTCGGCTTCGATTTGTGCGATAGATAATTGATCGGCATTACGCACCACCGGCACGACCAGACCGTTTGCACCGCCGACTGCCACGCCAATATCGTAGTAGTTTTTGTACACAATCTCATCGCCGTCAATATGGGCGTTGACTTCGGGAATTTCCTTAAGCGCATTGACAGCTGCTTTGACAAAGAAGCCCATGAATCCAAGGCGAACACCGTGCTTTTTCTCAAACACATCTTTGTATTCGGCGCGCAATCCCATGACATTCGACATATCAATTTCATTGAAGGTCGTCAGAATCGCAGCGGTGTTCTGAGAATCCTTGAGGCGCTTCGCAATCGTCTGACGCAGCTTGGTCATCTTGACGCGTTCTTCACGGGGGCCGGAAGAAGTTGATGGTTGTTGGTTGATGGTTGATGGAGAAGACGCAGCAGCCATCACATCGCCCTTGGTCACGCGGCCATCCTTACCGGTAGCAGGAACCGATGCGAGGCTGATGCCGGCTTCAGCAGCAGCTTTGGTGGCCGCTGGGCCGGATTTATCGGCTCCAGACGAACCACTCCCCCCTCGCGGGGGAGTCGGAGCAGCACTTGCTGCGACGGTGGGGGGGGCTTTGGCAGGGGCTGCAGACGCACTACCCGCTGCGCCTTCTTCAATGGCGCCGATCACTTGGCCAATCGTCACGGTCGAGCCTTCCTTGGCTTTGATCTCTTTTAAGGCACCTGCGGCTGGGGCTGGCACTTCGACGGTCACTTTGTCAGTTTCGAGTTCGCACAACGGCTCGTCCTGCTTAATTGCGTCGCCAACCTTCTTGAACCATTTGGAGATGGTTGCTTCGCTCACGGATTCACCCATGTTCGGAACGACAATATCTTTTGCTGCCATAACTGCCTCGATGATTAGACTCAAATTGCGCCCATCTATGCGAGTTTTATCTAATAAATCAATGGTTTTATAATGGTTGCATCGGCAACGGCTATTTTAGTACATTCCAGAAGGTTAAAGGAGAGCCGTTTGTGAAAAACTTTGTGAAGACTATCTTAGGGAAGAACATACCGGAAAAAGGGACTATCCCCGATATTGTCGATCTCGGTGACGGGCTGACATTGACGTTTCCACCTGATTGGTCTCAACAAGAGCGCGCCAAACATCTGCGAGTTATTCAGGAATCATTGAAGAACAATAAAAAAGAGCTCGGGATTTAGACTATGAGATTTTCTAATGTATGTGTGATGACGCTTCTTGCAATGGGGATCGTGCCTTACCCATTCCATGCAATTGCAACAAACGCAGGCACCACGATTGAAGCCAGTGAATCGCCACGGATCGAGCGCGTTGAAACGCTGCGAATCGAATCCCCCGCAACCGGCACGGAAGTATCGCGCGGGGATACGGTAGCGGTGACGGTGATCGCCGCGCCAGGGCTTAAATTCTCAAAGCTGCATATTGTGGGTACCGACGGCATCCGCACGGAGCACAAAAATGAAGCGCCATTTGTGTTTTCCATTACCATTCCGAAAACGACCGAAGGCGACGAAGTACAATTATTTGCACTCGCCACACGCGAAAGTGACGACGCGGATGTTTCCTCTGCCACGCCCTTGATCTTGAAACTGAAACCTGAACTTCCAGAACTGCCAAACCTCACCTACACTCCGAAACTCGATCGTTTGTATGCAGGCTATCCGGACGGCACGCTTGCAATTTTTTCAACCCAGGACGGGGTTGAAAGCAACGTATCAAACCATACCGCGCTTTCGATTGCGATCCATCCACCGGAAGTCGCCACGATTACGCGCGAAGACAAGACTGTGCGCATTACACCGCTTGCCGCAGGTGCCGCTGAAATCACGATCACAAACCGCGATAAAATTTTTGCATTACCTATTGAAGTAAAACCCACGGTCAAAGGGGATTTCAATGCGGATGGAATTACCAATGCGCAAGACCTGATCGAGATTTACGGATTCAAGGATAAACCGGCCAAGGAATTTCCCGCAATGGATCTCGATGCCAGCGGCACGATTGACAGCGCGGATGCGGAGTTGCTGAAGCCGTTGCTTAAGTAGTAGTTGATGGTTGATAGTTTATGGTTGATGGAAAATTTCTATTAACCATCAACCATTGACTATCAACTATTCTTACCCATTCACCACTTTCTTCACAAGCGCGCTACCGGCGATTGCCAGATTAAACGCATCGTCAATCAGCTGTTTTTGCTCTTTTTCGTGGATCTTGGTGTAGCCCGCTGCGGGTGATGCAGCCTCCGGACGGCCGGCATATCGGATCCGCAGGTCTTTTTTGCCCAGCTCTTCGAGAATATAGCCCATCTTTGGCCCCATGAAACGATACGCACCCATGTTTTCCGGTTCTTCCTGACACCACATGATTTCCGCGTTTTTGTATTGCTTCATCTGTTCGCGGATTTCGCGCTCGGGGAAGGGGTAAAGCTGCTCGCAGCGCACGATGGCAATATCCTTGATGCCGCGCTTCTCGCGTTCTTCAAACAGATCGTAATAAACTTTGCCAGAGCAGAACACGAGGCGCTTGACTTTCGCATCGTCTGCGAGTTTGGAGGTTTCGGGAATCACACGGTCAAAGCTCGTGCCTTTTGTCATGTCTTTGAGCGAGGACACCGCGAGCTTGTGACGCAAGAGCGATTTCGGCGTCATGATGATGAGCGGTTTACGGAACTTACGACCCACCAGTTGACGGCGCAGCACATGGAAATAATTGGCAGGCGTGGTGCAGTTCACCACCTGCATATTGTCCTCACCGCAAAGCTGGAGGAAGCGCTCCAGGCGCGCCGAGGAATGCTCAGGGCCTTGGCCTTCATACCCATGCGGGAGCAGCAGAACGAGTCCCGACATACGCAGCCATTTGATTTCGCCAGACGCAATGAACTGGTCAATCATCACCTGCGCGCCGTTGGCAAAATCGCCAAACTGCGCTTCCCAAAGTGTGAGCGCATTGGGCTCGGAGAGCGAATAGCCGTATTCAAAGCCCATGATGGCAAATTCCGACAATGAGCTTTCGTAAATCTCGAGTTGCTTGGGTGCATTGATATGATTGAGCGGCGTATAGCGCTCTTCGTTCGCCTGATCGATCAGCACCGCGTGACGGTGCGAGAAGGTGCCGCGGCATACATCTTGTCCCGTAAAACGTATGGGATAACCCTCCTTAAGCAACGAGCCAAAGGCGAGCGCTTCGCCGGTTGCCCAGTCAATGCCCACCCCGTCATCCATCATTTTTTTCTTCGCATCAAGCTGGCGCTGCACTTTGGAATTGATGGTGAAACCTTCGGGCACTTTGCTGATCGCGTAACCAATCTCTTTCAATTTCTTTTCATCAACGCCGGTTTCCTGTACCGGATGGTCACCCTTGGGTTTTTCAAATCCCGACCACTGTCCCTCAAGCCAGTTTGCTTTATTCGGCTTGAAGGTTTTGGCTGATTCGTATTCCTTATCGAGATACATACGGTATTCGGTAAACAGCGAATCAATCTGATCCTGCGTGATCATGCCTTCAGCAAGTAATTGCGCTGCATACAGACGCGCGGGCAGCGTGTGTTTGGCAATCGCCTTATACATGAGCGGCTGCGTGAACATCGGTTCATCCGATTCGTTATGGCCGTATTTGCGATAACACACGATATCCACCACCACGTCGCGCTTGAATTCCTGACGGAACTCGGCCGCGAGCTTGCACGCATAGAACACGGCTTCGGGATCGTCACCGTTCACATGGAAAATCGGCGCCTGAATCGCTTTGGCCATATCGGACGGGTACGGGGTGAAGCGGCCATATTTGGGCGAAGTGGTAAAACCAATCTGGTTATTGACGATGATGTGCAAGGTGCCGCCGGTGCGGTAACCGCGCAGTTCCGCAAGCGACAACGCCTCGGCCACGGTGCCTTGACCGGCAAATGCCGCATCCCCATGCAAGAGAATGCCCATCACTTTGTTTTTGGTTTCCTTATCGTTTTTCTGATCCTGCTTGGCGCGTACTTTGCCCTGCACTACGGGATTGACCGCTTCTAAGTGCGACGGGTTCGAGGCAAGCGATAGGTGAATTTTCTTGCCGTTTATCAACGTGCGGTCACTTGAGACGCCCAAGTGATACTTCACATCGCCCGAAGAATCGACCCATTCAGGGAAATCTATATTGCCTTGGAAAATCGAGAGTAGTTCGACATACGGCTTGCCCATGATGGTGGTGATCACGTTCATGCGTCCACGGTGCGGCATCCCGATCACGGCCTCTTCAACACCTAGAGCAGTGGAAGCAAGGAGTGCCGCTTCAATGCCAGGAATGGTGGCGTCACCGCCCTGAATCGAAAAGCGCTTGGTGCCGGTATGTTTGAGCTGCACAAATTCCTCAAACGATTCAACCTCCACGAGGCAGCGCAGGATAAATTTCTTTTCTTCATCGGTGAGTGGCGGACGCGACTTGTTGCTCTCGATGCGTTTCTGGATCCAGAGTTTCTGCTCAGGAAACTGGATATGCATGAATTCTACGCCCAGCGTACCGCAATAGGTCTGGCGTAGGATTTCCAGTATTTGTGACAGGGTGGCGCGCTCCAACCCCAGTGATCCACCGATGTAAATCTCGCGTCCAAAGTCTTTATCGGTGAAGCCGTAGGTATGCGGATCAAGCTCCGGGTGTGGCTTGGGAAGCTCGAGTCCCAGCGGATCGTAATTGCCCATGAGGTGTCCGCGCACACGGTACGCATTGATGATCTGCAATGCGCGCGCCGTATCCTGCGCGGCGGCGACAATATCGGTACTCGGTGCTGCGTGCTGCGTACTCGGTGCAGATTCTTTCTTGGCGGGTTTGCCATCTTTGGCAGGAAGCGGGGCTACCGCCTCGTCCAAAAATTCGGATTTGTTAGGCGACCAGGAAGGGCGAGTAATGGCTTTTGATGCACCGTTCTGCATCGCTTTCACACCGGAGAAATAACTCTGCCAGCTTGCATCCACGGAAGCGGGACTTCTCAGCCAACGCTCATAGAGCATTTCGACATACGCTGCGTTGCCAGCAAAGAAGGGGGTGTCGGTATCAAAAGGGGTCGCCATATCGGTGCCTTTTTGTCAGATTTGATGCCGCCTGTATGACGCAAACACAGGCGAATTTCAATGCTAAACCATTCGCTTTAACAAAGCGTAAAAGCATGACTTTCATGCCTTTTCAGTATGGGACACGCTCCTGGAAACATCCCTGATCTGGAATTATGCCGCTTTCTTGAGCACTTCCTTCATGGTTTTGCCAAGCGATGAAGGAGAATCCACGACGCGGATGCCGGCGGATTTCATCGCCTCAATCTTACCATCCGGCCCACCTTTACCGCCCGAAATGATCGCACCCGCATGACCCATGCGGCGGCCTGGAGGCGCGGTGCGTCCGGCGATAAAGCCCACCATTGGTTTTTTCTTTTTCTGCGCGCGGATGAACTCGGCCGCTTCTTCTTCGGCCGTACCACCGATCTCGCCGATCATGATGATCGCATCGGTTTCATCATCGCCCAAGAATGCATCGAGCACATCAATGAAGTTAGTGCCGTTCACCGGATCACCACCAATACCGACACAAGACGATTGTCCGAGCCCTTCAGCAGAGGTTTGTGCGACGGCCTCATAGGTCAAAGTGCCGGAACGAGACACAATCCCGATGCGGCCTTTTTTATGGATGTGGCCTGGCATAATGCCGATCTTGCATTCGCCCGGAGTGATGACGCCTGGACAGTTCGGCCCCACCAAACGGGATTTGCTGCCTACCAATGCGCGCTTCACTTTCACCATGTCGAGCACCGGAATACCCTCGGTGATACAGATGATTAGTTCCATCTTCGCCTCGATCGCTTCCAGAATCGCATCGGCTGCAAAGGGAGGGGGCACATAAATCACCGACGCATTGGCGCCAGTTGCTTGCTTGGCTTCATCCACCGAATCAAACACCGGCAGATCGAGATGCTTGGTGCCGCCTTTGCCAGGCGTCACTCCACCGACCATCTTGGTGCCATAAGCAATTGCTTGCTCGGAGTGATAGGTTCCTTCTTTGCCGGTAAATCCTTGGCAAATGACTTTAGTATTTTTATTTACGAATATGGACATACATTCTCCGAATTTGATAATAGATGGGCGGATGGGCAGATGTGATGAATTATAGTTTTTCTCGAAGTTTTACTAACATGGAAAGAACGATACCGTATTGTTCCAGCCACGCATTTAATGTTTTTTTATCAATATAACCAAGATCATACGCATAGCAGATCCAGGTTTCAATTTCGGACGCAGAGCCGATGGCCATGGAAATAAAACGCGCGAATTCCGGTTTTGAATGCGCCTGTTTAGCGAACCCCTCTGATAAATTGGCACAAATGGATTTGCTCGAGCGTCGCATTTGATCGGCTAACGCGAATTGCTCAATTTTAGGAAATGTCAGCGTCGCTTTGTGAATGCCCAACGAGACCTGATAGGCTTTTTTATAGACCTCCAGTTGCCTTGCGGAACGAATAAATTTTTCGACTTTTTCCATTATCTGCCCATCTGCCAATCCATCATCGCCTTACCTACGCCGCCTGCTTCTTCACCGCGCGGGTGATTTTATCGGCTGCGTCAGCGAGATTGTCGGCAGGTTGAACAGGCAGGCCAGACGTCGAAAGAATCTTCTTGCCCAGCTCCACGTTGGTGCCTTCCAAACGAACGACGAGCGGCACGTCGAGACTCACTTCTTTCGCTGCCGCGATGATGCCCTCGGCAATGATGTCGCAACGCATGATGCCGCCGAAGATATTGACGAGCACGCCTTCGACATTCGGATCCGAGAGAATCAGTTTGAAGGCTTCGGTGACTTTTTCTTTGGTTGCACCACCACCCACATCAAGGAAGTTTGCAGGTTCAGAGCCGTACAACTTGATGATGTCCATCGTAGCCATCGCAAGACCGGCGCCGTTTACCATGCAGCCGATATTGCCGTCCATCTTCACATAAGACAGACCGAACTTGGCAGCTTTCTGCTCGAGCGGCTCTTCTTCGTCGGGATCGCGCAGTTCCATAATATCAGGATGACGATAGAGCGCGTTTTCATCGAAATTGAATTTCGCATCGAGTGCCTTGATCTCACCGGTTTTGGTGATGATGAGCGGATTGATTTCCACCTGCGAGCAATCTTTCTCGATGAAGCAGCGATAGAGATTATGCACGAATGCTTCAAAGGCTTTCATCTGTTCCTTGCCGATACCCAGTACTTTGGAGAGGGTGCGGATATGGGTCGGGAATACGCCGGTGGCCGGATCAATCGCCACCATCACGATTTTCTCAGGATGTTTTTCGGCCACTTCTTCAATGTCCATCCCGCCTTCGGAAGATGCAACAAATGTGGCGCGCGAGGTCGCACGATCCACGAGCAAAGAAAGATAGAGTTCGCGCGAAATGTCGCTGGCTTGCTCGATATAGACGCGCTTGACCAAACGACCTTCGGCACCCGTCTGTTTGGTGACCAGCGTGTTGCCGAGCATCTTGGTCGCAAAATCTTTGGTTTCTGCCACGGATTTGGCGAGCTTCACCCCGCCAATGCCACCGGCCGCCGGTTCTTTGAATGATCCCTTGCCGCGACCGCCTGCATGGATCTGGGCTTTCACCACCCAGAGATTTCCACCTAATTCATTTGCGGCTTTTTCGGCTTCTGCTGCCGTGTAGACCACCTGGCCTTTCGATACGGGCACACCAAACTTCGCTAATACCTGCTTGGCCTGATACTCATGGATATTCATGGTTTGTCCTTTCCAAACTTCATTTTGGCGACGTTTTTAGGCCGCTTTTTTGCTTAAGTCTATACCCTTGCAGAGCCCCCGCACGGCTTCGACTGATTTATCAAACATCGCTTTTTCTTCGGCGTTCATGGAAATCTCGACAATTTTTTCGACACCATCTTTACCAATCACTACCGGCACACCAACATACAGATCCTTCACGCCGTATTGACCGGTAAGCCACGCCGCACACGGCAGAACACGTTTGCGGTCAAACAGATACGCTTCGGCCATTTTGATCGCAGAAGCAGCGGGTGCGTAATAGGCCGATCCGGTTTTGAGCAAGCCTACGATCTCGGCGCCACCGTCGCGTGTGCGCTGAATGATTTTGTCGAGTTGATCCTGTTTGAGCCAGCCCATTTTCACGAGATCGGGCAGGGGAATGCCTGCCACCGTGGAATAGCGCGCGAGCGGTACCATCGTGTCGCCATGACCACCGAGCACGAAGGTCGAAATATCCTGCACCGACACACCAGTTGCTTCCGAAATGAAATAGGAGAAGCGCGCGGAATCCAGCACGCCCGCCATGCCCACCACCATGTTATGTGGCAAGCCAGAGACTTCGCGCAGCACCCACACCATCGCATCCAGCGGGTTGGTGATGACGATCACAAAGGCTTTCGGGCAGTATTTTTTGATATTCTCTCCGACCGTGCGCATCACGCCGGTATTGATATTGACCAGATCATCGCGGCTCATGCCGGGCTTGCGCGGCACGCCGGCGGTGACGATCACTACGTCCGATCCTTCGATATCCTTGTAATCATTGGTGCCCTTGAGATGCACGTCTGACCCATCCACATCCGAGCTTTGCGAAATATCGAGCGCCTTGCCCTGCGGGGTGCCTTCGGCGATATCAAATAAGATGACATCACCTAATCCTTTTAATTCAATGAGATGGGCGAGGGTTCC
>CAZFOM010000016.1:18819-27798 GCA_964520155.1 uncultured Rickettsiales bacterium
GTGTCATAGCGATTTCCTTGTTTTGTGGTTACTTGTGTACAGAAACAGTGTTTTTCGCAGAAAATCCTTAAAAACACCTTAAAATCAGCAAATTCTAGTTGTCTCAATATAGTCATTACAAGAAAAAATGGAATATTTTTTACTTGGATAAAATGACTATAATTATTTGATTTGTAGTGCTTTTATCCAATCAAGAATCGTCCATAAAACGGATAGCTTCTTGATTGGAAGCACTACTAGCAGAATTGTAACGTTTTTCCAGTACACTTTTGGCATGGAAAAAACGCCGTATCATCTTCGTCTGTTGATCAAGCGCCCAAGTTGGGGGTATTCGCCCGCGCGCATCAAAGAGATGGGATTGAAGCGCGTTTGGGAACATATGCTGAATCCCATGCACGATGTTGCCGGAACTGGTGGGATTTACATCCAGCTCGAAGACGAAAATAGCGCACGCACGTTTATCTATCGCCCGATGACAACACTCAGTTGGGCAGCGTTTGCCGTTTCCGTGGTTAAAAGCATTTCCACTCTCGGCACCACCCCTGGCCGCGTGTTTGAAAAGAAGCCCGATGAGCCACTCATCTACGATGATGAAATGCGACTTGCGCTGAGTAAAGAACAGTATGACGGGATTCTTGCCTCGCTCGAACGTGGCAAGGAAATTGTCAAACCCATTATGGATCAAGGACTGAATGTTCGTGCGCTCGCAAAAGAGAGCAGAGAATCACTTTCGACGTTTGCGTATAATTATTTTGTGAACGACAGCACCTTGTTTGCGGTGCGATTGCTGAGTGAACATGGCGTGCCGTTGCCCGATAGCGGATACATTGCACCCTTCAATTATTACAAACGCATCATTCGTATGGAGCACAGTATTCCGGTTTCAAGCCCGCTCCTTCCCGCGAAAGAAATTCAATGCGTACTGCCTCGCAGTCTGGTGCGCGGCACACCTGCGCCGGAGATTACATCTTTTGGTGATCGTCTGAAACTGGAGCGGTTGGAAAACACCGCCCGTGCCGCAGGAGGGGTGTGTTAGATGACTGCCCATTCCAAAAAAGATTGTAAAGTTCGTGCGTTAATCAAGCGCCCAAAAGGCGCATTTACAAGGGAAGAGCGTGATCTAGCAAGGTTGGTTGGGCGAGAGAGTTTTCTTCGCAATCTTGACGAGATTGGCTGTGTCATGATTCAGTTTGAGGATGAAAATGGAACGCGTTCGCCTGGGTATTTCTTTGACTGGAAGAACGATTCCGTTTCTGCGTATTTTGACGAAGCATCAAAAGTGTTTTGCCTTATTTTCGGAATGATGCTTGGTTCATCGGCTGGTGCAAGAGAGGAAAGTACGATAATTTCTCCAGTACTCTGTGGTGCAGGAGCTGTGCTTGGATGGGCATCTGCTCCTCAAATTGGCGCCATTTCTACAAACACGAGTTATCCAAGATATCACGATAAGTGGGAAACATCGATTACTCGAGAAGAGATGGAGCGGCTCGAAAATTCGGCCAAAACATCAAACAACCGGTTTTATAATTTGCTGCTGAATAATTGCGCGCATCACGCCCTTCGTTGCCTCCATGAATATGACATACCAAAACCCGTTATTAATACACCTGCACGTCTTGCGGCGCTATTCAATGAACATGAGCAGGGTCGTTTTCAGCACGAGCTTGGTACGTCGCTGTTTACGAAGGGAGAACTACAATTACTGTTTGATCAACACGCTCCCGATTCAGAGGCAGGAGAAATCACAACATTTACGAGCAGATTGATTAAGGGATGGAAACAGCCTCACCCTTCTGCAAGGGAATAACTCCTTATTTTTTCTCCCAGTGCTTCGCAAATTTGAGGAAACGGCTGAAGCCATACACCATCGCGTTGATAAAGCCCGGCATTCCTTGAAACAGGTACCCCCGCAGCAGGTAGGCTTTGAAGAATGCTACCGGAAATATGATTGGTAACAACAGTGCCGTAACAAGAGAAGTGCGGCTTTTGCGCTGCATATCGTCTGCAAGCATCGAAGAATAGCGGTTGAGTTTCTCGACACTGTGAAACAGCCCGCGCGAGGAACGGTGCTCACAGATCGCCTGTAGCGTTCCCGTAGCAATTCCTGCATTCAGTTGCACGCGGTCATGCACGGGAGAATCGCTGTATTGACCTGCGTCGCGGTGATAGAAACGCACCGCCGTAGTCACATGCGAAAACCGGTTGGGCTTCTTCTGACCAGGCAGCACCTCGACGATGCGCATGAACCATGCCTTGATCTCTGGCTCGGAAACCGAAAACAGCGAACGGATTTCAGCGCGAAGCTCCGGCGTCAATATCTCATCCGCATCGAGATTAAGTAGCCATGTTCGTTTGCATCGCGATTCGGCAAAGCGCTTCTGCGGGCCGTACCCCTCCCATGCACGCGAAATCACAGTGGCACCAAGTGTGTGCGCAACATCCTGCGTGCCATCGGTACTGCCGCTATCCACCACAATAATCTCCGACACCACCCCGCGCACGCTGTCGATGGTCGCGCCGATCCGGTCGGCTTCGTTTTTTGCAATGATAAAGCAGGAAATGGGAAGCGGTTCAGTCATGTGCGCGACGAGACAATAGCGCAACGCTCAACGCAAGCGAAAACCACATCAGTCCCGCCGGCCAATTGGAGACATTGCTCTGTGAAGTAACGAAGGGAAACAGCGCGACCATCACACCCGCAGTTCCTGCGGCGAAATATACGGGATCTGCGTGTTTTCGCATCTGCCAGACATGCCTGAAGAGTAGACCGATCCATCCGATGAATAAGGAGAATCCCACGATGCCGGTTTCGGCAAGCCACTGGATATACATCTGGTGCGGGTGCATGTCGCAATAGGTTACGCGGTCAGAGGCGAGCAGCGTTTCACAGGCGTTCGGGTATTGACGGATGCCGATTCCTGTGACGGGATGTTCTTTCCATGCCAGCCAGCCGCCTTGGAACAGTTGCCCATAGGGCGTCTGCCAGAAATCGCCGACATGCGTCTTTAGATCATCGGTACGTTTCTGCACAATCGGTTGCGTGGAAACAAACGCCGCGGCAAGCAACAGGAGCGCGCCAGACCAGAAAAGATAGCGACGCCAATTCGGTTGATACAAAAACAGCAAAACACCAAACACCACAAGACCCGCAAGCAGAGACATCGTGCTCGAACGCTCGCCGGTAAGCGGTATCAGCGCGATTACACATGCGGCAGAAACAAGCCCCATCACGGTGCGCTGCACCTGCCCGTTTTGTTCCCATTCGCGCAGCATCAACCCCAGCACCGGAAACAACAGATGCACGAAATACGCGCCGATATTGGGCGCCGAGAGCGGCCCCGTGAGACGTTCTCCGGCCATGGGGTTTCCCGATAGCGACGTGCCGGTAACATACTGGCAATAGGTATCCATCATCACCAGAAGCAGGACGATCCATGCCGTTACCGCCAGCCGACGAACCGTGTCCGCAGATGCAAATATCGCATCCATCAGCCAGTAGCGTATAGCCAGATACAGCAACACAAATCGTACCCATGCGGCTGCAACCGCCGTGTCTCTTGTCCATCCGGTCTGAATGGTTGTAGCCACCACCATCCACATTGCTAATGCCAGCAGAAGCGCAACCTCCGCAGTTTTGATGTGCGTTTTTTCAGGTCTTAGGAATTGGTGCAGCAGAAATAATGCGGCAATCGTGCTGATCGCAATATCCGCACCCGCGCGGGAAATAGACAGCAGCGCAACTGCTGCGACCATGCACAGGATTGCGCATTGCGTGCTTGCGCGAATGAGCACCTCTTTCATGCTGAAATTCGCCGCACTTCCGGCCGCGAGAGGAAATAGGCTTTCTGTTCTTCTATCCACGGCGCGTCGATCGTGATATTCGGCAGTTTACTGGCACAGTAACGCAAAAAGAATCGTGTGAAATGCGCGGTGATAAAATTCTCAAACCGCTTCTGTTTCCAGGTCGCTGACACACACCGGCGATAGAGTTCTGTCGTGTATTCGATTTTCCCCTGCTCGGTGTATTTGATCCATTCGTAGTAATTGGCCAAAAACCGGTCGTGATTGCTCTGTGTGATATGTCGGGAGAGTTTGTCTTCGCCAGGCGGCACCCACACCAGCGGCGCGTGGATCTGGATCATGCGCTTGGACACTTCCGCTAGATGCAACGCGAGCGACTCGTCCTGCACGAAGATCCGCTCATCGCAACCGCCTGAACGCGCAAACGCCTCGCGCGTAGTCATGAGGTTCATGCGCACGACACGGCCATTTAGGGAATAGGTCATCGGATCGTTGCTGATGGACATATTCAGCCGCTCGGGCAGCGGCTTTTTTTTGTCAAACTTTTCCAAATACCGCAGCTTGTACCAGCCGCCATAAATCATCTCGGCGTCATGTTTGATCAGTAAACTTCGCAGGCGTTCCGACACACCGCGCAGCATGATGTCATCAGAATCGATGCACTGGATGAACTCGCCGCGCGAGGCCGCAAACCCCTGATTCACGCGCGCGCTGGGGCCGCGATTTTCGGTATTGCGGATGATGATGACGTTGGGAATGCCGCGCGTTTCTTCCTCGATGACCTGAATCGAGCGATCGGTCGAAACGTCGTCGACAAAAATATATTCGATGGTGAGCGGGTTGCGCTGTGCGAGCAGGGATTCGATCGTATCGCGCAGGTACGGCTCCTTGTTATAGACCGTCACCAGTATGCTGACATCAATCCCCATGCAGCGCCCCGCGCCTGATGTTACGAATTCATCTTATCGAAGAAATCGCCGTTGGTTTTGGTGTCTTTGAGTTTCTCGATCAAAAACTCGATCCCATCCACCGGCCCCATCGGGTTCATGATACGGCGCAGCACCCAGACTTTCGCAAGCATTCCTTTTTCATAAAGCAGGTCTTCCTTGCGCGTGCCGGACTTGGTGATATCCATCGCCGGGAAGGTGCGCTTATCCGCAATTTTGCGATCCAGGATGATCTCGGAGTTACCCGTGCCCTTGAATTCCTCAAAGATGACCTCATCCATACGCGAGCCGGTTTCGATCAGCGCGGTGGCAATGATGGTGAGCGATCCGCCCTGTTCGATGTTACGCGCCGCACCAAAGAAACGCTTGGGGCGTTGCAGCGCATTCGCATCCACACCGCCGGTGAGCACCTTACCGGATGACGGCACCACGGTGTTATACGCGCGGGCAAGGCGGGTGATCGAATCGAGTAGAATCACCACGTCTTTTTTATGCTCTACGAGTTTTTTTGCTTTCTCTATCACCATCTCGGCAAGCTGCACATGTCGCGATGCCGGTTCATCAAAGGTGGAAGACACCACCTCGCCTTTAACGGTGCGTTGCATGTCGGTGACTTCTTCCGGACGCTCGTCAATTAGGAGAACGATTAGGAAACACTCAGGATGATTCGCAGTGATCGAATGCGCGATGTTCTGTAGCAGCACGGTTTTACCGGTGCGCGGCGGCGCCACAATCAATCCGCGCTGACCTTTGCCCAGTGGCGCGACGATATCGATGATGCGCATCGAAAGATCGCTCTTTTTGGAGCTTTTTTCGTTTTCCATCCGCAGCCGTTTTTCCGGATACAGCGGCGTGAGGTTGTCGAAATTAATGCGGTGACGTGCCTGTTCAGGATCGTCGTAATTGATCGCAGTGATGCTGGTGAGCGCGAAATAGCGTTCTCCGTCTTTCGGAGCGCGCACTTCACCCTCAACCGTGTCACCCGTGCGAAGCCCATAGCGCTTAACCTGCGACGGCGAGACATAAATATCGTCGGGGCCGGCGAGGTAATTTGCTTCCGGCGAACGCAGAAACCCGAATCCATCTTGTAAAATCTCGATCACCCCTTCGCCGATGATCGCCTGATCCTGTTCCGCCATCCGTTTGGAAATGGCAAAAATCATATCCTGCTTGGACAGGTTCGAGGCGTTTTCCTCGCCGGTTTCTTCGGCCATGCGAAACAGTTCCGCAGGCGGTCTGGTCTTGAGTTCTTTTAAGCGCATAGAAAAATTCAGTGGTTTGTGATGAGAAAAAAATGCAACAACGCGTGGGGGAAAATGGGGGAAATATGGTTGAGAAATCGCCGCAGAATGCAGAACGCGAGGCAGCGAACTATCTGATCAGCCTAGCGATTTTTCCGCATTTGTCAATCCTTGCGTGCGCAGCCGCACGAATGCGGTGCTTGCACTACATCGGTTTTACGACCGCTAGCAACACAATAATGATGAGCAAGATGGTTGGTATCTCATTGATTCCACGAAAAAATTTAGCGCTGTGCGTGTTCTTGTCCTCATCAAATATCCGGCGTGTGCGTGCCAGAAATGCATGAAACAAGGATAGCAGCAGCACAAACCCGATTTTCACATGAATCCACTGTTCGCCTCCAGGCGCGCCAACGCCCGTGATCACTACCAGCCAGATGCCAAACCCCCAGGTCAGAATCATCGCCGGATTCATGATCACGCGCAGCAACCGTCGCTCCATCACCTTAAGCGTTTCAGACAGTTCAGATCCAATTTTAGCATCCGCATGATACACAAAGAGCCGCGGCAGATAAAACAAGGCCGCCATCCATGCGACAAATGCCACGATATGGGCCGATTTCACCCACAAATAAATCTCTGCCATTGGTCTTACCTTTCGTGTGTGTGTTTTATACTTTGCAGGGGCATTCTTTCCATTCGTTCGGACAGATGCGCGCACCGGTATGGGGCAGACACTCCGACTTCCAGTTTGCCTGCGAGCAGAGCTTTGCAAGCGATTCGATATAGTGCGGCTCGGTAGCAAGCGCCGGCACGCGGAAATAGTGCGCCCCTCCGTTATGGTGGAATAATTCCTGATATTCAATATCGAGTTCCACCAGCGTTTCAGAATGCTCTGACACAAACGCGATCGGCACCACGACGGTGGAAACCCCATCTTTGGCCGCGCGCACTATCTCATCTTCGGTGTTTGGCCCAATCCATTCGAGCGGGCCGACACGGCTTTGATAACAAATTACCGCATCTAGATCAGGAATTGCTAATTGCTTTTTCACCGCCTCGACCGTCTGCTCCACCTGCCATTGATACGGATCGCCATCGCGGATGACTTTTTTGGGAAGCCCATGCGCAGAAAATAATATCCTTGGCTTTCCGTATTTCTTGGCTTGCTCATAGACGGGCAATAACTGCGCCACATGCGAGCGAATAAATGTTTCATCGGTGGGGTAACAGCAAACCGTGTGGGTGGGTACATCCAACCCATCCACCCGACAGCGTTCTTTCCAGTCTTTGACCGATGACGCAGTAGTCGTGGTCGAAAACTGCGGATAGAGCGGCAGCAAAATCACTTTGTCCGCTTTCCAGTATTTCACCTGCAAGACCGTATGCTCGCTCATTGGGTGCCAATAGCGCATGGTGATGAAGGTTTTATAAATATCTCCAGCTTCGGTCTGCTGACCTGCGCCATGAGATGCGCTCAAGGCTGCTCGTTCTTCTGAACGATAAATATCTCCGGCTTCGGCCTGCTGGCCTTCGCCATGAGAATTTTTATTTAATTTCTTCTCCAACGCTTCTGCCTGTTGCTGCGTTAATTCCAGAATAGGAGATTTTCCTCCCATTTTCTGGTAAATTCCCTTGGCTTTCGGCGTGCGGCGCGAAGACACGAATTTGGCAAGCGGCAGACGAAACCACTTCGGCAAACGGAAGATGGCCGGATCTTTGAATAGATTATACAAAAACGGTTGCACCGCTTCTTGAGAATCGGGGCCTCCGAGATTAAATAATACAACGGCGATTCGGCTCATGGTTTGTGGTAATTACGGATCACTTCACACACCGCTTCGACATGCGCGATGGGTGTGTGCGGGAGTATGCCGTGCGCCAGATTAAACACAAATGGAAAATCCGACCATGCCGCTAAAATCTCTTTTGCTTGCTCTGTCGCTTTGATTGCATCGTCTGCGAGTAATTGATTGGAGAGCGCTCCTTGCACCACAATATGCGGCTGCAATGCCTCTTTCACCCAAAGGATGGGATGTGATTCATCTACACTCACCGCATGTAAACCAGTTTTGCTCACATATTCCAGAATATGTTTTCCGCTGTGTCTTGGAAATCCGATGATAGGAATGTCCGGATGTTTCTTGTGCAACTGCGACACAATTTTCTGCGTGGGATGTACGACATATTTCGTAAATAATTCTCCTTCAATCACCCCTGACCAGGAATCAAATAACTGCAACGCATTTGCACCAGATTCCACCTTGCGCGAAAGATATAAAACAATCGCTGGAATTAATTTTTCTATGATTGCTTCCAATAGTTCTGGTTGTTTTATTGCAATCTCTTTCACCTTTGAAAAAGGCGTCTGCGACTTATCGCCTCCTCCTTGCAGCATGTAACAAGCAAGCGTCCATGGAGATCCTGAAAACCCGATTAGTGCCTTATCCTTGGCTAATTCCTTACGCACGTTCTGTAATGCCTGAAAGACCGGTTGTAGATGCTGCTCTAATCTGTCTTGCGATAATAGCTCGACATCTTTCTTCGAGACTAATGGTGTTAATTTAGGCCCCTCTCCCTCCTCAAACCAGACCTGCATTCCGAGTGCGTGTGGGATCACCAGGATATCCGAAAATATAATCGCCGCATCCATCCCGAAGCGCCGTATCGGCTGCAAGGTCACTTCCGCCGCATCTTCCGGCGAGTAACAAAATGTCAAAAAATCAGGGTGGCGTTTTCGGATCTCCCGATACTCCGGTAAATACCTACCCGCCTGACGCATGAACCAGAAAGGAACCCGATCGGTTTTTTTGCCAAGCAATGACTCTATCAACATCATAACTAATACTTATTTTATTATTAAAAAAAGATAGTGGTAGTAGTAGGGGGGTGGAAAAACCGTTGTTTACATAAACCGATGTTTTATCCACCGAAACGCACCAGAAAAACACACGAGCGCGAATCTGTGAAAAACATTCGTAGAACTCGTA
>CAZFOM010000017.1:0-27050 GCA_964520155.1 uncultured Rickettsiales bacterium
CAGACAATGAGTTTGGGATCGTGAATCAGCGCGCGCACGATGGCCACGCGCTGCTGCTGGCCGCCCGAAAGCTGACGCGGCAACTTATGGGCGTGATCGCCCATGCCAACTTGCGTGAGTAATGTTTTGGCTTTTTTAGCGGCTGCACCCAGCGACATGCCGGCAGCAACCAGCGGCACGGCCGCGTTCTCGGCGGCAGTCAGTGCCGGCAATAGATTATATTGTTGAAAGATGAATCCGATTTCCTCACGCCGTAGCTTCACCTTATGTCGGTCTTTCATGTGCGTGACATCGCGTCCACCCATCCATACTTCGCCATCCGTGGAGCGCAAAATGCCTGAGATGATGGAGAGCAACGTCGTTTTACCGCAGCCGCTTGGCCCCACCAGCATCGTGAGTTCGCCGGCATAGAGCGTGATGGAAATTCCATGCAGCACGCGCTGCGTTTCATCGCCGGAGGAAAAATCTTTGGTAATATCTTTGGTTTCGATGATTGCTTGCATAGACTATCCTCGAAACACAATCGCTGGATCGAGCACAAAGACTTTGCGGATACTGGCGAGACTTGCAATCAGCACGATGAGCGTCACCGCGCAGGCTGTGCCGGCAGCGACCTGCCATGGCAGGTAAAATCCGCGCAGTGCCGGTACGTCTTCAGTGGCGGTAAAGAAGGCGGTGGTGAGTCCGAGCCCAATACCGTAGCCCATGATGCCCACCACGAGCGCTTGCAATAACACCATTTTGAGAATCTGCCAGTTATTGACGCCAATGGCCTTGAGCGCACCAAACTGCTTGAGATTTTCGAGCACGAAAATATAAAAAGTCTGCCCCGCAATCGCTGCGCCGATCAGAAATCCAAGCGTGACCGTAATACCAAAGTTGATGGGAATACCGGTGCGAGTAAGGTAGTGGTTGATGCTGCGCCACATGAAATCATGCGTGCTCAATGCCTGAAGTCCAGTCTGATCGCTGATGCGCTGCGTGAGCGTGTCTACCGGCGTATCGGCCTGCGCTTTCCCGATCACGAAGGTCATTTTATTGCGCTCACCCGGGGCGATCCGCACCGCGTCCGAGTATTTCGTGTACATGATCGGAAAGGTCAGAAACGGCGGCAGGGTTTCGCAAATGCCGACAATCACCATGCGCCGGTCATTGATCTCGATGACCTTGCCCAGTTCAAACGGTTGTCCGGGCCAGATGAACGCATACCCATCGCGGTCGATAATCATCGCATCCGGTTTTCGGATGTCTTCCCACTCGCCCATAATCATGCGCTTAGGTCTACCAATGAGCGTTGCATCATCCACGCCTAGCAACACGATCTGTTGAAGACTTCCCGAGTCGGGACGTGCCTGAGCGAGTCCCTTGAAAAATGGCACCGCCCATTCCACTCCTTCCACGCCACGCACGCGGTTTAAGTCACGATCCGGTAGCGATACGACTTCATCAAAATACCGCACCAGCGGATGCATCACCCAGAAATCAATTTCGGTGATCGAGCGGATCTGGTTCGAGGTGCGCGACAATAGCCCCACGAAAATCTAGACCTGCTGTGACATGAGCAGGGTGGCAAAGGTGATGCCGAAGATCAATCCCAGATACTTCGCGCGATCCCCAATCAGCATCTTCAGTGCAATGCGCCACATACAATCATTTGTTTTTATTATTTCCGCTGGCTGCAAATAAGACGTTTTTGCGCTTCCACTGCGCATGTACTCGAACGTACATTTGCGCTGCGGTTCTCAAAACATCTCATTTTCGCTCACCGGAAATAATAAAATCAAACGATTCTTAACCAGGACTTTATATGCGCTATTTTTGCGATTTGTGCAAACAAATCGTGCACTTGCGCCGCACAGTTCTCATGCTAAAACCCTTGCGTGTGGTTCATTTTCTTTTCGCCGAGGTTCTATGACATCTCCTAAATTTGAAACGTTATGTGTACATGCGGGGCTCACGCCGGATCCGTCCACCGGTTCACGCCAGTTGCCTATTCACCAGACGGCGTCTTTTGTGTTCAAGAATGCCGAGGATGCTGCGGATCTGTTCGCGCTCAAGAAATTTGGCAATGTCTATAGCAGGCTTACTAATCCAACCGTTTCAGCCCTCGAAACGCGCCTCGCTGCACTTGAAGGCGGTACGGGGGCGACCTGCACGGCGTCCGGCCATGCTGCGCAGTTGCTGGCACTGCTGCCATTACTCAAATCGGGAGATGATTTTATCGCATCGAACCGGCTGTATGGCGGTACGATCAACCAGTTCACCCACACGTTCAAAAATCATTTCGGCTGGAACTGCATCTTTGTGGATATGGACGATGCGGCGGCGGTGAAAAAAGCGATCACCCCTAAAACAAGGCTCATCTATGCGGAGTCTTTAGCGAATCCAGGCGGGGTGATTACCGATATGGAAACAATCGCAAGCATCGCGCACGGTGCCGGAATCCCTCTCATCATTGATAACACCATGGCATCACCGGCGCTCTGCCAACCGCTGAAATGGGGTGCGGATATTGTGCTGCACTCCACCACGAAATTCATCACCGGTAACGGCACGTCGCTGGGCGGTGTGATGATCGAAGGCGGTACGTTTGATTGGAAAAAATCCGGCAATTATCCGGCACTCGCGGCCGGTAATCCGTCCTATCAGGGACTGAATTTCTATGACACGTTTGGCGCTATGGCACTCACGGTGCATGGCCATGCGGTGGGACTGCGCGATCTCGGCCCGACGCAATCGCCCACCAACGCGTTCCTGACCATGTGCGGGGTGGAAACCCTGTTTTTGCGGATGGAACGCCACGCGAGCAACGCCATGAAAGTGGCAGAGTATCTCGAAAAACACCCGAAAGTGGCCTATGTCACTTACGCCGGATTGCCCACCAGCAAATACCACGCGCTTGCCAAAAAATACCTGCCCAAAGGTGCAGGCGCGGTGTTCACCTTTGGTCTCAAAGGCGGATTCGATGACGGGGTGCGCTTCATGGAATCACTGAAACTGTTTTCGATGCTTGCCAATATCGGTGATACACGCTCGCTGGTCATCCATCCGGCCTCCACCACCCACCGCCAGCTCGATGATGCAGCCAAAGTGAGGGCAGGAGCAGGGCCGGAGGTGGTGCGGCTTTCCATCGGCATCGAGCATGTGGATGATATTATTGCTGACCTTGAAAGTGCACTTCAGAAGGTAAAAGGCTAAACAGAAAATCGTCATCGCGAGGAGCTTCAGCTTCGTGGTGATCCAAATTTCTGGCCAAATTTCTAGATTGCCACGCTCACGATGGTCGCTCGGGGTGACGGGTGAGAGTATGGTGTCATTTTGTCCTCACCTGAGTCGTTACAATTATTGTCAAGCCTGCGAAGGCAGGCATCCACGAATTTGTGGGAAGGCGTGGATCCCAGCCTGCGCTGGGATGACGGTGTTGCTGTTGCTGCAACTTGACCGCACAGTCCCTGTCATCGCGAGGCACGCAGTGCCGCGGCGATCAAAATTTCTGGATTGCCACGGAGCTAAAGCTCCTCGCAATGACGGCGAACACTACTACGCCGCAACCGGTTTGCGAGTTTCCTGTGCGATCAGGTTGAACACCCCTTTATGCAGGTCGCGGGAAATCAGAAGGGGATTATTCTGGATGCGTGCCATCACGAGCGTGCCCACCATGAATGTGAATATCTCGGCTGCAATTTGGGACAGATTCGCGTGCGGAATGTCACTCCTTTTTGCTGCATCTTCGAGTGACGTTTCAACGTAACGCGTGGCGCGCGCAAAAATCTCGTGGGTTTTCTTAAGGATCTGCTCATCCTGCGTGCAGAGTTCCGAACCAATACTCGCATAGGGGCAGCCGAGCACACGCCCTTTGCGTTCATAGATCTCGATCTGTTTATCCGTGATGTGTTGGCACCAATCCGCGATCCGTTTGAGCGGAGATTTTTCAGCATCGAATAACTCACTGTATATGGGAAGATAATAACGCTGCCAGTGTTCTTCATACGCAGCCACTGCGAGTTCAGACTTGGATGGGAAAAAATGGTAAAAACTCCCCTTCTTCACGCCCGCCTGATGGCAGATGTCATCCACGCTGACCGCATTGTAGCTGTGTTCCCAAATCAGCTCGATGGCGGTATCGAGCAATTTCTGTCTCGTTTCTGTCACTGAACGCTATCCCGCTTTCAACTCACAGTTTGCATTTTTTAATGATTTCATCTTATCATGTATCCCCTTGAAACACCATACGATACATACCTGCGCGTAAATCAAAATTTATGATGTAAAAACAAATTCCTATGTCATAACCAAGCGATGATAACAGAATCACTTTCCATGGAAATTATCGGATGGCTGGGTGCAGCGCTGGTGCTTGGTGCCTATGCACTACTCAGTACGAGAAAGCTCATTTCCGATAGTTATTCCTATCATGGAATGAACATCGCAGGTTCGATTCTACTCGCCATCTACGCCTATTACCATGGCGCCCATGCGTCGGTTGCGGTCAACGTGATCTGGCTTGTGATAGGGTGTATCGCCGTGATTCAGCTATTGCGATTCATGAGGCGACGCCCGAATCCGTAATCGCCTCACCCGTGATGGGCCCAGGACAGATGGCGGGTTCTTCGTACGCCACCACCGCAATGATTTTCCAGTCTTTGGTGTGTGGTGGTCTGCGCAATTGATACGAAGTATGAAACGATAACGGCTGTAGTTGCGCACCACGCTCGATCGTCCAGCGCAGTTTCACGCAGGCGAAATCCTCACCCGACATCAAACATTCCGCTGGCGAAAAGACACAACGCTCAAAACCGATATCACGGTAATAACGCAGGAGTTGAATCAGATTTTTTTGAAACGCGCTGGGGGTGGTAAAAATCAGTTGCCCGTCGCGATGTACCGACAGGTATGGAAAATCAAAATGCTTCATGATGGCTTTGAAATCGCCGCGATTAAACCCGTCTGCATAGGTGGTAAACAGGCCTACGATCGTATCTGGCGTATCTGAAGAAGATCCCATTCCGACGCGCAACTCCCTCTGGATGAAGTTACCCGATCTTACACCGTTAGCGTCCCGATAACAATTCGAGATTGCCGCCGATGGCGGCGGTGTTGATGGTCGTAGTGCGTTCGGTAAGGAAACGGTGCAGGTAATGTGGCCCACCTGCCTTGGGTCCGGTGCCGGATAACCCCTCGCCGCCAAACGGTTGCACCCCCACGGTTGCGCCAATCATACTCCGATTCACATAAAGATTGCCGGCGCGAACGGACGACGTAAACAGCACAATATGTTCCTCGATCCGGCTATGGATACCAAAGGTTAATCCGTAGCCGGTAGCGTTGATCGCAGAAATCACCTCCGGCATCTGGGATTTGGAAAAGCGAATCACGTGCAGCACGGGGCCGAATATCTCTCGCTCAAGCACGGTAAGCGAAGGAATCTCGAATGCGTGTGGTGCGACAAAATGACCGCCTTCGATAGTCAGTGGTGAGGCAGCAATGAATTTTGCTTCACGCTTCATGCGCTCGATATGTTTGAGCAATATCGCCTGTGCATCGGCATCAATCACCGAGCCAATATCGGTATTAAAATTGCGGGGATTACCGATACGTAGTTCCTGCATCGCGCCTTTGATCAGTGTCATCAGCGTATCAGCAATATCGTCCTGTACAAACAGTACACGCAATGCCGAGCAACGCTGTCCGGCACTGCCAAAGGCCGAAAGAATAATATCATCGAGTGCCTGCTCAAGCAGTGCCGAGGAATCCACCACCATTGCATTCATCCCGCCGGTTTCGGCAATCAGCGGTGCGATGGCTCCCTTGCGGGCGGCAAGCGACTGGTTGATGAGCCGCGCCACTTCGGATGATCCGGTGAATACGATACCATTGATATGCGGATCCGATACCATCGCCGCGCCGATGATTTCTCCCGTGCCTGGCACGAGTTGGATCACCGCTTCGGGGATACCCGCCTTACGCATCAGCTCGACGGCGCGGTAGGCGATGATTGGAGTCTGCTCAGCGGGTTTGGCGATCACGCAGTTGCCGGTGACGAGTGCCGCCACAACTTGTCCGGTGAAAATCGCAAGCGGGAAATTCCACGGGCTGATACAGCCAAACACACCACGCGGATGCAACGTTAATACGTTGTGCTCACCGGTGGGGCCTGCAAGTAATTCTTCGCTCATCACGCTGCGCGCCAGATGCGCGTAATAACGGCAAAAGTCTGCAGCTTCGCGTACTTCCGCGATACCATCGGGAAGAGTTTTGCCTGCTTCATAGACACATAGCGCAATCAGTTCATCGCGCTGCGATTCAATCAGATCAGCCAGCCGCTCCAGCATGGCGGCGCGCTGATCCACCGACCTAGATGCCCATGCCGGAAATGCTTTCGTCGCCTGTTCGATTGCTTGCTGTAATTCATTCGGCATTGCATCGCGTACGACGCCTATTGCTGTTCCTGTTTGCGCTGGACGGTAGCGCGTCGTTTCCGGCCCCTTCGGTGTTACACCGGCAATGAGTGGTGCGGCCTTCCACTGCATCGAATCAAAACGCGACAGCGCGGATAAGAAATTTTCCATCATCGCGCGGTTACCGAAATCAAGCCCTTCGGAGTTCTTTCTTGCTCCGCGATACAGATCACGCGGAAGCGGGATCGCCGCATTACGAGTGCCTTCATGCGCCTTGGTTTTTTCGACCGGATCGGCCAGCAACTCTGAAAGGGGCGTGGCCTCATCCATGAGTAAATTCACAAAGGAGGTGTTCGCACCGTTCTCAAGTAAACGCCGAATGAGGTAAGCGAGCAGATCTTTATGTTCGCCGACCGGTGCGTAAATGCGTGATGCAGATTGCGTCACCACCTGATCATGGAGCTTCTCGCCCATGCCGTGCAGGCGCTGAAATTCATAGCCGCTTTTGGGGATGCGGTAACGCTCGGCCATTGCGTCAATACTTGCAATAGTGCGGGCATTATGGGTGGCAAATTGCGGATAAAACGCATCCGCCGCCTGCAGCATTTTATCAGCGCAAGCAAGGTACGATACATCGGTATGTTCTTTGCGGGTATAAACTGGATAATCGGGCAACCCCTGCATCTGTGACCATTTCACTTCCGAATCCCAGTAGGCGCCTTTCACCAGCCTGAGCGGGATAATACGCCCGTGTTTGCGTGCGAGTGCGATGAGAAAATCGAGCAACGTAAAACAGCGCTTTTGATACGCCTGCACCACAAACCCTACGCCGTTCCATCCGGCAAGACGTGCATCCGAAAGAATATGGGCGAATAATTCCATCTCGATGTCGAGTCGGGTGGATTCCTCGGCATCGAGTGCAACCGTGATATTCGCCTCTTTGGCGCGCAGTAAAATATCCATCAGGCGCGGCGCCAACTCATCCAGCACTCGATCACGCTGGGCAAAACTATAGCGCGGATGCAGCGCTGAGAGCTTCACCGAAATACTCGGCGCATGGAACAAATCCATGCCTTGTGCCTCTTTCCCGATCAGGCCAATCGCGTGGTGATAGGATTTCACATAGCCCATCGCCTGCGCATCGGTGCGCGCGCCTTCACCCAGAATATCGTAGGAAAACCGATAGGATTTTTTCGCAAGCGGTTTAGAATTTTTAAGCGCCTCCTCGATGGTTTCACCGAGCACAAACTGCGACCCGATGAATTTCATCCCCTGCTTGAGCGCCGCGCGGATAGTGGGTTCTCCGACCGATTGAAATAAATTCCTCAGAATCGAATCGGGTTTGGCACTTCCGAAATTGACGGCCTTTCCGGTCAACATCAACCCCCAGCCCGAGGCATTCACAAACAGATTATCACTCTTGCCTAAATGCTTCTGCCAGTCGGTGCCGTCAAACGTATCGCGGATGAGGCTATCTGCCGTATCACTATCGGGAATACGGAGTAACGCCTCGGCCAGACACATAATCGCCACGCCTTCGGTGGTGTTGAGTCCATATTGCTGCAAGAACGCTTCGGCACTCACCCCGAGCCCTTCGGCGCGAACTTTCTCAACCATTCTTGTGGCCTGACTCATGATCCGCGATTCGTCTGATTTGAGATAAGCGACCTGCGTGAGTAGACGAGCTACCGCTGTTTTCTCGTCCAAAAAAGCATCTTTTGATACGGCAAGCGCAAGTGCAGCAAGGTCGGAATCCATACAGAACCTTAATAAGCGGTTATATTCAAAGGATTTTCACCTATTATCACATACTAACGGGTTTTTAACAATGGGGTGATAATATGCAGACAGCAATGACGAAATTTTTGCGGAGTAATTAGTGTCACACTCGACATCTCATTCTGACTATCCACCTCAATGGATCCGAGAAATCATAGGAAAACTGAACCGTATAACGGGTCAGCACTGGGGTGTACAAGAGATCCAAACAGACGAATACAATCGGGCATGTGAAACCTGTGTGTGTAGTTTCATGGATCCAGAAGAAGCGGAGCTGTTGTGCCACATCATGCAATGCGACAAAGTGCTTAGAACGTACAATGCAAGATACATTGTAGAACACAGTGTGAAGACGAATCAAAAGATGGCAACCTTCATGATTCCCTTGGCAACGCTTCATGCCAAGGACGAGTTTTGGATACGTTTTCCAAAAGATCCGTACTCATTTCATCAGGCTATAAGATTTGTTAGAGATCAAACACCAAGCGAGCGAGAAAACGATATTATAATTGCCAAAATGATAGATCAAAACCAAGATAATTCTGATTATGCAAAGTGGCTTGAGAGAGAAATTAATAGAGCACACAGAGAAAACCCACCCTATCAGGGAAAAAATAGCATCTATACGGATAATTGCGGCGTCATTGTCGCAGGCGTGTTCTGAACGCGATCCTGCCAGTTCTCGGATTGTTTTTTGCTCAGTGCAGTCAGTTGTTCTTCGACCTTCCCGTGAATGGCAAGTGCAATGTCCTTGGCATGGAGTTTCACTTCCGGCTGACCGGATAAAAAGCCTGCGACGCGCTGAATGGAGCGGTCACGGATCTCCTGCGGTTGTTGGGCGAGTACTTCGGCGGCGGCAGTCTCAAGCGCCTCGATATAGCGTGAATCTTCCTTGGTGCCCTTCGCATTATCCTTGGTCGCAAACCCAAGCAGTGTATTTGCCACGATATAGGCAAGTGCAGTGGTAAAAGTAAGATAATATCCAGGCTTCGTTCCGGTTGCGAGATGTTGTTTGCGTTGCTCGAATGCGGTGGCGATGAGTGTCACGTTATTGACGAGATAGATTAGGCTCGAAGTACGCAGTGGCGCAGCCTGCACTTTTTCCCATAACTTCCCCCAGGCTGAGGTGGGAGGATGTTCTTTGTCCGGCTCTTTTTCTGGCACCAGTAGTCCAATGAGCCCGGCCAGTATGACGAGCCCGCCATACGCCATTGTGCTGTATTTATCCCTTTTTTTCTCTTTCTGGAAGCCTGCAGCAATCTTAAACGTGCCACCGAGCGCGAACATGCCGCTTAGAATTTGCGACGGGTAGGTATAAAAAAACTTCTCGATGTGATCAATGATACCCTTCGGCTTATTGAGCTCTTCATTGTTGAGGGCGCTGCCTTTGGGAATCTCCACGCCCTCTTTTTTGAGATAATCTTTGAGCTTGATGCTCATCTCACGCAGATGGTATTCGGGATTTTCTTTGCCATAGCGTGCGGCAACCGCAGCACCCATCAAGTAGGTGAGTCCGGTCATCGAACCGGTGTGATCTTTATTGAGTTTATCCGCGGCAAAAAATGCGACATCACCAATGATAAAGCTGATACCCGATGCGCGCAGGCTGATCTCCCTCACTTTATCCGTGAAGGATTTTTCCCCGTCTTCTTTTTTCTCTTCTTGCGTGTTAATCATTAACCTACTCAGATTCCTACGGTTTATAGTGTAATGAAAGACTGTTACAAACCGATGACAGCTATGCTACGCTGCGTAAAAAATATAACCATGATAATTCAACAGGATAAAAGGCAATGAGCGACTTCGCATCACCGGAATTTTTGGGATCCGTGAATGATTTCTTCGCACCGCTCGTGGATGCGATGTCAGCAGTGCTGTTTTATGACATTGCTGGATTCCCTTTCATCGTGCTGTGGCTGCTCATCGCTGCAGTGTTTTTCACGGTGTATCTGGGTGGTGTAAATTTCCGGCTATTGCCACATGCGATCCGCGTGGTACGCGGCGACTATGATAAACCGGAAGAAAAAGGCGAGGTGAGCAATCTGCAGGCACTCATGACGGCGATTGCAGGAACCGTCGGACTCGGCTCCATTGCCGGTGTGTCGGTCGCGGTTGCGGTGGGTGGTCCGGGTGTGATTTTCTGGATTATTGTGATTGGCCTGCTCGGTATGGCGTCCAAATTCGCCGAAGTCTGTTTGAGCCTTTCATACCGCCGCGTAGATGAAACCGGAAAAGTGTTTGGTGGGCCGTTTCAGTATATCGAACAAGGGCTCAAAGACCTTGGATTCGCTCGCGCTGGAAAATGTCTCGCGATCGTATTCGGGATCATGTGCCTGGGCGGGGCACTCGGTGGCGGCAATATGTTTCAATCGAATCAGGCGGTCAAAATTCTCGTCAATACGTTTGAGCCACTCAAAGATGCAGGTGTGATTATCTCCATCGTGATCGCATTTATCGTGTTCATTGTGATGATCGGCTCGATTAAACGCATCGCCAAAGCGGCTGATGTCGTAACCCCGCTCAAAGGCATTCTCTATCTGCTTTGCGCTATTGTAATCGTCGGCGCGAATGTCGAAAAACTACCCGATACTATTTCGCTCATTTTTCGTGAAGCCTTTACCGGAAGTGCTGCCGCTGGTGGGTTCATCGCCATGATTGCACTCGCCTTCAAGCGCGCCTTATTTGCCAATGAAGCCGGACTTGGATCGGCACCGATCACCCACGCCACTGCGCGTACCACCGAACCGGTGCGACAAGCCTCCGTCGCGCTTCTCGAGCCACTCTTTGCCGCTGCTATCGGCACACTCACCGGACTCATCGTCGTTATCAGCGGTGCGTATATTGGTGCCACTGCATCAGATGGTGTCTTGATCGCAAGTCAGGCCTTTGCAACCGTCGCGCCGTGGTTCCCGATTCTGCTCGCGGTCAATGTGGTGGTGTTTGCTTACTCGACGATTATCGGTTGGAGCTATTACGGCGAGATCGCATGGACCTATCTCTTCGGCAAACGCGGCATCCGGCTCTATCAGTTCCTGTTTGCGTTCGCGACGTTCCTTGGCGGCGTGATGCATTTCGGTGTCGTGCTGGATTTATCCGATCTCTTCATCCTCGGCATGTCCGTGCCCAACCTGATTGCGGTGTATCTCCTACGCCACCGCATCAAAGCTGAATTGAAAAAATATTATGCGTTGTATCTTTCGAAAGGAGTATAAGGCGAGCCGATATTTTGTGAGCCTGATATGTCCAAAGCACCGCTACGCCACTCGCTGTTAAGTTACCTCACTTTTAGCCATATCAAAAACCCCGCCACCATGGTTGCGACAGGCTATATCAGCTACATGCTGCTAGGCTTTGTATTGCTGATGTTGCCGTGGTCGCAGGAAAACCCGCTCGATTGGCTGGATAATCTGTTCATTGCCGTTTCCGCGCTCTCGACAACGGGACTTGCCACCCTTGATCCGGGCAGCAGCTACACGTTCTTCGGCGAACTGGTCATATTGGTGCTGATTCAGATCGGCGGCGTTGGCTATATGACCATCGGCTCGTTTCTGGTGCTTACGCTTTCGGGTCATTTAAGCCGAACACGCCGGAAAGTGGCCGGTACCGCGCACGGAATTCCTATGCACTTTACGCCACGTGAATTTGTACGCTCGATCATTCATTACACGCTGACATTTGAATTGATCGGCGCTGCTATACTGTATTATTTCTTTGTCCAAGAAGGAGTGGCTAATCCTCTGTGGTCTGCCATCTTTCACTCTGTTTCCGCATTCTGTACCGCAGGATTTTCGCTTTTTCCGACCAGCTTTGAGACCTATCAGGATCACACCGGTATCTTGCTCACGATCAGTTTTCTGAGCTACGCCGGCGCCATGGGTTTCATCATTGCCGCCGATACCTGGCGTGAATTACGCAACCCCGCGCAGCATCGGTTTTGTTACACCAGCAAGCTCATTGTGAGCATCACACTGATCTGGACGGTGGTGGGGACGTCGCTGTTTTATGTACTGGAGCCAACGCTGCAAGCAATGCCGGTAGGGGATCGCGCACTTAATGCCTTCTTCCAAACCATGACCGCCGCCACAACGGTTGGGTTTAATTCCATCCCGATGTCGAATCTCGCGCTCCCCATTCTGCTGGTGGTCATGCTATTGATGCTGTTTGGCGCTTCTCCTTCGGGCACCGGCGGCGGGTTAAAATCCACGACGCTCGCGATATTGTTTGCCATCATCCGCTCGGTATTTGCAGAGCGCAAGGAAGTGGTACTGATGGGGCGGATTCTGCCCGATATTAAAGTACATCAGGCATCCGCCAGTTTCATTTTCTATATGATCCTGTTTTTCTGGGCGTTGTTCTTCCTGAGTATCAGCGACGGTGAAATCGGGCTCACCCGCCTCTCATTCGAGATCATTTCTGCCCTCAGCACCGTCGGTCTTTCCACCGGCATTACCGCTGCTTTATCCGATGCGGGAACCCTGATCATTATTCTGCTGATGGCCATCGGGCGCATCGGTATCCTGACATTCGGCCTGCTGATTGTGTTGCGCGATCGTTCCAAAATAGAGGAACAGGAGCCCGATATCGTTCTATAAACGCATGGAACCGGAAACTACTTGCGAAGCCTGTGCAAGATTATATCAATGAAAACGGTTAAGTGCCCGTAGCTCAGTTGGATAGAGCATCAGCCTTCTAAGCTGGGGGTCGCTGGTTCGAATCCAGTCGGGCACGCCACCCTTCGCCTTCGGCTTCGGGTGGCTTACGCCGCACGAAGACGACTTTAGGCGAGGGAGTGCCCTTCGGAGCTTTAGCGAAGGAGGGCTGTCTAAATTTTCACCGGCAAAGCGATTCGAACCCTCATTTATCGGGCATGTCGCGTGCTATTCCTGTTTTGCGGTAAATGTGCTGACAGACAAAGAGAAATCGAGCCCGCATGTTGATTTGTTACGATTTGCAACCAACCGATCACCTGATATAGTGGTGTTGGATAAGTCTGATCTTCTACCAAAGCTAACGAAAACGTAACTGGTTGTGACTGGCGATTATCAAGCGGTTAAATCTAACGCGTTACACCTGTGGTTATTAGTTTTGTTATTTTGGTGCACGGAAATTACTAAGGGTACATGACTATACATCATCAAACGAATAACCCCGTATCGCTTTGATTTATGCGGCTGCTTTCCACCAATTTCGAGCTTAATCGATGCTGGCGAAAAGCAATGGCGTGCGTCGTATCACTTGCAATTGCGACAACCTCAACGGCAAGTGTTGCCGTTCCAGTAGGCGGTGTGGTGTCAGCAGGGGAAGCGACGATACATGATAGTGCCGGCAGGATTGATATTCATCAGCAGAGCGATAAAGCAGTCATCGATTGGCGCGAATTTGATCTGAATGAAAACGAAACGGCGCAGTTTCATCAGCCAGATAATAACGCGCTCACAGTGAATCGTGTCAATAGCGTGAGTCCGAGCATCATCCACGGCAATCTTAAAGCCAATGGCAACGTGATGGTGATTAATCCAAACGGTATGTTGTTTGGTGGTAAAGCACTTGTCGATGTGAATGGACTGATCGCAAGCACTGCAGATGCATCCAATGCAGACCTCATGAGACATGGCGCACTAAGCCTTAATAAATCGGGCAATCCCAATGCCATCATTGTGAATCTGGGGCATATCAAAACCAAGGACGGCGGATATGTGAGCCTGCTTGCACCGAACATCTCCAATCAAGGCATTATTGAAGCAAATCTCGGCAGCGTAGCGCTGGCATCGGGCGATACAGCGACGGTAGATTTATACGGTGACAATCTGATCCTTGCAGCGGTGAGTGATAAGGTTACCTCGCAGATTATTGAAAATCACGGCATCATCGCTGCACAAGGTGGGAGTATCGCGATTTCTGCTGCGGCGGGCGAAATGGTGGTCGATAGCCTGATCAATCTGGATGGACTGCTCGATGCAAAAAGCGTCGGAGACAAAACCGGCAACATCATCGTGCAGGCTGAAGGTTCCAATGCGGTAAAGCATAACATCGCCGAAGATAAAGGCAAAAGACACGGCTCAAGCAACGTTTTTATCTCGGGCGTCATCGATGTATCCGGAAGAAATACAGGCGAGCGCGGCGGCAATATCGCTATTACTGGAGATAACATCGCCTTGCTGGGTGACACCCTCATCGATGCATCGGGCAGTGACGGTCTGGCAGGCACCACGGAAGGAAAAGCGATTTCGGATGAACGGGTAGGTGCCGCCGGCGGGGATATTCGCATCGGCGGGGATTATCTGGGGCAAGGCAGTATGCCTGCGGCCAAAAATCTCTATGTGGACGAAGGCGTGTATGTATTAAATGACGCGCTTCGCTCAGGCGATGCAGGGCGTACGATTTTCTGGAGCGACGGCATCACGGAGTTTTACGGCAATGTGTTTGCGCGCGCCCTCGGCGCAAAACCCGTGGATATAGAGACGTGGGACGCAACACCGTCAGGCAATAAAGGCGACGGCGGATTTGTTGAAACATCCGGCTATGGCTACCTGGATGCCGCTGGCTATGTCAATCTCACTGCCAGCAACGGTGTGCGCGGAACCTATCTTCTGGATCCTACCGACATCACGATATATGGCTTTGTGACCCCGACGTTTAACTCGACGGATAACGCCATTGATCTAAACGGTGCATCGAACGACCAGCTTTCTTTATGGCTTGATGCAAATGACTCCGCCACCATCAGCGCCACCAGCGGTGCGGTTGATAGTTGGTCGGATAAATCCGGATTTAACAACACAGCTTCGGGGACGCTTACGGCAAGACCTACGACCGGAACCCGCACCATCAACGGGCTGAACGTCATAAAATTCGATGGGTCGAATGATGAGCTTATCGCGCTGGATTCCGCCAGTCTGGATGTGTCGGGTGCCTTTAGTACGTTCATCATAAACAGCATTGACACGGTAACAAATCCAGCCGGTCTACTGTCCAAGCGCGTAGCCAGTAGCAACAACGATGCGTTTTCGTTTCTGTATCTTGTTGGCGGACGATTAAATACGGACGTAAATACTGCCAACAATAGATTTGCTGGAAATACCGCTTATTCCGCAGGCGGAACGCAATATCACAATATCATTTTTAATGGATCTTTAGCCGCTGCAAACCGCGTGTCTGTGTATGATAGCGGCCTGCTTGACATTACGGCAAATGAAGCCTCAGCAACCATCCCCAACTATGCCTCCAATCTGACGATCGGAAGACTGGCAGGCAACGCATCCAGCTTTTTTAATGGGGTGATAGGCGAAGTGTTGATCTACAACACCGCGCTTGGGACGAACGCTCGTCACTTGGTGGATCAGTATTTATCCGCGAAGTGGAATAAAGCACTAACTGCGCCTGGTACGTCGGGCGCGGGCACCACCGAAGCGCTGAAAGCGATGGCATCGACCGCGCGCGCAGGCGACACAGTGGATGGTTACAGCGTGTTTTCCACCCGCTATCTGGAGCGTCTTGGCCAAAGTGCCAACATCGATCTAAAAGCCAGCAACAACATCGTTCTCGACCTAAAAACAGATACGCTGAATCTCTCTAGAGCCGGTACCAGCATTACGCTGGATGCAGGCAACCAGATTCGAACCCAAAGCGCAGGCAATATCACCACCAATAACGGTACTATCAATTTAACGGGCACGGGTGGTATCGTGCTGAATCATTCGCTGGGTCTCACCACGAATGGCGGCAACATCAATTTCAATAATAATCTACAACTGGGGGCTAATCAGAATTTTAATTCCGGTACCGGAACGACAAATTTTACGGGTAGTGTTAATGGAATCCCGACTGTTCAAGTATTGGCCGTAGCAGGCGGCGGAGGTGGTGGCGCTAATGGCGGCGGTGGCGGCGGTGGTGGTGGCGTGCTGCATGATGCGGCTCAGACATTAACGCAGCTTTCAGCCTACACGGTTACGGTTGGAACAGGTGGTGCAGGCAGTGTTTCCAACTTTGTTGAAGGTTCAAATGGTGGCAATAGCAGTTTTGGAACGCTCACCGCCATCGGCGGTGGTGGCGGTGCCAGCCGTGATGGCGGCGCTGCTGGGCAGTTAGGCGGTAGCGGCGGCGGCGGCGCGGGTGCAGGTGGTGGACGTAATGCTGCAGGTGCAGGCACGGCAGGGCAAGGAAATAGCGGCGGTGCAGGCACAGGAAATATGGGCGCAAACTCGGCAGGCGGCGGTGGCGGTGGCGCGGGTGGAGTGGGCTCGGCAGGCGCCTCCACGGTGGCAGGAAATGGCGGTGCGGGCATTGCAAACTCTATCACCGGTACATCCGTAACGTACGGCGGCGGTGGCGGTGGTGGTATCACGGTCAATGGCACAAGAGGCTTAGGTGGTGCGGGCGGCGGTGGCAACGGTGGTCAGAATAGTCCGGCCATTACTGCTACAGCAGGAACCGCGAATACGGGTGGTGGCGGCGGTGGCGGCGGGGGGACAAGCGCAGCGGGTGGTTCAGGCGTCGTTATCGTGCGCCATGCAGGCACGGCCGCGAATGCGAACGTGACGGGCGGCACATCAACTACAGTCGGCGGCGATACGGTCTGGACATTTAACAGCAGTGGCAGCTTTGCTCCCGTATCCATTGCAACACCTTACAACCTAACCGTAAATGCCGGTACGATAAGTTTTGGTGGTGCCGTTGGCGGAGTGGGTGCATTAAACGCTGTTTCGCTGACCTCTGCCAATGCGCTCACGTTACCTACGATTACGTCATCCACTCTCTTGGCGCGTACCACCGCCACGTCGGCCAATATCACGATTCCGGCAAGTCGGGTGATCACAGCAACGGGTACCGGCACCCCGCTCACACTCGCGGCCGGCGGTAATTTCATAAACAACGGTGGAAATACGGCGCTATCTGCGTCTTCGGGTCGCTGGCTGGTATATGCCGCCAACGATACCGCCAATGTGCTTGGCGGGCTTTCCTCTAATTTTGTCCAGTATAGCTGTTCGTATGTATCGTGCGGCGTTTCTGCAACCGGCAATGGCTTTTTATATGCAAATAATTCTGCCAGTGGCAATGGAACTGGTGGCACATCAAACCCCTTTTCCGAACCGATTATCAATGTTTTGCCGCCATTCAATACGCCGGTTGGAACAATCTTGCCGCCCACCACACCAAACAACCCTAACAATCCAGTACCTGTAGTGGTGAACCCACCAACGCCAACGCCCGCAACGTTGTTTAGCCAGATACCTGCTTCGGTTCAGCAGGTTTCACAGGATGGATCTGCTTTGATCACCTCTATACCGGATGATGACAGGAATCCTTCTGTGCGTAAAACGGCCGTGTTTTTTAGTTCAGCGTCTTACAGAAGCGATGACCAAAGCAATGATTGGACACCCTCAAATGGGCAAACGAACACACATTCTGAATCCGAGAATGATAACCTTGTATCGCTATGGAATGGATTGCTGGCAATCGACCCAGCACTTGCAAAAAAACTAGACCTCGAGACTAGCCCGTGGATGGAGTAAAGTTTTGGCTTCATCTGCTATAAGAGAAACCTGTTTTTGGTGGAAGCGTACGTAGGTTTCTTCGCGCCATTTATAATACGAGGTCTACTCAGCTTGTTTCTGTCCAACGAATAATAAATAGCGCCAGATTCCGCCATAGGCGTCGAGAATTCGGTCGCTTCGAGGATGGAATTGGGTCGTAAGCTGCTGGTGAAGCTGGCCGTTCATCCGCACATGGTTCATACCCATCCAGCGTTCAAATGCCCCAAAGTGTGTATCGTGAAAATCCACCACTGCGATATGGCCACCCGGGGAAAGATCGCGGTATGCAGTCGTTATCGCTTCACTGAATCCAGAATCGAACATCGTCAACGCATACGAAAACAGAATCATGTCGAAAGGGTGCCGGCTTTGAAAGGTACGGTCATAGGAACCATGTATCAGTCGCACACGTGTGCCAAGCGACGCCGTTTTGTGAAATGCAACGTCCAGCATACTCTCAGACAGATCTACACCCGTGACCTGCGCGTCTGGAAAATAGCGGCACAGATTCAGCAGATTCTTACCGGTGCCGCACCCGACTTCGAGGATGCGCGTAGGCCTTGCAACCATGGACACTTCACGCAGGATGGCGGTGCGTCCAAACAGGAAACTCCAGCGTGTGATGTCATAAATGTGCGCATGAAACCGGTAATACTTTTCGATCGAAGAAGCAGGATGTGTACCAGATTTCAGGGCGATGCTCATAATACCTCGGCAAAACTGAGATTTCCGTAAGTTCCTACGCGGTCAAGTTGATGCAATGGTTCGGTCATTTCGGGGAAAAAGCGAAGCCGTACGCGAATATCTGCGGGCACAAAATCCAGATTGAGACCTGCCGAGCGCATGAGAATTTTCGTACCTGGCCGGCTGTTTGCAAAGATGTGCTCCCATTCTTCACGCAGCGCGGCTGGGTCGTGCCAGGCAAGCCAGTCCTGATGGTCGAGCAGAATGTAATGCGTGTATTCTCCCGGGCGGGTTTTGAGAAACTCGCTGATCGTACAGCTATGGGTACGCACGCGGGATGCGTAACAATTAAGGGTGGAAAAATGCTGCGGCAGAAGGTAATTGGGGCAACAGCTATCCGTGTAGGAACCGGTCAAATACACCCGCCAGAAATAATTTTCTGCCGTAGGTAGCTCACACATGACATGCCGTAGTTTATCCTTAATAAACCCACCCAGACCGCCCGGGTAGCCGTCTTCGATGAGTTTAACCTGCGGACGTGGAACCCCAAGCAAGGTCATCACGAGGCGCTGACGCACCAGCCAACTGCTCAGTGCATTCCAAATTTTAGGCTCCAGTCGGGCAAACACTTCACGCTGCTGCTCAAGCGAGGTTGCGTTAAGCAGCTGCATAGCAAGCGTTTTAAGGTGGGGTTTCGTTTTGAACAGAACGCTACACATCATCCAGGCCGCAGCCCCCGATGTACCTCGGTAATAGAAAGATTTTTTGAGTCCACGCGGGTCAAAAAAATGCATCCGACTGTCCCAGTATGCGCGTGCAAACATAGGTAAATCTTGACGAATGGAACGATACACGTCCCTGTAGTGACAGTGTGAACCGATGCCGAAAAACGCAAAAAAGTCCGAGAAGTTACCACGCCGGATCATGGCGAGTTTGAGTTCCAGCAGCGCGTTCTGACGGAAATTGACATCCACCGAATCGATTTGTGCAGGGCCATCAAGCAGATAATCGAGCACGTTGCAACCGGCGCTGGTGATCATCACCACCTTGCTGTTATGATCGAGCTTGAGCAATTGCCGATCAATGCGCGGATCCTCCCACGAGGTGTTGTAGATAAGCTGCCCGCCATGCACATGGCTAAACACAAAATCGTGAATGGCCTTCAAAAAGGGTGCGGCAAAGCCCGCTGCTTGAGGCTTGATTTTCTCATGAACAGATGTCATTTCAGTCATGCATGTTACGCGTGTTATATGGTTGCGTTTTGCCATGCACCGCTCGACTACACCCATCTCTATCTCATCGTCGCGTATTTGCCAAACTGGATTTTACGTCACTCCTGCGGACGCTATAACGGTAATGCGAGTTGCTTGTCATCGACCCAGTAAATGATCTCCAACCTGCCATCATACCATTCCACAAGCGCCGTACAGCTCTCCACCCAGTCACCGTCGTTGCAATAGAGAATGCCATCCACATACTTGATCTCCGGATGATGGATGTGACCGCACACCACACCGTCCACCTGGCGACGCTTCGCGACGTCAACCAGATAATACTCAAAATCGCTGATGATCTGAACCGCATGTTTGACCTTCTTTTTTACTCTGGCGGATAATGACCAATAGGACAGCCCCATTTTTTGCCGCATGTGATTCAACCAGCGATTGATCTTGAGCAGTTGCATGTAAAAATAATCCCCGACGTAAGCCAGCCAGCGCGCATACGCCATCACGCTATCAAATTCATCACCGTGCATGATGAGTAATCTTTTTCCATCCGCCGTGACATGAACATCATCGCGCAGCAACGTGATATCGCCGATGTCAATATCCACATACGGCCGCAGGAACTCATCGTGGTTGCCGGGAATGAAAATCACTTTGGTACCATGGCGCGATTTTCGCAGGATCTTCTGTATGACCGTGCTGTGGGTCACCGGCCAGTACCAACGGCTCTTCAAACTCCAGCCGTCGATGATATCGCCCACGAGATAGAGTTTCTCCGACTCATACTTACGCAAAAAATCCAGAAGAAAACCGGCCTTACAATCTCGGGTGCCCAGGTGAATATCGGATAGCCAGATGGTTCGGCATTGAATGGTTTTTTCAGCGGTTTCCGTGTACAAAAACGATGCTTTCCGTAGAGCCTGACACGCGCCTCGTCCATGTCATGTGTTGCGATGCTCCGCGGAATTTTTTCGCTTAGCTTAAACTCAGGATTACTCTCATTCAATCTATTTTCACACCGAATCCGTATAGCGCTGTGTATCGAGTTTGCCTTCGCTATGATCCACCACCACGGCAGTGGCGACGTCACCCGTGATGTTGATGGTGGTGCGCACCATATCAAGAATGCGGTCTACCCCTAAAATGAGCGCAATCGCCTCCACCGGAAGGCCAACGGAGGCAAAGACAATCGGCATCATCACGATAGAACCGCCGGGAACTGCAGCGGTGCCGATGGCAACCAGCGTGATGGTGGTGATGATCACGAGATACTGATCCATGCTGAGTGGAATGCCGTAGAGTTGGCTGATGAACACCGCGCACACGGCGAGGTAAATCGCCGTACCGTTCATGTTGACCGTGGCGCCCAGCGGGATCACCATGCTGGCGGTGATGGAGGAGACACCCAGACGCTGCTGCGCGACGCGCATGGTGGTGGGAAGCGTGGCACTCGAGGAACTCGTCGAAAACCCGATTAACTGAAATTCCAGACATTTTTTGATATAAGGCAAAGGCGATAGCCGAGTAAACACCACGACCATAGCGGCAAGCACCACATATTGCATCAGGCACACCAGCACGACGACACCGACAAATTTGGACAGGGCGATGATCGCATCAATTCCCATCACTCCAACCGTCCAGGCGGTGAGCGCAAAAACGGCGGGCGGTGCGAGCAGGATCACCAGCTCGATGATTTTGTAGAAGATATTGGCTGCTTCATGGACGATTTCCGTGATGCGCGGCGTCTGACCCTGCATCAGCACCATCACTACCCCCACGACGATCGCAAAGAAGATGACCTGCAGAATGTTGCGCTCGGTCATCGCCAGAAGTGCGTTATTGGGGATGATACCGATCAGAATTTCCGCCACCGTTGGCGCTTTCTCCTGCTGATCCTCTACCAGCGTGCTCTCGAGCGTATCCAGCCGCGACGTCACTTCCTGCGGTACGCCGAGTCCGGGTGGTAGCACATTTGCGACGGTCAGCGCGATTGCGATCCCTATCACGGTAGTTACCAGAAATGCGAGCAGGGATTTCATCCCCATCCGACCCAGCAATTTGGGATCGCCCAGACTGATCACCCCCGAAACAATCGAGAAAAATACGAGCGGAGCGATTACCATCATGATCAGGTTGATAAAAATCTGCCCAATCCATTTGAGCGAAGCAGCCTGTTCCTCCAGAACAAATCCGAACAACGCTCCGGTAACAAGGCCAAACAACACCCATTGCCATAGCGGAAACCGCCGGATAAACGCTAGCATAATGCTCCCCATGTATTACTCTGGATGCATTCATTACAGGGGGACGTCGGAAGTTTCCAGTATTTTAGGCGATAAAGGGATGTTCGATAATTGCAATCCCTTGCAACCCGTGCCAGAAAGAACCGCGCTGCACCCGTAGCTCAGCGGATAGAGCATCGGTCTTCGGAACCGAGGGTCGGGAGTTCGAATCTCTCCGGGTGCACCACGAAGTGAGCACGCCGGAGAAAAAGATTCGAACCTATTAAAACAGCGTGTTTCACACGCGGGAATCTCTCCGGGTGCGCCACAATCTCAAACAAAAGTCCTTCGCTTCGCTCAGTGTACTTTTGTTTGGTTATATGGTCATGGGCTTGCTTGAAGCGGTTCTGCGCAAACCCATGTAGTATTTATTTGATTCGAATCGCAATACATGCTGGGTAATGGAACGGAGTTTGTCAAATCTGCAAGAAGCAGGTTAAGCAGCCTACAGACCGAGGGACGGTAGATCCGAGTCAATCTCTCCGAGGTAACTTAATCGAACAAATGCGCTATGCCTAGCAATCTGGAGCTACCGCCCAAGCAACTCTTCCACGCGTTTTTTTACTTTATCTGCGTCAGGGGCGGTGGTGGAGTTGTAGTAATCGACGAGGGCGCCGTTTTGATCGATCAGATACTTATGGAAATTCCATTTCGGAGCCGTACCGAAGCCGAGTTTTTCTTTCGCCCAGAGGTAAAACGGGTGCGCGTCCTTACCCGATACTACCTCCTTGGAGGCCATCGGGAACGTCACGCCGTAATTCAGTTTGCAGAACTCGGCGATGGTTTCGTTGCTGCCGGGTTCCTGCCCGCCGAAATCGTTACTCGGCACGCCAATCACCACAAAGCCTTTGTCTTTGTAAGCATCATAGAGTGTCTGCAACCCTTCGTATTGCGGGGTGAAGCCGCATTCAGACGCGGTGTTGACAATCATCACCACCTTGCCTTTGAAATTCGATAGCGGCAACGGTTCCTGCCCCATCAGCGTCTTAAACGAAAAATCATAGGCAGAACCGGCCGCAGCCGTCTCGGCCTTCGCCGCGCCAAACAAACCAAACAAGGCCATACAGACTCCTACGCGTATCAGGTGAAACAGATTCATGCACACACCCGTTCATGCGGATCGGATGTTTCGGGTAGCACAAGACCCGCGGGCGATAGTTTCGCGCGCAGATCCTCTTTGAGCCACGCAAGTCCTTCCTTAGTAGTGGATTCACAGCGCGCTACCAGCACGGCCTGCGTGTTGGATGCGCGAAGCAGCCACCAGCCATGTTCATTCATGACGCGTACCCCGTCTATATCGCTGTAGCGTGCTTTTTCTTTCACCAGCATCTTTTTCACGTCTTCGACGATCTTGAATTTCTTTTCCTCATCGCACGCAAAGCGGATTTCGGGGGTGGAGTAGGTAGGAGGTAGCAGTTTCGCATAAGCAGAAGCAGGTTTTGCACCTGAGGCCAGAATCGAAAGCAGGCGCACCGCTGCATAGAGCGCATCGTCATAGCCGTAATAGGTATCGGCAAAGAAAATATGCCCGCTCATTTCGCCTGCAAAGGGAGCGGACAGATTGGCCATCTGGTTTTTGATATGCGAGTGACCGGTCTTCCACATCACCGGTATACCGCCGGATTTCTCAATGAAATCAAACAAGGTTTGACTGGCTTTCACATCCGCAATGATCGGCTCACCCGGGCGCTTGCGGATCACGTCGCTTGCAAGGATTGCAATCAACTGATCGCCGGTGATGACCGTGCCCTGTTCATCCACCACGCCGATGCGATCCCCATCGCCATCAAAAGCAATGCCCACATCGCATTTCTCGCGGCGCACGGTTTCGATCAGATGCGTCAGATTATCCGGCACCGTCGGATCCGGATGGTGATTGGGGAAATGGCCGTCAATCTTCTCAAACAGCGGGATATGTGCGCCAGGCAAGGTTTTGCACAATGCCGACATGACTTCGCCCGCGGCGCCATTGCCCGCATCCCACGCCACACGCAGTTCGCGCGTGCCGCCAAAAGCGTCGAGCAGTGCTCTGAGATATCGCATACGAATATCCTGCGGGCTGAGCTTACCCACGCCTGAGAGATATTTTTCCTTGCGCACGAGTTTTCCCAGATCCTTGATATCTTGCCCGAAGAAGGGCTTTCTGCCGTGCATGAACTTGAAGCCGTTATGCGTTGGCGGATTGTGCGATCCGGTCACCATCACCCCGCCATCCAGTTCCAGTGAACATACCGCATAATACAGCATGGGCGTAGGTCCGCAGCCGATCTGCACGACTTCGACGCCGGCATCATGCAACCCGTTGACCAGATGTTGCTCCAGCTCGGGGGAACTTAAGCGCCCATCATAGCAGACAGCGATTTTGGGGAGATGTTTGCCTTTACCCACCACGGTGCCAAACGCACGGCCGATCCAGTAGGCATCCACCCAGCTTAAGGTTTGGCCAACAATGCCGCGAATATCGTATTCACGCAAAATGGAAAGATCGAACTGGTGGGTTTGGGACATGAGAGCTCCGAAAGGAAGCCCCATTCATAGAGTATAAATTGAGAAAATCTAGCTTTTCAACAAGGTGTCACGCGCCTGATTGATTTTCTGGGCGAGGTAATCGGTGCCGCCGCCATCGGGATGGTTTTTCATCATCAGGCGCTTATACGCATCGCGGATTTCTTCCTCCGAGGCGGAGTTGCTGACCCCCAGTACCTGACAGGCTTCCTCACGGGTCATCGCAGAAGATGCCCTTGTGGTCGAGGTGGTTTCTGCGCGGTAACGCGAGGCCCAGCGCTCAAGCACGGGGGCAAAGAAGGGCGCAAAGAACATCACGGCATTGAGGATGGGCAGAAATTTTCCGCCCACCAGCTTGAGCAGAAAGCCGCCTGCGGCTAATGCGGCTGCCCATAACAGGGTGCGCTTTGCACGTTCTTTGCGTTCAGGTCGGATGGAGCGCCACAGAAAACGGACGCCAAACAACAACCCGATCAGTACGGCCAATGTGAGTAGAAACGTCACCCCAGACTAGACCGCCTCAGCCAGCGGTTCCGGCTCGTTCTGATTGGCGGTTTCGGACGAAGCCTCTGGTGAGGTCTCTTCCGCTGTCGGTTTTTCTTCTTTCATCTGTTGCAGCGTTTCGGACAGGCGTACCTCGGCGATACGGTCATTGATCGCGGGGATATTCAGCATTTTCAGCAGTTCACGCACCTCCTGCCGCGCGGTGACATGCGACAGCGATACGCTGACATTGGCACTCGTATCCATCACATCGAGCACGGTGAGGCCTTGCAGGAACATCTCGCGGAAGATCACGCGCTCGGAGAATCCGGGTGCCACACGGAAACCAATACGGCGCGACAGTTCAGCAAGTACCTGCGTCATGAAACGCTTGTTGCGCGCATCAATGTTGGACAGACGGTTGCGCATGACGATCCACTCGATCGAACCGCCATCGCGCTTGGCGCGCTGGAGTTTCTGCTCCCATACCATCTCGCTGTAAATACTCGGGCGGTTAACGGTCATGGACTGGCCATCGACGGTGGCGAGCACATCGAGATCCACGAAACTATCGTTAATTGGGGTGATGATGGTATCGGCGAAGGAGTGGGCGAGGCGCGACAGAAATGTATCGCTGCCTGGGGTGTCAATCACGACAAAATCATTATTGTGCAGAATGCGCGAAATTCCTTTGGTGAAACGCTCACGCTCATCTTCTTCCGCTTCCTGTAGCAGATGCAGGGGACTGCGCTGCACAACAATATGATGCGGCAGAGGAAGCGCCACCCCGTGCTTGGTGATGGTCTGGCGACGATTCTCGATGTAGCGCGAAATCGAACGCTGGCGCGAATCGAGATCCATGCTGCCTACCGCAAACCCAAGGCGCAACAGCGCCACGATCAGGTGCATGGTCGCGGTGGTCTTGCCCGATCCGCCTTTTTCGTTCCCCACCACAATCACATGCGCGCGTTTGCTGGTGGATGGCGCGGGTGAATTGCTACTTTGTCCTTGAAATACCGATGGTTGATCCATGGCGATTACCCCTGTTGCGTATTTACCACGTTTTTAGACGAGAAATCACCGCCTGTAAAGCGAAACCCTGTGATTCGCAGATGAAATCGTATTTCATTCCGTATCAGAAATAAATCTTTTGATTTTTCCTGATAATTTATCTTTGTGCTGATTTCGATTTGTGTTGTTCGTTTTGGATTTGGGCAAGCAATTGGGAATGCATGGTGGGATCAATATCAATGAGCATCGTTTCAGGAATCGCAACGGGTTTACCCTCTTTCTTACGCGCATGATTCATGGATATTGCCTGAAATAGATAGAGCTGTTTCCATTCCTCTGTGGCTCTGCTGGCTGCTACTGCGTGTATGCTCTGGTTAAGGATTAACAGCTCCTCCAATCGCTGTGCTATCTGCTCATCGGTTTCAAAATCCGTATCCTGATCTCGAACCGGCAGCACCACCGCGAATTGTGAGCGGTTGGTTCGAATATGTTCAGGCGTATTTGCACGCTGTTTGTCTTTGTTCAATTTGGTATTTAACTCATGAAAATAGCGCATGTGAAAAGCGTATTGTGTTTTGAATGCTTCGAGCTCGGCAGGATTCAGTCTCTGGGAATTTACTTGCAATTCTTTACGACCGGCTTGTTGCTTTGTAGGTTTCTTTTCAGAAGCCTTGCGAAAAGACTCAAACACGTCATGCCCCTCTTTCCACGCGCCATGCTGAGAGGAATCTATGATGATAATTTCGGCAATACTACCCTTGGCAGGATGATCTTTGGTGGGTGAAAACCCTTGCGTGAGAGGAATCAGCAGTTTTCCGTCGCACAAACCGGTATTACGAACACAAATAGGCCGATCATAATAACCCTCCTCCCCTAATTCGTGTTTCATCCACTCACAGAAACGATTGTAAGCACGTATCGTGGCGGGGATAAACATCACCCGATTGACATCATGCAGATCGGATTCTTTACATTGATTGCGACTGACTTTGTTTTTTGCGGTTTCGTAGTGTTTTACACCATTCTCTTCAATTTGTGCAAAGGCACGAAGTGCCTCGCGTTTTGGTGAGTTATAAAACACAGCAAAAGGATGCTTAGGACGCTCAGGCGCTCTATACCCCTTGGACGCGGCATTAGGATCCTGCA